>CAYNAH010000014.1:0-13109 GCA_964395365.1 uncultured Candidatus Saccharibacteria bacterium | reverse complement strand
AGGATTTCTATGTAAGAGTAGGGAATAGTACTCAACCTTTTTCTATGAGTGAGACATCAGAGTATATTAAGACTCATTGGGCATAGTTTTGTTATCTATGCTCAGTATCTTGCTAGGTGAATGATGGCCAGATACTATTCGTATTATTGAATTAGGATATCTCTCCTTCATTATCTCAATTAACCTATCATTCGCCCTGTTATTCTCAGCTTTTTCCTTAAGAGATATATCAAAATGGTCGTTTGATGTCTGGTCTACAACCTCCTTTCTGGCCTTTGTGGTAATCTTCACTTTTATGTACATATCTGATAGTATATCTAATGTTCGTTAAAAAGAAATATATTCCGGTGTAGCTCAGCGGTAGAGCAGTCGCCTGTAAACGATCTTATCTGGTATAATTTATTTAATTATGCCAGATAGGAGAAAGTATGCGGACCGAAGAGAAGCCTTAATAAAAGCTGTTGCAAAAAGACGGCGTAAGGTTAAAGCTATGTCGATTGAGTATAAAGGAGGAAAGTGTTTGTTGTGTGGCTATAACAAGTTTCAAGGAGCATTAGAATTGCACCATATCAAAAGTAATGAAAAGGAATTTGGTATCGGTGACAAAGGCTATACTAGATCCTGGAACAAAGTTAAAGCTGAACTAGATAAATGCGTCTTACTTTGTGCCAATTGTCATAGAGAAGTCGGTGCTGGCATACAGCAGCTTCCAGAAGAAATTCTGGTTGACAAATGAGGTGAATTCGGTGAAACCCTAAATAGGGCAATACCGAGCCAAGCATCTAGTGAAATAGATGAAGGTGTAGAGACTATCCCGAAAGGGAGTACCATCTTTCAAAAGATGGGAAGCCCCTCACCCCTAAAAGCGAAATACACGAGGTTAGCTTATGGAGATGATATAGTCCGTACCATTAGTAATAGTGGAGGATACGTAAGCGATTGGTCGCAGGTTCGATCCCTGCCGCCGGAGCCAGTTAGGACTGTCAGTCAGTTCTAGTACTAAATTGAACGGAGAAGCTATTGAAAAACATAGCTTTTTTCCGTTTACAGTTGGATTCTGAAGTAAGTAACTCAAAAATGCTCTTTTTCGTGCTGGTTCAGAACTATTATCGAAAATTGTTTTTGCTCTACGTGCTACAGAAAGCACTGTAGCAATGGTAGTTTGATAATCGTAATCTGCTTTTGAATGTTCAGACATTTCAATTTCAAGGGTCTGTATTTGGTCCTGATATTCTTGATGTTTCTTGTCATAAATATCCTTAGTAATACTCTGGTCCATATAAGCATCAAGTAATCGGTCTTGCTTAACTTTAAGATTGTTATAATCCGTTTGTATGCGATTTATTTGTGCCTTATGGAATACAACTTCCATTTCGGTACTCTTTCTAAGTTTGTCTACAAGCTGGTTCTGTACTTCCTCTGTAATGGTCTCAAATCGTTCTAGGATCTCGTATACGGGCTTCAGGAGGTCCTTTTCTGGTACATATACTCGTTTACAAATACCTTTAGCATTAGTACAGGAATAGTAAGTGAAAGTTAGCCCACTTGGCTTTATCTTTATTTCAGCACTCATTGAACAGCCGCAGTTCTGACACCTGAGTAAACCTTTGAATACAAAATCCTTTGAAACCACCTTATAAGGGTTTTTATTGCGTTTGGTGCGTACCTGCTGGCATTTCTCGAAGAGTTCACTGGTAATCAATTTGGGGTATTTGTGAGCATAGGGACCATACTTTTTTGATATAGCTATTCCACAATAAAAACTATCGTTTAGAATGTTCTCGACACCGCTTTTTGATAGCTTATTTCCCTTGAGAGTGTGTAATCCAAGCTCGGTTATTTTATTTCTTATGCTCTCAAGTGAGTGTTGGTCTGTAGCATATAACTCAAACATTTTCTGTATCAAATGTCCTCGTTCAGGGTCAAGAATAATATCCTTACGCAATCTTTTTTCTGCATCTAGGGACACATTCAAATAACCCAAACGAACAGCTCCTGTCCATTCGCCATTTCTTCGCTTTTGTTCAAACGCTCTTTTTACATTGTCGCCGATAGCATCAGAGTAATACTTAGCTAGTCCTAAGCTCATACCGAACTGAAACTTCTCAACTGCAGACATTTGGTTATTGATAACCTGCCCGTCTGATACAAAGTGAAGTTCTATTCTGTCAGCTACAGCCATTTCGTAGAGTGTACCAACCCGCTTATCAAAGACACTTCTTGAAAGTCGGTCCACTTTATCAAAACAAACCGCAATTTTTTCTTTCTTGGCTCTCTCTTGAACATACTCAAGTAACTTATCAAATTCATCTCGCTTATCCTTGTAGGCACTTTCGTCAAAGCTAAACGATTTAATAACATCAAATGATTTCTTTTTACAATAACTGTCTATGCGCTCAATTTGAGCAGGTAACGAGTTTCCAGCTTCCTTTTGTTCTTCTGTTGATACTCGTGAGACATTTATTGCTTTCATAATTTAATACTTTTGGTTATGCGGAAACAACTTTCTTGCTTCAGCTAAATTAACTCTGAACTTGTATCCGTGCTTTTCTAATAAACCAAGTAACTTTGAGCCATCTAGTAATGTTATCGGCTTGTTTTGAACGAAGGCATAGGCATCTGCTCCGAATGTGCTAGTCGTTACCAAAATACCCCTAGAAGCCCCTTCGTGAGCTACAACGGCAACCAAATCCCTTACGGCACTTACATCAACTGTGTTTGTGTATCTCTTGGCTTGGATTACATATTTACCTCCTCTAACTGGGTCAGGGTTGAAAACAATAGCATCAACTCCTTTATCACGACTTGATTGAGTTAATTTTATTTCAGTGCCTTCTTCTGAAAACTCTTTTTGAAATAACTCTGCAATTAGATTTTCAAAATCTTGCCAATCCATAGAAGCAAGGTTTGTTTGAGTATCCATTTTACTTAGAACCTCTTTTGTTTCTATAAATCTTTTATCTTTTCTATCCAAAGACATTACAGGAGATACTGGTATGATGTCTATCAATTTACCTGCAGATTTTCCTTTCAAAGCACTAAAGGCAGATAATGGCTCTAATTTTGATAAGTTCAAAGTTATTATTTGTTCTTTTTCTACAGTCAACGAAGCAGTATAAGTTTTTGTTCTAAGCCCAGTAGCAGGATTATCAAACTCTACCCAGCCATTCACAACCAAAAGTTTTATCTTGTTTGAAATATCATTTCTGAAAACTTCATACGCTGTTCTCAATATAATTGCTGGATGTATTGTGGGAACTAAATCTCTTTTTTCTTTTTGCGTTAAGGGTTTTTTTACTGTCCCGTTTTTTAACTTAACATTTTTATAAACCTCATTATGAATAATATCGGGAAGTTTTATTTCCAAGATTGCAATAAATTGTTCTGGGTCAAAATCAATTTCCCACATCTTCGGTAATGAAGTTGGTAATTCAATATCATTTAATACAAAATCAAATCTTTCAATGAACTTATCTTTCAATCCTTTTTTATACCCTTCAAATAGTTCACTAAAGAAAGTCTGATTTTTCTTGTGAGCTTCAACATCTCTTTTTTGTTCTTCATTGTATTCATCAATTTCTCTATTCAAACCACTGATAGAACTATGGTCCAATTCATTTACAAAGATAGGGAATTTTTTATACTTACCTTCATAATTTATTATATTTTTTTCCTTATCTGACCAAGTTAAATTATTTGGAGTAAGTATATCTTCCACCTCATCAATACAGACATTTTTTTCAAAATCTCGTTTTGCAATTTTTCTAACCTTGGAAGGGCTTTCCTTATTACTTTTCTGGCTTTGTAGCTTCTTTTTTACATCAGAGATTTCACTATCTAGTTGAGAAAGTTTTTGTTTTCTATTAGAAAAAACTTGTTCAATTTGCCTAGCAAGTTCAACCCATTCTTTTGGAGCACTACTTATCCAATTTGAAAGATAGGCAGATGAGGGTTGAATGTCCATTCTTCCTTCAGCTAAGCATATTTCATTTATACAGTCTCTGGTTTCGTTTTCAATATAGTAGTTTGTATATGAACGATAGGACCTATAGTCATGATTAGTTATTTTACTTTCAAAAGCTGAAATAATATCTTGATTTCTTTGAAATAAGCTTTTTGAAGGGTCTATAAAACGTTCTTTGTATTTTCTATTTCTTTCGTCATTAAAGGTCCGTTTCTTTTCAATTGAAGCACTAACATTTGAAGCACCTTCAGATGCTTTTGATATTACCCATACTATTCCTATAATGATTAGAATAACCCACTGCATATAGTTACCTAGTTTTTATACTATTAAGAAACTTGCTAAACTCAGTTTTTTCAATCCGAAACTCACGGCCCAGTTTGTGCGCTTTTAAGCGACCAGCTTTGATGTAGCGGTAAATAGTCATAATGTTTACCTCTAGTAACTCTGCAAGGTCCTCAGCTTTATAAAATGGTTTATCTTTCATAATTTTATCTTCGTTTACCTAATAATTATACTTTACAACGCTTTACATGGCAATTTTTAATCAGTGGACATCTTTTTATGCTTATATGGCTTGTACTCGTCAAATTGTTTATCTAGTTGAGTAACCCAATCTCGGAGTTTATTTTTCGTTATAAGCTCGCTGGCTTCTTGCATATCTTTTGCAATTCTGTACCAAGTCCTATCGTGGGACCGCTTTGCAATAATAGTTCGCAGTTGTCGCATTCCATTTTCGTCTTTCGCAAGCATAAACAATCCAAGTAGGTATATTGCTTGCTTTGGTTTGAGCTTTTTATCAGCCAGAAACAAAGTCCGCAGTATATCCTTGATGCTTACAGACAAGGAGAATAGTCCAAGATTGCGTTCCTTGATAAGTTTTTTCCAGTAATCTGTTACGACTTTCTTGCTCATTTCTGCATTAAACACTTGCTTGAAAACTGGGTTTTTATGATAACCCAAATCTTCAAGGACCTTGTTCATTTTCTGTTTTTGGCTCAAGCGTATCTCAAAGCGTATTACTTCTTGTTGTTCGTCTTCTTTGTTCAGTTCCGCAAATAAACTTCTCTGGTAGAGCGTTTGGTTCTTGTCTATCGCTCGTTTTTTATCCTTATTCAAGTCGGAAACCTTATCGTAAATAACTAACTGATGCGAGGTTGTGTGAGCATATAAGCTCTGTCCGTCATTGATAAATCTTGTCTTGGCAAAGTCAAAACTCTTTCTCAGGTTTACTTTGTTCATTTCTGAAATCAAGTGGCTTACTGTGTATCCGTCTTGAAGCACTATATTCTTTGAGAAATGGACCGAGCTTACAGAGGCGTTTTCAAGTACTGATTTTGTAACCATAACGCCCATTGTTTTTAATCTGTCCTGTAGAGATTCAATTACCTTTGAAAAGTCCTTGTCTTCAAGTTCTTCTAGGTTGTTCGAGTAAAGAAGTTTGGGTACTGAAAACTCCACTCGCACATTCGCTTCTTGCGAGAATTGGCGTTTATATCCAGTAAGTCGTGGGAAGTATTTTTCTGTCTCTTTTTCGGTTCTGCTTGGGTTGCGGACAAACTTTGCATACTGGTCTGTCTTGGAATACAGCTCCCAACTAGCCACTTCTGAAAGGTATCTCATTTGGTCTTTTGGAATAAGAAGGCATATTGTATCAATCATTGTTTTGTTTTTTAATCTGATAAAGTTCAGGATTTTGTTTCTTGTCTTCCTCTATGAGCCATACAAAAGCACTGACCAATCTTTGCTGGTCTACAAGAGATAGTTCGTCTATTTTGAAAATCTTTTTAGTTTCTTTTATTGAGACGATATCCTGCATAATAAAATCCCGAAGGATTGTCTTCAGGATATTCTTTACGTTAATTAAAGTATAAGAAATAAATGACCCCAGAAACTATCTGCAATTACTTGTTTTCACGCTTTTTCTTTTCTAGTGATATTATTTTTCCTACAAGTCCATATTCTATTGATTCATTATACTTATCATTAACTAGTCTCATTATCTCTTTCCTAGGTAGATGTCGATTTTCGTATATAAAATCATTTCTCTTAAGTTTTAAATCATCTTTTCTCCTTTTTCCAACGAGTAAATTTCCTAATTTATTACCACGTTTTTCAGCTGATTTTATATACCACCAATTCTTATCGATAAAATCAACAATTTGTCTTTTTGAAACTACAGGATTAATTGATAATATTATTGGATATTTTTTAGCACTATTTTCAAAATCATCAAACATACGTCTCAAAAGCTCTGGGGTTTCTTTTGAATAGAAATTTAAGTCAAATTTTAAATCACTGAATTTTAACAAATCGTTTACTGTTTGCATGTCCTCAAAAACTACTGGCACAATCTCATCAAAAATTACATATAACCTCAATAAACTAGAAATGAAAAAACTTTTCTCAAAATCCTGCCTGTCTAAAAAATCATTACAACTTTTGGTAATTTTTACCGAGAGCTCAGCTTTACTTCTTTTCGTTAACCTAATAAGTCTAAGTGGTGTGTACCAGAGAGTCTCATCTTTCTCAACAAAAAGGATATTCTCATCTTCATCGGTATATTTAATACCTTTTTCAGGCATACCTAACTCTGAGCGGAGTCTTGTGACAAATTTCTGGACATCATTCCGCCTTACAAAATCCTTAAAAAAGCTAATGGTTTGCTTGGCTGTATCAGGTAGTATATATCTCATATTCTTTACTTTAATTTACATTTGGGAGAATATCAAGGTATAATATATCTATGTTCTCAAAAGAAGAAATCAAAAAACTACAAAAGACGGTTGAGGAATTATCGGAAAAGATAGATAGAATCTCTGAAAAACAAAATTCTCAATTTACAGATGTTATGTTACAATTAAAAGAATCTGGAAGGGCTTTTTATTCTCAAGATGATGGTGATGAGGAAGGTATCGAGGATAGTTTGTATGAAGAAGCAAAAAATATGGTAATTGCTAGTGGTAAGGCATCAACTTCATGGCTTCAAAGAAAGCTTGGTATAGGATATTCACGTTCAGCGAAACTCATGGATACACTCGAGCAAGAAGGAGTAGTTGGACCAGTAAACGGTTCTAATCCTAGAGAAATATTATTAAAACGAGAAATTGACTTTGTCCCCAACAAGAATTAGTATTAAGACCTATTTAAAGAGTATAATATAGCCACAAGGTTATATATTTTTGTAATAAAAACACCCCAGAAAGGCTGAGGAATTAAAATAGCGAATATAAACTGCAGTTTATGTGAGGAGATGTGCGCACACGCCTCTTAGGGATTTAATCGGAGTAATAACCTCCATCCCTTAATTTAACTTAGTCTCGAACCAAATCGCTTACTTTAACGCCCCAGAAGCTGGAGTGTTTTTATTGATACGAAAAAATCCCGTACCAAGAACGGCGCAGGCGCAAACACTTTTCAGTGATACGCTTTTGGCGCATGGTTTTTTAAGACCTACGCCGTTCTCGAAACAGGACTACTGTTTTGTGTTTGCTTTATGAGGGAACCACCCCTATTTGTCAAAATTATGAGATAATAATAAATGATGTAAAAAAATAAGTCAATTATTTTTTACCCCGCAAAGATATAGGTACTTAGGGGTTCTGAAGTAATGGTCTGGGAAATAACTGAAAGATATCACTTTTCTCCAATTCTCTTTGAATTTTATGCCAGTTCACAGTTCTGAATTCGTCCACGAAAGGGAGCAGAGAAATAAAAAGATGTCATAGAATGGCATCTTTTTATCTTGCATAGTTCAGCATGTTGAGAGGGTAGTTCTGGTATTTAATTTTGTACAAGTTAATCAAAAACTAAAATAAGATTAGCTTTGAAATTCGACCTCAAACTGATACATACCCATTCCACACATTCCCTGAAGAGTCACGACTTTTTGTGTTCCAATATCAATATCAGTTGAACCGGTCTGTGGAAGCGACTTGCTTATATCCATACTTGGAATACGTACTGAAGATGAACAATCAAAGGTTCCATTTGTATTGAATCGAATGATTGTTGGGATACCTGCCTTAGCAATACTCTTTCGTGGTTGATATCCACCTCTAGCAGTTATTTCTACAATCTGCTTTCCATCTATAATACTCACATGGTTCACATTTCCTCCCTGTTCAGTATTACCGTTATTGTTGGTAAGCATAAAAGCTCCACCAATGAGGGCTATTGCGATGATAATTGAAATGATAGTTGCTTTCATTATTGTAATTATACTAGAAATTAAAGACTGGTGATATGATTCCAATCACGACCAAGCTATTAATAAGATTGAAGAGCGCAAAAATTATCACTATCAGTCCAGCTGTTTTGAAGAAAATTCCAGCCTTCGAACTTTTTTGAATACTGAATGAACTAAAGCTTATGAGGGCTAGGACCGGCAACGTACCAAGCGCAAATGCAAGCATGGTCAATCCACCAGTAATGAAACTTCCAGTGGTAAGTGTATAAAGCTGCATTGATTGAGTGAATCCACACGGCAAGAAGAATGTGGCGATACCAACAAGTAGAGGAGTCAAAGTATGATTGAACTTAGATACTCCATGCGCATACTTTGCGATAAACTTCGGCATTGACGGCTGTAATTTCTTTGCCCAATGAAAAGTATCTAGAAGATTAATACCGAGAATGAGCATAACTATTCCTATAATCAAACCTAGAATAAACGTAGCAGAAGCGTTAAGCGTAAATGCTGATCCAATCGCACCTATCACTCCACCAATAATAAAGAATGAAACTATACGACCGGCATGGAACATAAGCTGAGGTCTTATTTTGTCGCCTTCTTTTGCAAACGTAGCTGACATTGAGAGGACTAATCCACCAACAACAGCCATACAAGTTGAAAGTGATGCAATAATACCGATCACAAATGCCGAACCATAAGTTACATTTCCAGCATTAACCAGATTTACTATTCCCGTTTTTTGTAGCACTACAAAGAAGATGACAAAACTGACTGCCATAGGAATAGCGATTCCGAAGTCTGACCATTTAGTATTATGTTGCTGTCTTTCAATTGAAACAGTATAGCCATGAGACCTAAGTGGAATTGTGAGCTCTTCTGCGATCTGCTCTGGTGTCTTGTCACCAAAGTCTCCATTTACTTCTACCGAATGACTCTTGAGATCCGATTTAACATGGGTAATATTCGGCAGATCACCAAGCTCACTTTCTATCATGAGTGCACACGCATTACAGTGCATGCCATGTACGTGGAAAGTATATTTTTGTGTTTGTGTATTCATTTTAATTATAATTTCTTATATTTAATACGAAGTGAGTTCGACACGACTGACACTGACGACATGGCCATAGCAAACCCTGCAAAGATAGGGTTTAAGAGCCAGCCGAAGACTGGATATAGAGCTCCTGCTGCAAGAGGTATGCCAACAATGTTGTAGATAAACGCCCAGAACAGGTTCTGCTTAATTCCTCTCATGGTGATCTTTGTGAGCTTAATTGCTTTCACAAGTTTTGAAATATCTCCACCGAGAAGTGTGATACCAGCAGACTCGATCGCTACATCGGTTCCAGTCCCCATAGCGATACCAACATCTGCCTGTGCGAGTGCTGGCGCATCATTTACACCATCACCAGCCATTGCAACCATCCGACCCTGTGATTGAATCTCCTTTATCTTAGCGAGCTTGTCCTGTGGCAGAACATGGGCGACAACATCGTCAATACCCACAAGAGAAGCAATATACTTAGCTGCTTTTTCATCATCACCAGTAAGCATAACCACCTTGATACCAAGGGTATGAAGATTCCTTACTGCTTCCACTGACTCAGCTTTTATTTCATCAGCCACCATAACAAAGCCGAGGACCTTCTCTTTGGTAGCAAGAATGACAGGAGTTTTGCCTTGAGAAGTGTACTCATTGAGTCTTGTTACATCGAAGGGAATTTTTAGATCACCTACGAGCTTCGCATTGCCAACAAAGTATTCTATGTCACCAATCGTTCCTTTTAGTCCTTTACCCTGAATACCTTCAAAGTTTGAAACTTCGGATATGGAAATATTTTTTTCATTTGCGTAGCTCACTATGGCATGTGCGATCGGATGTTCTGATTTCTTTTCTAGTGAAGCAAGGATTGAAACAAGTTCTTCGTCCTTTAGGTTAGAAAGATTTTGTATATCGACAAGTGTCGGCTTACCTTTAGTAATGGTCCCTGTCTTATCAACTACCACGGTATTTACCTTATGGAGCTTCTCAAGTGTTGCTGCATCTTTAATTAGAATGCCTTCCTTTGCACCTTTACCAACTCCTACGATGATCGCTGTGGGTGTAGCTAGACCGAGAGCACAGGGACAAGCAATCACAAGAATACCGACAAACGATACCAAGCCGAATGAGAGAGCTTGAGAGAATCCTAGATACTGGGAACCGAAGATGAGCCATGTACCAAGAGCTAGAAAAGCAATTACAAGAACAATCGGGACAAAGACTGCTGATATTTTATCTGCAAGTGCTTGGATTGGAGCTTTACTACCTTGAGCATCTTCAACCATCTTTATGATTTGAGCGAGAAGAGTTTCAGACCCAACTTTTGTTGCCTTGAATGTAAATGCACCACTTGTGTTTATAGTTCCAGATACTACGCTGTCTCCGATTTTCTTCTGAGTTGGCATAGGCTCTCCGGTAACCATTGATTCATCGATATATGAACTTCCTTCAGTTATGACGCCATCCACAGGAATCTTTACACCAGGCTTTACTATAATTAAATCGCCCTGCTTTACATCACTCACTGAAACTTCTATTTCTTTTCCGTCACGAATAATCAAAGCTGTTTTAGCCTGGAGATTGAGAAGTTTTTCTATAGCATCACCAGTCTTCATTTTTGATCGAGCCTCAAGATATTTACCGAGAGCGATAAATGTAATAACTACAATTGTTACATCGTAGTATTGGTAATCAACGTTTATAAATGGTCTCAACGCTTCCTCAAAAGCAGTTACTGCAAAGCTGTATAAAAAGGCGGCAGTAGTTCCAATACCGATGAGCGTATCCATGTTTGCTTTGCCGTATCGGAGGAATCTGTAAAATCCCATGAGGTAGGGTTTGCCGACAACAAATAGAATATACGTAGCGAGAATTGGCAGAAGGTGGTGGATAAACTCTTTGATCGTGTAGTTCATCTCTGTGACGGCATTGTACTGAGCGAGAATATCCCAAGCCATCACGAGTGCAGCAAAAATTGCCAAAGGAATTGCCGAAAGCACTTTTGCTTTCATATCTGCAACTTCTATAAGTTTCTCTTTCTTTGATTGATTGAGGCCAAGATGTGCCGCATGTTCATCTGCAGACATTCCCATTTCTTCTGCAGACGGGCTACCGTGATCGTGCGACATCTCCTGATCTAAAGCGAGTGAGTAGCCAAGGGGTTCAATTTTTTTTGAAAGCTCTTGTACACTAGTTTTTGATTTATCAAAATTCACTTTTACTTTTTCGGTCCCATAGTTTACCTCAGCAGAGTGGACCCCCTCAGTCTTCTTGAAAGTTTTTTCAATAATTCCAGCACAAGAGGCGCAATGCATTCCTTTAACTCTATATGTATTGGTGTATTGGTTCATATTTTTATTTACGCTTTAGCTCATAAACCTTAAGGATTTCATCAACGGCTTTCTTTTCACTACCATGCTTCATTTGGTGGACTACGTGCGTAGACAGGTGGTTTTCAAGAACTAGGTTCTCAATTCCCGTAAGAGCCTCTTTAATAGCTGATACTTGAGTGATAATATCGATACAGTATTTTTCCTCCTCAACCATTTTCTGCAAACCCCTAATCTGTCCCTCAACAATTTTTAATCGGCGGATAGCTTTTGTTTTAATATCTTGTCTCATATGCACACATAATACCCCCTAGGGGTATAGGAGTCAATCGTAAGATATCAACATTTCTTAAACCATAGTTAACTGTTCGTTTGTTGGACGAACCAAAGGATAAATACAATCTTTCAAATTCAGGATAAAATGATATTCACTGGTCGTTCTGAAATAGGTAGTTATTTCATAAACGACGCGGAGCCTTAAAAGAATGCTAGTAAACACATACTTCTCCTTTCATACTTAATGTGCTAGCCTAAAACAAATAGTCAGAGGATGAAAGTCCTCCCATTACAGTAAAATCAACACAGAAAGGAGTTGGGTAATATGATTAGTTATCGAGAAATTACCGAAAAAAAGATTCGAACAATAACGTCCCCCGATCGTCATGTTTTTCTTCCAAGACTTACACATGCAGAATTTGGAACGGATGAACATGAACAATGGGTCATGGAGAACCATTGGATGGTAGACTACCATGTATTCATGGATGACAAAGAAAAGGCTGTTGAACTATCACATCAACTTGAGCAAGCTTTTCTTGCAGATGAGAAAGAAGATCTTCAAATAATCCTGGAGCAATTAAAGAGTCTGAGGGTAAAACCTTATGAACAATTACTGCCCATTGAAGTCTGGACCAGACACGCATATCAGCTGGCAGAGTATGCTGGTGGAGGTGAGGTGCGACATGCTATCACTCAAAAACTTGGTCGCTACAAAGGAGCAGTACTTGAGGCAATGTGCGGACACACAACGTATTTTGCTGATGCTCCCGAGAGAAAAGTTATCGCCCTTGATTATTGTCTGCAGTCTTTGGAGCGTCATCCGTGCCCACATTGGCGCAGGATTCAATGTGACCTTAATCAAGTCACGGAAACAGATACACTCCCATTTTTCAAGGAAGGGGAGCTCGATGCAGTATCGATCTGCTTTGGTTTTAAATACCCGGAACGAATCGAGCACCTAGTCAGGGAATTCAAACGGATACTTAGGCAGGGAGGCTTCCTGTCCTTTATTGAAAATCCGTGCAGCCATTACGAACAGCTTTGCAAAAGGCAATTCGTTCCTAAACATGCTCGTGAAATTCTACTGGATGCTGGATATCGATCAGTAACTATCAAAAAACTTAAAGTAAGGAGTTCGTACAGCTACTCAGGAAACTTCTATCATGTTGAGGCTGTCAAATAAACCGTACTTGCCACCACCGGCTAGTGCGGTTTAGTTTTTGATTACCCAAATGTGAATGTAAATGCTTTTAATCCAGCTTTGGGAATTACAATTCTAAGAGTATGTCTTCCGTAATC
>CAYNAH010000013.1:0-13528 GCA_964395365.1 uncultured Candidatus Saccharibacteria bacterium | reverse complement strand
AATATTCCTGAGTATATATATCACCATCCTTGTGTACCCAGACTTGAGTATATACAGACAAAGCATTAACAACAGATGCTCCCACTCCATGTAGACCTCCAGATACCTTGTATCCACTCTCGTCACCACCGAATTTACCACCAGCGTGTAGAACGGTCATGATTGTTTCAAGAGCAGAAACCTTTGTTGTCTTATGAACATCAACAGGAATACCTCTACCGTTATCAGTAACACGAACTCTGTTATTAGGAAGAAGTGCAACTTCAATACGATCAGCAAAACCACCCATGGCTTCATCACGAGAGTTATCAAATATTTCTGTAATTAGGTGATGTAGACCATCAGGACCAGTAGTACCGATGTACATACCTGGACGCTTACGTACAGGCTCTAGACCCTCAAGAACTTGGATGGAATCAGCACCGTAATTATCTTTCTTTTTATCAGAATCTTTTGCCATATTTTGTTTGTTTTATGTGTTTATTATACCAAATTTAGGCAGTTTTTTCTCTATTGACAATATAATATTACGTAGTATGGTAGTGAATACGTGACCAAAACAGGAGCAGCTAAGATAGGCAAAGCTGGGTCAAAGTATAAAAGCGATGATCTTTTCTTTTACAAATCAGATAGAAAAAATCCGGATAAAATACAACAACACAACATACCCTACCTCACCTGCCAACCTTTTCCCTTAACCAAAGAATACAACTTATCCATATATCCATTAACCTCTTCATCAGATAGTGTTCTATCACTAGATTGGAATATCATTCTAAAAGCCAAAGACTTCTTACCATCCTTTTCAAATTCATCAAATAGGTCAGGGCCTTTTACTAGAAGCTTGCCAGCAGATGATTTTACTTCAATAGCAATATCTCTCTGAACTTCTTCCATTTTTGACCCTGTAGGTACGAATAGTGCGATATCTCTTACAATGTATGGATATGTTGAAAACTTCTTGTATTCAATTGAACTTGCTTTCATGAAGTTCAGATCATCATATGATTTTGGGGCTGGCAAAGATGTAATTAGTGCATCTAGATTAATCTCAAGAACTCCTTCCACATTATTTGTTATACCTATTGCCTTGTTGTTTACAGAGATTATTCCACCTGAATCATCGACGGTACACAAAATACTGTAATTAGCTTTTAGGATTGCAAATAGTTCATCTCTGACCTTTTTAATCTTTTCTTTCTCTTTTTCCTGTTTCTTTTTTATATTCTTGATTCCAATAGCTAGTGAAGTCTGTTCACCAGTCTTTGGAAAAACCTTGCCGATTTCAAATGTTTTAATCTCATTCAAACCTAGTAAGTCAGCATTTTTTGCATTAAATTCTAGTGATTTAATGATTCCATCGGAAAGATCAGAGCGTAGAAAGTTTTTATCCGATGCAAGCGATTTTTCTATTTCATAGTTACCTTTTGAAACCAGACTGTATGTATACACTTCCGAAAAGCCAAAGTCGCTTAAGATATTCTTTATTTTTTCAGTATAGTAAAAAGTCTTTTCAACCTGAGGTTTGAAGCCTGTATTCTCAGGCAAAGCTGGTTTTATCTTATCATAACCATAAATACGCCCGATCTCTTCTGCTATATCATTAAGATCTCTTATGTCATTTCTATATTCTGGAATTATGAGTTCGAGTTCATCTGATTTTTTTATGGCTTTTACCTCAATCCTTTCTAGAATATCGAGTATGTCTTTTTCTGGAATATTGATTCCGAGCAAGGAGTTTATAGCCTTCATTGATACATCAAATTTGATTTTTTTGATGGGGCTTGGATATATATCATTAATCTTCCCTATTTTAGCCTTTGGAAAGAGTTCTGCGATGATATAGCTGGCTTGTTCTAAGGCATCAATGGTGAAGTATGGTAAAAGATTATTTTCATATCTCTTTGAAGCATCAGATCTAACATCAAATTTCGTTGCAGTTCTGCGTATCATTGTAGCCTCGAAGTTTCCAGCATCAAGAATGATATTTTCAGTACTATTACTTATACCTCCATTCTTACCACCCTTGATTCCAGCCAGAGTAAGAATCTTTTTATCATCAACCTCTACAAATACAGTTTCATCTAAATTAATCTCTCTATCATCCAGAATAACTAACTTCTCTCCTTTTTTTGCATAACGGAAAGATAACTCACCATCTATCTTATCAGCATCAAAAGCATGGAGTGGTTGGCCAGTATCCAAAAGAATATAGTTTGTTATATCTACGATATTATTTATACTTCTCTGACCAACAGATTCTAGTCTATCCTTCAACCATTGTGGCGATTCAGCAACTTCAATACCTTCGATATGGCGTGCTGCGTATCTAGGAACAGCTTTTGTATCTTTCACATCCATTTTTACTTCTTTTTCTAAAGTTATAGGTGCAATCTTCTTCTCAACTTTTTTTAACTCTAATTTTAAAATAGCTGAAAGCTCAAGAGCGATACCTTTATGACACAGTGCATAGTGAGCTCGATCAGGAAGTACCTTTATATCAAACACACTATCATTTTCTAGCTTTTCAATACCTTCAACTTCAAATGCATGGAATGTAAAAGACTCTGCTATCTTTTCTGGATCTGGCAGTTTTTCTTTAAAATATGTTTGTAGCCAATTATATGATATTTTCATTTTAGAATTGATTTACGAACCTTAAATCACCTGAGTACAACTGACGTATATCGTCTATACCGTATTTAACCATGAGTATTCGATCTATACCTCCGCCAAAGGCAAAACCTTGCCATTTAGAAGTATCTACACCAGCTATTCTGAAGACATTTGGATTGATTATTCCTCCCCCCATCATTTCCAACCACTTACCTTTAAACTTTATATCAATCTCCACAGAAGGCTCTGTGAATGAAAAGTAGCTTGGTCTGAAACGAAGCTCCACATCACCACCAAGTAATTTTTTATAGAAAGTGGTAAGCACACCCTTTAGATCGGCCATTGAAACATTTTTATCTACACAAACTGCATCGATCTGAAAGAATTGAGCTTCATGAGTGACATCAGTAGCCTCATTTCGAAAAACCTTGCCAGGGAATATTTTTCTAACAGGAAATTTGTCTTTGTATTCTTCAAGAGTTCTGGCAGTCAGAGAAGTTGTATGCGTTCTTAGAACCTTCCTATCAGAAAGTGGCTTCATCCAGAATGTATCTTGCATATCTCTTGCTGGATGGTCTTTGGGAATATTTAATGCATCAAAATTATAGAATTCCTTCTCCATTTCTGGACCAAGAGTTACTTCAAAACCCATTTCCTTGAAAATAGTGTGGATTTCCCGAATTATTTGACTTAAAGGATGCAGATGACCTTTCATAGCTACACTATATCAGATTTATAAATTTTTATTAAGTCTCCACGATCTACCGTTCCCCTTATTAAGATTTCTGAAGTGAGGTGTTAAGGAATGGCAATTTGGACAAACTAATCTTAAATTTGATTCCTTATTGTTAGATGAATTACCGTCTATATGGTCTATTTCAAGTGGTATGCTGCCTGTAACTGGGTTTCTTTTGTTCCATCCGCACATTGAACATCTTTCATTATATTTCTTAAATAAATATGTCCTTATGTGTCCAGAGACTGTTTTCGTAGTGATACCAATCATTCCACTCTCATTACCAAGTTTCCATTCATTTATATACATTAAAAACTGATGACCAGCTTGGCATTTATTTGAACAATACTTTATCTTAAATCTATTTTTTAAGATAACGTTACATTTTAGACATTTCCTGAAGTTTGCGGCATTTAAAATTATATTCTGATAAGTGAGCCACCTGTCAGATTCGAACTGACGCGATCTCGTTTACAAAACGAGTGCTCTACCAACTGAGCTAAGGTGGCAATCAACTAACTAATACTATACCTCAAATATATTATTTTTTCACCTCCTCCTCTATATTATCCTTAGATATGCTCTTAAGGTAGAAAGAGGAACCTCCGTTTCTATTCACTTCACCCTTTCCTCTAACCATATCAATTATCTTTCTTGATGGAGCGTGAGCATGCGCCTTTCTGTATGCCCATATATACAGATTACGTGCCCACGAAAGAATATGATACGCAATCCATTGAACAAGTGCAAGTGCACTTCTACGATTGATATATGAGATGTATGTTCTAACATTAGCTATATATGCATGAACACGATCATTTGTTCTGTCTGCCAATCTTGATATCCAAGACTTTTTTCCAGTACGAAGTTCAGCTGCTTTAAAACCAATCATACCTATGATTCCCAAAAAAGATACGTAGAATGAAATTATAGAGGGATCAAGATATATTGGCATAACAGATTTTTATTTTTCTAGCACAGCAAAACGAGTGAAGCGAGCAATCGCTATCTTTTCACCAAACTTCTGACCAGCAGCTAGTATCAAGGCCTCAATTGTTAGATCTGGATTCTTAATATATGGCTGGTTTAGCAAAACCATTTCTCCAAAGTATGTAGAAAGCTTACCCTCAAGAATCTTATCCTGCATTTCTTTTGGCTTACCTTCTACCTCCTTCATAAATACCTCTTTAGCAGTATTCTTAGCCTCCTCTGTTATCTCATCCTTGTTCAAAAACTTTGGATTTGATGCTGTAACATGCATAGCAATATCTCTTGCAAGAGCTTTAAATTCATCATTACCAGATACGAAATCAGTCTCACATACAAGTTCAACTAGAGCAGCAACCCTACCTGTTGAGTGAACATATGCTTGAACTATACCAGCACCAAAAGTTCTATCACTCTTCTTAGCAGCAAGTTCTCCACTCTTCTTTCGAAGGATAACCTTAGCTTTTTCAACATCTCCACCTGCTTCCTCTAATGCCTTTTTACACTGCATTACTGATATACCAGTTGAGTCTCTTAATTCCTTTATTTGTTCTGTGGTGATCATTTTATTAAAAAATTAAACTAATAAAACACAATGAGCAACCTAGACTTTCTTTGCGGAAGAATATGCTTTTGAAATTTCCTGTACAAAGAATTGTACACTTGTCTGTGATGAATCATTGCCAACGATTGGGAAATCTAGACCCTTAATGTTGCAATCTGATCCAGCAAGAGCAATGACAGGTATACCCATATCTTGAGCTTCCTTAACTGCACTCTTTTCTTTTTTAGGATCGATTATAAATACTGCTTTAGGAAGATCCTTCATAGAAACGATACCAGAGAAGAATCTTTCAAGATTTGCAATCTCACGGTCGATTAGTAGTCTTTCCTTCTTTGTATACTTTGCCAATTCACCCTTTTCTTTTTCTGAAGTTAGTCTTTCTAGCTTTTCAACTCTCTTTCTAATCTGCATGAAGTTAGTTAGTGTACCACCAATCCATCGTCCATCAACATATGGCATATTTAGAGAAAGTGCTCCAGACTTTACAGCATTACGAGCTTCACTCTTTCCTCCAACAAATAGGATTGTCTTTCCTTCCTTTGCTAGACCGGAAACAAATGCCTTAGCCTTTTCTAAAAGGACTTCTGTCTTCTCTAGATCAAATATTTCTACCTTGTTTTTAACTCCAAAGATATATGGAGCAATTGTTGGATGTCTACGTGTTTTTGAGAAGCCGAAATGAGCCCCTGCCTTGAACATATTGTCTATACGTGGATTGTTTGTGTTTACCATAAATGTGTAGAGTAGAGTGTAACAAATAGAGGTTACTTTTGCAAACTTTTATCGCCATCTTCTAGGTTATTATCACTATCTTGCTTTTTCTTCGCTTCTTGCAACTTTTCTATGATACTGTCAAGTTTACCTGCCATAATAGTATGGATGTTACTCCATGACTCTTTTATTCTATGATCTGTGATGCGATCCTGAGGAAAATTGTATGTTCTAATCTTCTCAGATCTATCTGCAGTACCTATCTGATCCTTTCTATTTGCACTAAATTTCTTTGCCTCCTCTTCTTCTTTTAGTGCAGCAAGTTTGGCTGTCAAAATAGACATCGCCATTTCTCTGTTCGCCGACTGACTTCTCTCTGCTGTAGCACGCACATCAAGACCAGTTGGAATATGAACAATTCTTACAGCAGTTTCCACCTTGTTAACATTCTGTCCCCCCTTTCCACCTGCACGAGAAAATTCCACGTGTAGTTCAGTTGGGTTAATCTCAAACTTAACCTTCTTTCTAATCGGTAATATAGCAACTGAAGCGGTAGATGTGTGAACTCTACCCATTTTTTCAGTTGCTGGAATTCTCTGAACTCTATGTACACCTGTCTCATATCTCAATTGGTCGTATACAGTCTTTCCCTTAATCTCGAGAGTAAGATCATCTAGGTGCTTAGTTGACCAACCCTGACTTTCTGAGTATCTTTCATACATTTCAAGGAGTTCATGTGCGAATATATTTGCCTCATCACCACCAGCACCAGCTCTAACTTCAAGAATTAGCTCCGTTGGATATTCGATCACTTCCTTTTCAGAATCGATAATTGCCTTTATCTGCTCCTCAGTATTCTTCTTCTGTAGTGCAATCATATCTAGATCAGATTGCCCGATCTCCTTCATTGAAGGATCCTTTTCAATCATAGAAAAAATCTCAGCTTCATCCTTTAAAAGCTTTTCGTATATTTCTGCTAGATATGCAGTCTTATGATTTTTCTTATATTCCTCTAGATTCATCTAAGCCTTCTTTGTAGAAGCCTTTGCAGATGACTTTGACTGACGAGATTTGAACTTTTCAACACGTCCAGCACTATCAAGTGTCTTTTCTTGATTAGTATAGAATGGATGAGATGAACTTGAGATTTCAACATGGTATGCAGGATATTCCTTACCATCTGAATACTTTACTGTCTCTTTTGTTTTAATAGTTGAAGAAATTAGAAACTGAGCTCCGTTTGAATTATCTACGAATACTACTGGTCTATATTCCTTTGGATGGATGTCTTTTTTCATATAATTAATGTATACAAGACTCTATCATAATCCTTGCAATGGGTCAATCATGGTTCTTTGTATGTTTTCGGCCTTAGCCATTACCTGATTACCATATGTAATGTTTATGTTTCCAGCAGTACATATCTTACCTGAATAGTATCGACAAGCTGCGTTTCTTTCAGCGGTGTAGCTTTGTGAAGAAGCACCTAAATCTGTAAGGTACATTGAGGATGCCATAAATGCATGTTCTGGATTCCAAGGGTTTGGATTACTAATACCTAACGCTTTAGCTATTCTGTTTTTAAACAACATCCAGGTAGAAGCAATGAACTGAGCTGGGCCCATACCTCCTCCCCAACCAACTGACTGCGGACAAGAGACTAGTGTTTTTGTATAGTCCAGACCAAGAGATTGAGTAATCTCTAGGAATGGCTCAACATCTCTTCCTGGCTTCATCACATTAGGAAAAGTATTGCCTGACTTTACACTAGCTCCAGCACCTGTTTTAGGGTCAGTTAGATAACAAGATCCAACATTTTTTCCCAATGAAGATTCTTGAGTGAGAATTGCGAGCAGAAATGCAGGTCGTATACCTGTAGATTTAGAAGCTTCATTTGCATACCGAAGTGCAAGCTCGAAAGGTATAGCTGCGGTATCACGTAGAGAGAACAGCGCCGCACGTATTTCAGCAGCCTTAGCTTTCTTTGATGCTAATTCCTGAGCATAGGTAATCTCATTCCCCCTACTTATACTAAGCAGTCTTTGCTTTTCTTTTTCATTAGCCTCAATACTCTTTTTCTCATTTTCAATAGCAGCTCTAGCATCCATTTCCTGATTCTTCCTTGTGTTTAGAGTACTCTTTTCTGTCTCGGTTTTAGCTTTATCATTTCTAATATTCTCAAACGTATCTTTAAGTGATTTTTCTACAGATTGGAAATTGTCTATATCTATAAATATATCTGAAAGATCCTTTCTAGAAAGAATGAATTCTATGAATGACACAGAACTTATTTCATTATTCTTTCTCATTATCTGTGAAAGAGTTTCCTTACCTCTTTTTATATGACCTTCCAAATCCTCAATCTTTGCCTGCTTGTTATTAATATCCTTTCCTAATGTTTCAATCAGTAGATTCTTAGCTTTAATATTTAGCTGCGCAGCTTTTATCTTTGTTGTTAGGATTAGAATATCACGGGTAATAGAAGCACTTTGGTTTTGTGCTTGTGCAAGAACTTTTTCAGTCTCAGCCTGTTCCTTTTCAACTTGTGCCAACTCGGCCTTTAGTCTCGCCTCTCTTTGATCAACAGTCTCATTTGACTGGGCATATGAAAACACAGGAAGAAAAATGAATGCAGAGATTATAAGCGTCCTGAATACGATATTCATGTACATATTGTACCATATAGCAAAAGAAGGCCTTAGGCCTTCTTTTCTTCTTTCTTAGCATCAGCTGCTTCTGGGACCTCTTCACCTTCTTTAGCCTCCTTTCCTTTCTTTGTAACCTCAATTGCTGACATATCGATAGGTTTTGTCTCTTCAATTTCCTCCTTAGCCTCCGCAACAGAAGCGATGATTTCAAGAGCACCAGAAATTAGTTCTACACCAGCTGGAAGTTTGATGTCCTTAGCGTGTATAACACTTGAAAATTCAACTAGAGATGAGATATCTACCTTAAGTTCATGTGGAAGTTCACGAGGTGAGGACTCGACTTCAAGTTCACGAGCAACCTTAACTAGAATAGCTCCCTTATCCTTAACAGCAGGTGAAATACCTTCAAATACTAGAGGTACGTTTACCTTTACCTTCTTACCCTTTTCTATAATATAAAAATCTGCATGTCTTGGAGCTCCAGTAACTGGATGTACATCTATATCGTGTATAAGTGCCTCATGTTCGGTGTTACCTTCTTTTAGAATGATAACTGAAGACTCACCAGCCTTTTTATATGTCTTAATGAATTCAATAGTAGAAACCGTAGCAGAAGTAGACTTCTGTTTTGGACCATAAAATACAACAGGTAACTTACCCATTTCTCTTAAAGCTTCTGGCTTTACCTTTAAATCTCTTGGTTCAACAGTTAATGTAATCATGTCGGTCTATTATATACAGAATGTAGAAAAAGTCAAAATATATAGCTATGAAAGGTATGTAACTATTAGATATGTAGCTAAAGCGTTAGCCACTATAGTTGCAACCATCACTATATATATTGATGCAGGTAATTTGATTTTATTTGAATTTTTATCCATATATTTTTAATTAAAAGAAGAAGTAATATATAACAAAGGCCATGATTGCTAGATTTATAACTATAATACCAAGCATAACTGCTCCTGCTTGTGACTCATCTTTTATGATACCTAATTTCATCAACAAAGCAGCTAAACCACTAGCTTGGTTTGAACGGTTTTGCATTATCTGCTTACTTGGATCAAAATCTGTTTCAAATTCAACGTTTGACATATGTTTATATTATATACTCTTATTAAATAACTTCAACTTCCCTTCTACGACTTTTTGCATTGATTGTCTTGCTGACTTTAAGTACTTATATGGTGATATCTCTTCCGGATTATCTTGTAGAGCCTTAACTAATCCAGATTTATAGGCAACTCTGAGTTCGGTATTAATATGTACAATATTAATACCCGCACTAATAGCATTGATAATATCACTATTTGAATTCCCAGATGCACCATGTAGGACTAGTGGTATGTTAACTGCCTTGCTGATCTCCGATATCCTTTCGATATTTAAATCTGGTTCACCACCTTTAACAATACCGTGAATATTACCAACAGCTGGGGCTAACATATCTACACCTGTCTGCCTTACAAAATCTATAGCTTCATCAACTGTAGTTAACCTTTGCGCACCATCAGGTATTGAATCCAGTATCTTTGATGATTTACCGATAAAGCCAATCTCAGCTTCAACTATAATATTTGGATTAACACTTCTAGCATATTCAACACACTTTTTCGTAATTGCAACATTCTCTTCCATTGAAAGCTCAGTACCATCGAAGATAACCGAATCGTATCCAATATCTATAACTTCCTTAACCCTATCAAATGAGTATGTATGATCAGCATTAAGGAAAACTGGCTGCCCAGTTGCCTCTCTATATGACTTAACCATAGCAGCAATCTCCCTAACACCAATAAAATCTCTTTCACCCTCAGATACACCAATAATAACTGGAAGTTTTAATTCTTTTGCACCCAATACAACTGCCCAGAAACCATCACTATTTGAAATATTAAAATGACCAATTGCAACACCTCTGCTTTTTGCACTTGCTATGCATTCTTTCAGTGAATTCTTCATGCTATAATATTAGCACATATGTTCGATAAAAATATAGATTTTCTAGCAATTGGGGATATCACTACAGATGCTTTTATCCGTCTAAAAGAAGCAAGTGTACATTGCAGAGTTGATACAGAGAACTGTGAACTATGCATGAAGTTTGGCGATAAGGTTCCATTTGAATATGTAAAGATAGTTAAAGGTGTAGGTAATTCAGCTAATGCAGCGGTCGCAGTATCGAGACTAGGTATACGATCAGGACTTATGACAAATGTCGGTGATGATCAGAACGGTAAAGATTGTCTAGCAAAACTTGTAGAAGAAAAGGTAGATGTAAGATATGCAAAGGTTAATAAGGGTAAACCAACAAACTATCATTTTGTTTTATGGTATGAATCAGATAGAACAATATTAATTAATCATACTGATTATGAATATAGACTACCGACCATAAAGAAGAATCCGAAATGGATATATCTAAGTTCATTAGGATCTAATTCAAAGGAATTTCATATGGAAATTAGTGAGTATTTAAAAGAGAATGCATCAGTTAAACTCGCCTTCCAACCAGGAACCTTTCAAATCAAATTGGGCATAAAGGAATTGAAAGATATATACAAAAGAACTGAAGTCTTTATTTGTAATGTTGAAGAGGCACAGAGAATTCTTCATACTGAAACTAGGGATATAAAGGTACTTCTAGCTGAAATACATGCAAATGGTCCAAAGATAGTTCTGATCACTGACGGACCAAAGGGATCATACATGCTTGATGGTGATCATTTCTATTTCATGCCAGAATACCCTGATCCAAAACCACCATTTGAGAGAACTGGTTGTGGTGATTCATTCTCCTCTACTTTTGTAGCAGCTTTAATGCTTGGCAAGTCACCACTTGAAGCACTAGTATGGGCACCAGTAAATCCTATGTCAGTAGTTCAATACGTTGGAGCACAAGAAGGACTATTGCCAGAAGAGCAGATTGAGTGGTTCCTTGCTCATGCACCAAATGACTATAGACCGAGGGAGATTTAGTTATTGACACATATACCATATCTGCTATTATTCTCCATGAAGAAGTCTCTCGGCCCCGTGGTTTACAGCACCACACTTGCGGAGGGCTTTTTTATTATATTTTATTATAGTATCTCTCCAAAAATTTTTTCTTAAAATCATCGAATCTCTCCTCTAGCATTGATGTTCTAATTTCTTTAACTAAGTTAACTATGAAATACAAGTTATGTATTGATGCTAGTGTTGCAGCAAGCATTTCCTTTGCTCTAAACAAATGAGATATATATGCTCGGGTATAGTTTATACAAGTATAGCACTTACATTCAGAATCAATCTTTGAAAAGTCATTAATAAACTTCTCATTTAGAATATTAATACGACCATCTCTGGTATATAGAGCACCATTACGGGCAATACGAGTAGGGGTAACACAATCAAATGTATCAATACCATTTTCAATACCACCAAAAAGATCAACTGGCTCACCTATACCTAAAAGGTGTCTTGGTTTACCCTTCGGTAGAATATCATTCACCCAACCAACAGAATTGTATATATCCTCCTTATCAAACGAACCGCCAATACCAAAACCATCAAAATCCATTGCTCCGATTATCTTTGCACTCTCTTCCCTTAAATCTTTATGCCTTCCACCCTGAACGATACCAAAAAGAGCTTGAGTTTTGCTTTCTTCCTTCGACTTATGATATTTGAGTGATCTCTCTGCCCATCTATGAGTACGGTCCATAGCTTCCTTTTGATATTCATAACTTGCATGAGGTGATGTGCATTCATCAAATGCAAATATTATATCTGCACCAATATTGTGCTGTATTTCTATAGACTTCTCTGGAGTGAATCTGTGAGAGCTACCATCAAGGATTGATTTAAAGGTAATACCATCCTCATCAATCTCAACTAGCTTTCCACTAGCTTCATTTTTTTCTTCCATAACGACTGAAGTATCGGCAACTTTAGATACCTTGCTATCAAGAGCAACACCTAAAGAAAAAACCTGGAATCCACCGGAATCAGTATATGTAGGTCCATTCCATTTCATAAATGAATTCAGTCCCCCAGCCTTCTTCACCAAATCATCACCAGGCTGAAGATATAGGTGATATGTATTTGCAAGTACAGCTTGGGCTCCAAGAATCTCTACTTGTTCAACGGTTAAGGCTTTAACCGTAGCTTTGGTACCGACAACGATAAAAGCTGGGGTTTGTATTTCCCCATGTGTGGTCTTGATCAATCCAACCCTCCCCCTACCGTTTTTAAGTTCTTTTTGTATATGAAATTCCATATATAAAATGATAATAACATGTGATACAATATTTAGCATGCTTAATGAAAAAGAATTGACTGTAGAGATGATCAATGAAAATATTGATACTCATATAAATGATATTACCAATGAATTTAGAAGAGGTTTTGAGTTTATCAAAAACTATAGAAAATCAGTAACAATATTTGGTTCTTCAAGACTTACACCTGCTAGTTCACACTATGAGCAAGCAAGACATCTTTCAGAAAGAATAGTGAAGGAGTTAGGATACACAATAATCACTGGTGGTGGTCCTGGTATCATGGCAGCAGCTAATCAAGGTGCTAAAGAAGCTGGAGGAAATTCAATTGGATTAAATATAGTAATACCGAATGAACAGCATACGAATGAATTCACAACAAAGAATGTGACTTTTGACTATTTCTTCACTAGAAAGACTATGCTTAATTTTGCAGCAGAAGCATATATTTTCTTTCCAGGAGGTTTCGGAACCTTTGACGAGCTATTTGGACTTCTAACACTAATACAGACAAAGAAAGTTCCAAGTGTTCCGATAATACTATACGGAAAAGATTTCTGGAATCCTTTTAAGGACTATTTAGTTAAAAATATGATAGATATACACCATACAATCGAGAAAGAGGATCTTGACCTTTTTGTTGTAACAAATTCAGTAGAAACTACTTTGAAGATTATAAAAGAAGCACCAGTGGCAGCATGGTGGAAGATGGTGGATTAAACAAAAACCGCTCGATCGAAAGATTGAGCGGTTTTTGTTTTTAGTAAGACGAGTAAGTATTACCAATTTCCACGGCCTTCACCACCTCGATTGAAATCCTTTCGAGGAGCACGAGGTTCCATAGGGCGAGCCTCATTTACGGTTAGATTTCTACCGTCTAGTGGCTTACCATTAAACATGTTGATTGCATTGTCTGCTTCAGCATCTGAACTCATCTGAACGAATCCGAAACCTTTTGATCGGTTTGTCATCTTGTCCATAATGATACTAGCTGACTCAACTG
>CAYNAH010000012.1:0-15275 GCA_964395365.1 uncultured Candidatus Saccharibacteria bacterium | reverse complement strand
CTGATATTTCAAATTTTTGCAAAGAAAACTTTGCGATACGATTAATCACCCAACCTGTGAAGTTAAGTATTGCAATTGTATATATTATCCCGACTAATAGCTGTCCTGTGGTATTTACATCTCCATGTGCCTGAAGAGTATCAAAAAACTTTTTATAGTATGTAGGTACAAATACTCCTTGTATGAAAGTACCGAGTGCCAAACCGAAAATAGTGACCAGACCAAAAAATAGGTATTTTTTTACATCCCTCCAATACTCCATGTATATAGCCCAAGTTGAGACAGGAGGATATACATTCTTAGGTTTCCCTACTAGGCTTTCCATTGACATAGGTATATATTATCTCCCTTTATCCCCTTTTCTTCAAGTTGACTTTTATACACTCACTAAGATATTATGTCTGTATTCGGTCCTCCTTGAGGGGACTCCGAGATTGCCCCGAAAGGGGCTTTCGTTTTGAATATACTATTGATGATAGAATCCAACATATCATTAAATGTCTCGTCTGGTATTTCTTCTATCTTACGTACAAGTCTCTTAGTACTAATTGTACGTAGCTGAGATAACTTTATTATATTTATCTTTCCGCTACTAGTAGTAAATGGGTAGACAAACTTCCTCTCTTTTGTATTACTAGTTATCGGTGCAATTAATAAAGAGTGAACGTTAAATACTTTTATCACTATAACCGGCCTTTCGAATCTATGATTCTTGCCATTTGTCTCAACACCTATATTTTACCCTAAACTAGCCCACCATATTTCTTTTCTATAAGGAAATATTGACGGTTCCGATGCTTGTAACCTTACCTTAACCCCAATCCAATCAACTATTTTTAATATTTCGTTTATCATCTATTGAAAATAAATAATAGTAAAACACCTCTTACAAGGTGATCAAAAGAATATTTAAAAGGGGTACAAACAATTAGACAATACTTTTGAACAGTAAAAGTATATCAAAAATTAAATATTATTAAAGCTATCCCCTTTTCTTCAAGTCACTAAAAGGATGAAGTTGTGCAGCGATACCGACTGCCAATGCAATTATCACTAAATTCTTGATAATATACTGACCTTCAAGAGTTGGAGTTAGAAAACCCTGCCATGTCATATCAGGTAAAAAGATAAGTGGAAGTATGGTCATAATCATGTGTGGGAATAGTAGAGCAATAGCAAATCTTTCTAGTTTAGGAATTAGGAAAGATATACCAATAATCATTTCATATATTGAGAACATAACAATGAACACCTCCCATGTCATAAAAGGTAGTGTCGCATGCATAAGATCCATAACCATTGGATTGGCTGGACTAGTACCAATTATCTTTAATATCCCAAACCAAAAAAATACGACGAATAATGCAACCCTAGCTAAAGGTAGACTCAATCTTTTAAGAAGAGCTATAAACCGAGCATCAAACTTTTCAATATAGTTTCTCATGGATAGATTAATTATATATGATATTATGTAAATATGAAATTGGCTTTTGTCGGACAACCTGCCGTAGGAAAGGATGCAGCGGCTGAATATATAGAGAAGAAATACAAGCTAACACATATATCTAGTGGGAATATTATCCGTGAATATGTAAAGGCTAATAATCTAGGAGATTTAGACAGAAAAAATCTACAAATAGTTGGAAATAATCTAAGAAAAGAGAGAGGTGGAGATGTTCTAGTTAAGATTGCTTTTGAGAGAATTACTGACAATTTAATATTAAGTGGCTTAAGAGCCATAGATGAGGTATCTACATTTAAAAAACTTGGCGGTACAGTCATAGCAATTACAGCACCACTCGAAAAGAGATATGGATTAGCTAAACTTAGAGGAAGAATAGACGATAATGCATCGATTGAAGATTTCATTAAAATTGAAAAGGAGGAAAGTAGTAATCCAGATAGAAATAGTCAGAATGTAGATACAGTCATATCAATGGCGGATATAGAAATAGTGAATGATGGAACACTAGAGGAATTGTATGCAAAATGTGATGATCTTGTTAAAAAACTTAGTAATTAGAATTCTCTTTCTTTTCCGAGCTCCAAAACAATAAACTCTATACCCTGTTTAGGTAAAAATATATTAGGTAAACGTACAGTGATACCATTTTGTCTTACCAAATTACCGTCATGAACTGGAAAGGCTATCTTAGGTTTAACATTAACCACATAATCCATAGCATCAGAAATATTACACCACGGTCCTGTAACGGGAAAAGCTAGAATATCTACCGACACTTCAGGTTTATAGAAAGCATCGCCAGGATAGAACAGCTTATTATCAAACAAATACCCAGTATTCTCTACCTGCTCATAGTCTTTGTATATAGGTGCATGTTTAATACCATGACCAGATATTTCTATATCTCCAATAGTTATCTTTTCACCATGAGATACTTTTGTATGTGGAATTGATTCTTTTTCTAATATATTGCCAACAGAAGAATTAGAAATGATAACAACGTTTGGATTGTTTTTAATAATATTCTTTACAGAATCAATATGTAAATGATCAGTGTGTTCATGACTGATTAAAATATAATCTATATTCCTTAAATTATCTTGAGCGGTAGTATAGTTTCCAGGATCAGTTAGAAACCTCTTTCCACGTATTTCAATTAATAGACAGCAATGACCAAGTTTGGTGATTTTCATATTGGTATTTTAACACTATTTCATACTTTTCAATTCCTTCTTCCTCTTTTGCTCAATTTTCCTTATATCCTCTTCTGGTTTTAGATCCTCTGGTTTGATACCGCGACTTAACAATGTTTGGCGTGTCGCTTTACTGTTTTTAATCACCTCACCTATTAACTTATCCTTTCCTATTAAGTTTTGTTCTTTGATATTATGGTCAGTCATAGCAAGTGAGAAATCCTTTGCCTTCAATTCAACATGGGTATCGAAATCTGCTAATGCACGATTTTTAGGTATTTTTCTTTTGATTCTTAAATCTGTAGTAGTTAGGCCACCGTAGAGAGACTCAATATGCCTGTTCTTAAAGGTAGCAAATTCAACAGGTAATTTAATGCCACGGTCGTATATAGTTGAATCAATTTTCTTTTCTGTTTCCTTTAGCTTGCTCCTAGTTTCCAATCTATTGTCTTCACGCTCTCTCTCTTCAAGTAGTTCCTGCTTACGTGTTTGAGATGCGAAGTATGTCTGTGATAGAGCAATTTGAGGTTTCCTCGGGTCACCATTTTGAGCTATAAGATAACATGCATATCTTGTGAGTAAAATATCTTCTACTTGACGTTGAGCTCCAGAACCTGTCAAGACCATATTGGCGGCGCCGACAAAATGGTCTTGGGTACTTACACCTGATTTAACACAAGCTTCTTTGGCCTTTTCTATTACCCCAGCAAACTTTCTCCACTCCGAATATCCTAGAACCTCCATAAGTTCCCTTGCTGACCAGAATTCGAAATCCTTATCCTGTTTCTTAATTGAATCTAAACTATTTTGTATTTTTAGAATTATATTATTCATTTTTTCTTAATTAGCTATTAATAAATATATATTAATGTTATCGATACCAAAGTAAATAGCGAAAAATACAAAAATTTTATCAAAATTTCATAACTCTATGAATAAGTCATATGAACAAAGAAAAACCACCTAATACTAGATGGCCTATCTTTTAGACAAAACTAATTAGGACAGAAAGAAAAGCAAGAAAACACCTACTGCTAACGCCGCCAACCCAGCTAGAGAATATGTAACCTTGCCAAAATGCTTTCTGATACTTAAAAGTGCCTTTGGGAAGAACATATAAAGTAGCCCTTTGATAAGAATTATCCAAGAAATTATCTCTATGAAATTTGTCACTGAGTCATTTACCCTGTTACTGATAATCAAAGCTGCGCCTGTGATAGAGATGAAGAGTCCAATAAAGAAAGTTAATACTTTATTTTTATATAAATCATGAAGTAATAAAGCTAGAGTCTTACCTCGAAATACTAAAAAGAGTCCGCTGATAATAAAATAAGCACCTAAAACTTGAATAATGATTACAGTTGGATACATAAAATATAACTAAATAATAATTTACTAATTATACGACATATCCACTTATATTCCCCGTGGGTTATTCACAGTTGAGATTTGCGGAAGGTAGGAGATTCGAACTCCTGGTGAGTTTCCCCACACGTCGTTTCCAACGACGCGCACTAGACCGCTATGCGAACCTTCCGTATTTACGATACTACCACGAACCACTACTCCCTCCTCCACCAGAGGAACCTCCACCAAAACCACCAAAGCCCCCCGACGATCTTCCTCCAAATCCTCCCCCGCCAAAAAATCCTCCTGGTCCTCTAGGTCCATGCTTTGAAACGACATAATCAAAGAAAAGACCAAGAAGAACGAGAACTATTATCGAAATAATTCCTGTATAGAAGAAACCAAATATAAAACCCATAATTATACCGACTACTGCTCCTATGATTCCGCCTAACCACCAAGACTTTGTCCTAGAAAGCAAACTTCCAAAAAAAGAAGGTGTCCAAAGTAAGAAAAAGAAAAACACCTGCCATATACTACCTTCCGAAGAGAAATCATCATGAGAATAGTCTGCTTCGCTTTTAACTACAGAAATAATAGCATCGGTACCATCCACAATTCCCTTCTGCATATTTCCCGCTTTAAATTCAGGAATCACAATCTTTTGTATTATCCCATTTGCCTGCGCATCTGTTAGTACGCCCTCGAGACCATATCCCACTTCAATCCTAACCTTTCTCTCATTAGGAGCGATTAAAAACAGTACGCCGTTATCTTTTTCTTTGTCACCCATACCCCACTCTTCAAAAAGCTTTACAGCATATGTTTCGACAGTCTCATTACCAAGAGATGGAATTGTAACGACTGCAATTTCTATAGTAGTCTGTGAATCAAAATCAAATAGTTTTTGATTAAGTACCTTTGCACTATCTCCTAAAATACCAGCATAATCACTCACAAAACCCTGGGGTTTCCCAGGGCTTGTGTATGCATACGATATCGATGCAAAAGATAGTATTAATGTTGCAATAATAGCAACCTTCTTCATATTTAGAATTTAACTTCTACTGCTTTTTCTGAACCAGTCACTGCTTCAAAGTATGCTCTTTCCTTGAAACCAAACATTGATGCGATGATTGAACTAGGGATTCTCATAACCTTTAGATTATAGGCTTTTATAGAATCATTGTATCTCATTCTAGCAATTGAAATACGATTCTCAGTACCTTCTAGTTGTGACATAAGAGTTGTAACTGTCTCAGAAGACTTTAGAGTTGGATAGTTTTCAACTACAACAAGTAGTCTACTAAGAGCAGATTCAACCTGTCCAGCTGCTGCTGTTTTTGCTTCTGGTGTTGTAGCGCCTGAATACTTTGTACGAGCATCAGCTAGAGCTGTAAATATTGATTGCTCTTGCTTCATAACACCCTTTACTGACTCAACTAGGTTAGGAATCAAATCAAAACGTCTCTGATAGTCTACTTCAACCTGCTTCCACTTAGCATCAGCTTCAACATTCAATGTTACAAGACTGTTATATGTTGATAGTCCGTATATTACTACCAAAACTACAACCGCAATAATACCAATTAATATTTTTTTACTCATTTATATTATTTCTTAGGAGTAACCTTTGTCTCATCCTGTCCAACTGGACCTGTAACAAACTTAAATGACTTAACCATATCCTTAAACTGTGTATCAGCTGCATCAACTAGAGTTGTATTCTTTGCTGCTGCCTTCTGTGCATCTGTACCGACCAATCCCTTACTTGCTGGACTTGAAGTAATTGCTGAGAAAGTGAAGAAGTAGCAGATTGAATCCTTCTGTAGAGAATACATTCTATTGAAGAAGTTTCTACTTGAAACAGTGTTTGCTAGAGAAATCATATTGAATGTTTGATCTCCAACAGCAAGAGTTGTTCTCTCCTTAACAGAAGTTACTGGAGGGAATGCACACTTACCAGAGATAATATCAATCTTTGATTCAATATTATTAACTGTATTCTTGTCCTTTGTATCTATAGGGACAATAAATGATACGTTTGTAGGAGACTCTGTCTTTTCCCAATTTGTTGGGTATTTTACTGAGAATCCTAACTCATCATTCTTGTATTCTGATATATTTGTTGAAACAGATACAGTCTGACTAGTTGGAACAGTTGAAGTAGCATTTGTCTTGCCACCGTTATCTGTACCAGTAGATGGACTATTAAATCTCCATATTACTAAACCTGCAATAATAATTACTACGATAAAAGCTAATATTTTTTTCATATTCGGCTATTATAGCAGATATTAGTATTCCATACCAGCTTGAGGAACATTGACAGCTTTGTCTTCTTTTGGCTCATCAGCTATAGCAACTTCGGTTGTAAGAAGAACTGAAGCAGCTGAACATGAGTTCTGGACACCCAATCTTGTAACCTTAACCGGATCTACAATACCAGCTGTTATCATATCAGCTATCATTTCATCTTTTTGAGCATCATAACCAGCATTACCCTTACCATTTTTTACTTTCTCCACAATAACTGACCCATCTTCCTTACCAACATTCATTGCAATCTGCTTTAGCGGTGCCTCAAGAGCCTTAAGTACTATGGAGTATCCTAATTCAAACTCTTTTGATGGATGTTTCTTATTTACCAAACTCTCTGTAACCTTTTGAGCTGCCTTTATTAAAGCAACCCCTCCTCCAGCAACAATTCCCTCTTCGATAGCTGCTTTTGTTGCATTTACGGCATCTTCAATCTTAAGCTTTAGGTATTTCATCTCAGTTTCTGTTGCAGCACCTACACGAATTACAGCAATACCTCCTGATAGCTTGGCAACTCTTTCATCAATTCTCTCTTTATCATATTTTGAAGTTGTATCCTCCTTTTGTTTCTTAAGTTGAGCGACTCTTTCATCAATATCGGCTTTCTTTCCTTTACCACCTACGATGATGCTGTTATCCTTCCTTGAAATAACTTTTCGCGCTTTACCTAGCATAGATATATCTGCGTTTTCAAAGTTTATTCCAACTTCTTCAGAAATGATTGTTGCACCAATAGTAACTGCAATATCCTCAAGCATTTCCTTTTTCTTGTCACCATATCCAGGAGCTTTTATTGCAAGAACATTAAATGTTCCTCTTAATCTATTAACAATGAATGTTGATAGGGCTTCTCCATCTACATCTTCAGCTATAACTACAAGATCTTTCTTTCCTGATTGTGCAAGCTTCTCTAATAGTGGTAGAACTTCTTTTATAGATGAAATCTTCTTATCAGTTACTAATATAGCAGGATCATTGTATTCAGCTTCCATTCTTTCCGCATTGGTAACCATATATGGAGAAATGTATCCCTTATCAAAAGCAATACCTTCTGTAACTTCTGATTCAAGTCCGATAGTCTGTGATTCTTCTACCGTAACCACACCGTCCTTTCCAACTTTCTTTATCGTATCAGCAATAATATTTCCAAGTTCAACAGACTCAGCAGAAATATTAGCTACCTGCCTAATCTCTTCATCAGTCTTTATTGGTTTAGCAATTGAACTAAGTGCTGTAACCACATCCTTTGAAGCAGCTTCAATACCGAACTTAATACCCATAGCGTTTACACCCATGGTTGTATGCTTCATTCCCTCTGTAACAATAGCTTGCATAAGCACAACTGAAGTTGTGGTACCATCACCTGCTATTTCATTAGTCTTTGTAGCCACTTCCTTTATAATCTCTGCACCCATGTTTTCAAATCTATCCTTGAGAGTTATATCTTTAGCAATTGAGACACCATCATTTGTAATTGTTGGTGCACCATAGCTTTTATCGAGTACAACATTTCTACCTCTTGGACCTAGAGTAATCTTTACAGCATCAGCTACAACATCAATACCCTTCTTTAGGGCCTTTCTAGCCTCTTCGTTGTATATTATTTTCTTAGACATAGATTATTTAATTACAGCTAATAACTCACTTTCCTTTACTATATAGTATTCTTCTCCATTCACCTTGACCTTATCTCCCCACTGGAAAAGAACTTCATCTCCAACCTTAACTGAGACGGGGATTAATTTACCATCTTCATATCTACCCTGACCAACTGCAACAACCTCTCCTCTTTTTCCACCTTTATCTTCTGAGACTGTAACAGGAATGATTATTCCTGAGGCAGTTTTATTTTCTTTATTACTAATATCTTCTTTTATTAAAATTCTGTCAGCTAACGGGGATATACCGACGCCAACTTTTTTTACACTTACTTCTGTTTTTGTCTTTTTAGTATTTTTTGTCATACAGAATTTTATTAACTATTAATGAGTGTAATTTATGATATACCAGTGAATGTATGGGTGCAAGATTGCATGATTTATTTGACTATGCTATAGTTCTCCTCAATGAAGACGATAGTCTCTATACTTCCGTACATACAGATCGTACTTGCTGTCCTACTTGTTTCAGCAATACTTCTTCAAAAGACCGGAGCACAGATCGGTGGCGCTTTTGGTGGTAGCGATAATTTTAGCTCTGCCTTTCACACTAGACGTGGTTTTGAGAAAACCATCTTCATTATTACTATTATCATTGCAATACTGTTTGCACTTTCTGCGCTTTTGAACTTAATTTAATTTTGTCTAACCTATCTAAAATATGAAAGAATTTCACTTGAAAGGAAGTGAGAAGCTTCTAAAGACCATTGGATCTTTTTCAGCTACTGAAAAGGTTATCTTCGGCTTCCTAACCATTATTGCCCTCTTTAGTGCAATTGCTTTAGCGTGGAGAGTTAATGCTCTTTTCCTTGTACCAATACCTTCACATGGTGGTTCATTTTCAGAAGGTATGGTTGGTCTTCCAAGATCAATTAATCCTGTTCTAGCCTTTACAGACACTGACAAGGACCTGACTACTTTAGTATATTCAGGATTAATGAAATATGACGGAGACAAGTTAATCAAAGATATGGCAGAAAGCTTTACCATGTCTGAAGATGGACTGGTATATGATTTTAAATTAAAGAAGGATCTACGCTTTCATGATGGAACACAGCTTACAACCGATGATGTTGAGTTTACAATTCAAAAAATTCAAGACGGTGAGCTAAAAAGTCCAAGACATGTTGATTGGGCTAGTGTAAGTATACGAAAAGTTGATAGTACAGAAATTCAATTCATACTTAAACAACCATATGCTCCTTTTCTAGCAAATACAACGATAGGTATACTTCCAAAGCATATATGGAAGAATCTAGATACAGAACAATTCATTTTTAATCAAAAGAATCTAGAACCAATAGGTTCAGGACCATACAAGGTAGAGAATATAAAAAAAGATAAGGATGGAACACCAACTTCATATACCCTTTCCGCATTTAATAAATACCATAATGGTAAACCATATATTTCAACAATTAATTTTAATTTCTATCAAAACGAGCAGGATGCAATCAATGCTCTAAAAAATGGCGGTGTTAATAACCTAGCCGGAATATCTCCACAAGTGACAAATGAAATAGCGTCTTCAACAAATGATAAGATAATTATTCACAATCCTCTACCAAGAATCTTCGGTGTTTTCCTTAACCAAAACAATTCACCTGTACTTGCAAACAAAGAGGTCAGACAAGCTCTGAATATGGCAGTTAATAGAGACAGAATAATTAAAGAAGTTTTGTATAATTACGGAGTTAGTATTAACGGTCCACTACCGATAGAAAGTGAATCAACCAGTACAAAAAAAATTAATACATCTAACCTACAAGCAGCAAAAGATATTTTAACGAAAGCAGGATGGATGATAAATCAAAATGGAGTACTGGAGAAAAAGACAAAGACATCAACACAAACCCTTGAATTCTCGATAGTAACAGCAGACTCAGTCGATTTAAAGAAAACAGCAGAGCTGGTCAAAAGAGATTGGGAGGAGTTAGGAGCAAAAGTTGATGTAAAAGTATTTGAGTACGGTGACCTATCACAAAACATAATAAAGACAAGAAAATATGATGCTCTGCTCTTCGGTGAGATCATAAACAAAGACCTAGACATTTATGCATTCTGGCACTCATCACAAAGAAATGCTCCCGGACTAAACATATCAATGTATGTAAACAGCAAGGTAGACAAGATATTAGAGGATGCCCGATCAACATACAACGAAAAGACGAAGGAAGATATGTATAGATCATTTGAAAAAATTATAAACGAAGATGTTCCTGCAGTGTTCATATATTCCCCAGAATATATATACATACTATCTAATCAGATAAAGGGATATAGTCAGAATTCAATAGTTAATCATTCGGATAGATTCTATGGTATAGAAAAATGGTATATAACGACAAATAATGTATGGAAAGTATTCGTAAATAATTAAAAAATATGGAAAATCAAAACAACAACACAACAACAAACAATCACGCTGGACATAGTACACCCAGACCAGCTCGCAGACCTGCACCAAGATCACACGGAATGAGACCAACGCGACCACCAGATGCAACACAGATGCATAAAAAGGTAGAGGATACTGTTCCACCTCTTGCTCCGAATTCTATAAGAATCATTCCTTTGGGAGGAGTAGAGGAAATCGGAAAGAATATGACTATGGTTGAGTATGGTAATGACATAATCATTATCGATATTGGATTTCAATTTAAGGATGAGAACACTCCTGGAATTGACTATATTCTTCCAAACACAAAGTATCTCGAAGAGAGAAAGAATAAGATTCGTGCAGTCATAATCACACACGGTCACCTTGACCATATCGGTGGTATTCCATATGTTATGCCACGTATTGGTAACCCCCCTCTATACACTCGTATGCTTACATCAGTAATGGTTAAGAAGCGCCAAGAAGAATTCTCACATGTTCCACCTCTTGATATTAAAATAGTTGAGAAAGATGAAACTATTACACTTGGTGCACTTAAGGTGAAGTTCTTTGCTGTAACTCACACAATTCCAGATGCAATGGGAGTAGTTATACAAACCCCTCATGGATCAATCGTACACACTGGAGATCTTAAACTAGATCACGTAGATGGAGTTCCAACAGATGAAGAGGTAGCTGAATATGATCGTGTATTTAAGAATGAAAAGGTTCTTCTCTTAATGGCAGATTCAACAAACGTTGAGAACCCAGGTTTCTCAATGCCAGAGAAAACTGTACATAAGAATATTGAGGAAATAATTAAAAATACTAAAGGTAGATTGATTATTGCAACATTCGCTTCCCTACTTGAAAGAATGCTAAAGATTATCGAATTCTCAGAGAAATATGGAAAGAAGGTTGTAATCGAAGGTAGAAGCATGAAAACAAATATAGAAATTTGTATGAATCTTGGTCTACTTAAACCAAAGAAAGATACTTTGATTACAGTTGAACAGATTGAGAACTACCCTCCTGAGAGAATTGTTGTTCTAGCAACTGGTGCACAAGGTGATGAATTTGCTGCGATGATGCGTATGTCTAACAAGACACATAAGTATATAAAGATAAGTAAAAGAGATACGATACTCCTATCATCATCTATCGTTCCAGGAAATGAAAGAGCAGTTCAAAAGCTTAAGGATAACCTTTCAAGACAAGGTGCATCTATAATCCACTACCGTATTGCTGACGTTCACTCTTCAGGTCATGCCAACCATGATGAAACTGCTTGGATACATAAAAAGATTAATCCTAAGTTCTTTATGCCTGTTCACGGCTATCACTACATGCTTCGAGTACATGGAGATATTGCAAAAGAGACAAATGGTCTAACAGATGATCATATAGTCATTCCAGATAATGGTAGTGTTATCGAGATTCAGAATGGTGGAGAGAAAATAGTTAAAATAAAAGAAAAGGCACCATCTGGTATCGTTATGGTTGATGGATTTGCTGTTGGAGATATACAGGATGTTGTTATACGTGATAGACAAATGCTTGCACAAGATGGAATATTCATTGTATTTGCAATCATAAACTCTACAACTGGTAAGCTTAAGAAATCACCAGATATTATCTCTAGAGGATTCGTATATCTACGTGAGTCTCAAGAACTACTACATCACACGAGAATAATCATCAAAAACACAATTGAAGATTCGACAAAAGGAACAAATCCAATTGATATCGATTTCGTAAAGAACAGTATAAGTGACAATGTTAGTAAGTATCTGCTACAGAAGACTGCAAAGAGACCGATTGTTATACCTGTATTGCTGACTATATAAAACCTAAGTCTTGTATAAGCGGTATCTAAGATGTAACAGTTGTTAAATGTGGATAAAAATTAATGACCGCACTACATATCGGTTGTATAATTTGTTAATGAAAATAAAAAGAAATTTATTGAATAAATTACAAATAGGCTCTCTTTTAATTATTATATTAATATCTATTTTTATAATCACAAAGAATACCGGAGTTTTAGGTATTTATCCTGATAGGTATATCGCTGCTTCGCTTTGGTTTAAGCCTTCAGCCCCAGTAGTTAAAGCTCTTACTGTACCTGCTAAAGATTTTTATATCCACAATTACAAAAGTAGCTATAATATAGTTAGAGAATATATTAATACCAACAATCAATTAAATGATCATTTGGTAAAAATAGATTCGACTCATAGCACCATCATAAATGATCCAAAAGCAAAAAATAACGGGAATTATAAAAACACCCTATCGATTGTAGATAATAAAAGTCCTGATTTTATTAAAAGATACGGCATAGAAGCAGAAGTAAGAAAATGTGAGCTACTCGATCCTTCGGATTTTAAGTTTGGAAAATATAAAAATATCTATAGAATGACCCTTAGAGGTAAGGATCCTGCTGGTAAAGTATATGAAGTTACAGGTGATCAAGCGATTAAAGAATGCGCAGATACCAAAGTTAAAAATATATCAGGTCAAGAGGAACGAGTATCTCATGGTTCATTAAGTTTTGATACAAAGAAAAAGTTTCCAGATAGTTATCAGAACTATAGTATAAAGGCTAATTCTTCCTATCAGATACATCCAATTAAAACACCGGATTTTTACTATTTGAATGAATTAGGTTACTCACCTAAGGATACCATTAAGATACTAATTTCAGCACTTGAAATCGGAGCTTCTGTGGATAATAATGGTAAAATATACTTAGATTCAATTGACTATATACCATGCAAAGAAATCACACTAGGCGGATATACTGCCGTAAGTACAGGATCTAAAGAAGATAAGTATGAGTGTGCTGTAGATATACCGCTGGAAAAGTTATCTACCCCTTTAGATTTTAGTACAGCAAGAAAACTATCAATGGTTAGATATTTGGAGCCAAGTGTAATTACGTTGTATGGCACAGTAAAATCTGATAGATAAAATTATGAAAAAATATATTTTAGTAGCCGTCATATTGATTATAATTATAACTGCCTATACCCTATTGAAAAACAGAAGTATTAACGAAGAGATTATTAACGATTCTAAAAATACAAAAGAAATGAGTAATGTAAACAAACCCACACAAGATGAGATCATCTCTCTACTCAATGAGAAGATAGATATATATAACTCTAAGGATGCGGGCAAGATTAGAGATTTTCTTGTAGGAATAACTAATGATTCAGATTTCAAGAAGAAGTTTAAAGATATGGATGATGAGAAAATTCTGAAAACAGCTCAGCTCTATATGACATTATCAAGCACAATTCTAGGTAATATAACTTCAGGTAAGAAGTGGGATATAAAGATAAACGAGAGTGGATCAGCGACCATAACTGTATTTGAAGATGAAATGAATAGTTCATCTTTTGACCTCAGAAATATTAGTGGTAAGTGGCAGTGGTAATATTGTCAAAAAAATAGTTGATCTTATGTAGTAGTGGACATAGGGTGGTCACCTCCTTAATATCTATATTTTCAAGTTCTCTCACAGCTATCAGGCCAATATCGATAGAATCTTTCTCTTCCTGTGTTGGAATACTCTTATTTTTTAGCTTTTCTGATATAAATATTAGTTGGTTTTTAATACTTTCATATACATCGTAATCTGGGCTTTTTGCTACCAGAATATCCAATAGTGACAGGGACTTATCTATACACTTTTTTATTTCAATTAAATTATTTGAATTCATAAATATATATTTTAATTTACCAAGATCCACTCGCACCACCTCCTCCAGACGCGCCACCACTACTTGAGCTACTGCTGGAGCTACTACTACTTGAACTGCTGCTGCCCGAACTACCTCCGAATCCACCACTGCCACTACCAATCTTTGCATACTTCGGAAATAGTTTTACTAAAAGTTTTGATAATAAAGAAAGTATAATCGCGAAAGCCATCAAAGTTAGGGTGATTTTTATTATCAAATACATGAGTTCTGAGTTGGACATTGTTCTACTATTATCCTCCGCAGAAATTACTCCCTCACCATCTTGGCTGCCTTGTGTGAAAACAGATATTACCCCATCTACCCCATCATAAATACCACCACTATAGTCACCTGTTTTAAACCTCGGTAATATTGATTTTTGGATAATAAGACTAGACTCAAGATCGGTTAATACCTCTTCAAGGCCATAGCCAACTTCAATCCTTACTTTTCTTTCATTTGGTGCAACAAGTAGAAGTACTCCATTATCCTTATCGCGTCCCCCTATACCCCACTCTTCAAAAAGCTTAACCGCGAATGTTTCAATAGTATCATTATCAAGAGATTCTATAGTTGCTACATCCATCCAAACGTCCTCTTTTACCGCAAAATCATTTAATTTATCCTCTAGTATAGCTTCGTCCTCGTCAGTAATAATATTTGCTGCATCATTAATATGTCCGACAGGCTTCTTAATTGATTTGTAAGCATGAATTGATTCAGTCCAAAACAATGAAGTGGCAATTAATACTAGGAATGTAGTGACTACTCTCGAATTCATAACGGTATTATACAACAAAAAGACATTTTATTAATTCTCAATCTAGATGCTATAATTAGTATAAATGAAAAGACATTCTAGTCTAAAGAAGACCGGGGCACTTTATGCGATAAGCGCTATCGCTTTTCTTTCAGGTATTCACACTAGTATCCCGAACTATTTTAACTCCAGTTTCCTGTCTACCTTTACTGACGAAAGAACTGTTAGTTTTATATATCTAACTATTTCGCTATTGACGATTGTGGGTCTACTACTAATGCATGATATCTTGCGTAGATTTGGTAACTTCAGAACATCACTCGCCCTCATACTCCTACAAATCGCAGTTTTTTACGGATTGATTACTTCCACATCTTCTAATATGACGATTTTTCTGTTCATCG
>CAYNAH010000011.1:9260-15939 GCA_964395365.1 uncultured Candidatus Saccharibacteria bacterium | reverse complement strand
AAGAACAGGTTAAAGATAGACTGAATAAGCTCAAGGAAATACTGGAGAAACATCGATATCTCTATCATGTTTTGGATAAGCCTGAAATATCTGATGAAGCATACGATTCATTAATGAGAGAGTTGGAGAATATAGAAAAAGCTAATCCAGAGCTCATAACAAAAGATAGCCCTACACAAAGAGTAGGGGGTGAACCATTAAAAGAGTTTAATAAGGTTCAGCATACATCACCTCAGTGGTCATTCGATGATATTTTTGATTTTGATGAACTGATTAAATGGGAAGAGAAGGTAAAGAACTTTATGAAAAAAGCAGGTATTGAAGATGAAAAACTTGAATACTGCTGTGAATTAAAAATTGATGGATTAAAGATTATCTTAACTTACAAGAATGGTCAGTTGGTACAAGGTGCCACAAGAGGTGATGGTGTTATGGGTGAAGATGTTACATCTAATATTCGAACAGTACAAAGTATTCCTTTAGTCCTGAAGAAAAATATTGATATTAACGTTGTTGGAGAGGTTTGGTTGAGTAAAAATAACCTAAAGAGAATAAACAAAGAAAGAGAGCAAGCGGGTGAACCAATATATGCCAACACAAGAAATCTTGCCGCAGGGTCTTTAAGACAACTAGATCCCAAAATTACAGCATCAAGAGGTCTCGATTCATTTATATACGATATCGACTACATCTCAAGCGGTGATATAGAAACTCAATATGATGAAATCAAGTTAATATCAGATCTGTCATTTAAGACTAATAAATACACAAAAGTATTCTCTTCAATTTCTGAGATTGAAGTATATTACAAAGAGTGGACTAAAAAGAAGCATGAACTTGAGTACGAATTAGATGGAATAGTTATAAAAATAAACTCACGTAAAATTCAAAATGAATTAGGCTATACAGCCAAATCTCCTCGTTGGGCTGTTGCATATAAGTTTCCAGCCGAACAGGTTACCACTCTAGTAGAGGATATATCTCTTCAGGTAGGAAGAACAGGAGTTCTAACTCCTGTTGCTCATCTTGCACCAGTACGCGTAGCGGGATCAACTGTCTCTCGTGCAACATTACATAACGAGGATGAGATTAAGAGGTTGGATGTGAGAATTGGTGATACCGTCATCCTTCAAAAAGCTGGAGATGTAATACCTGACATTGTATCTGTTGTTAAAGAGTTGAGACCTAAGAACTCTAAACCATATAAATTTCCAACACATGTAGCGGCTTGTGGAGGGGATGGAAGTATTGAAAGAGTGCCAGGTGAAGCAGCTTGGAGATGTGTTTCAAAAGATTCTTTTGATCAGATAAGTAGAAAATTTCACTATTTTGTCAGCAAAAAATGTTTCGATATTGATGGCCTAGGACCAAAGATTCTAGATGTTCTTCTTGAAAATGGATTAATTACTTCTTTCGAGGATATTTTCAATATTAAAAGAGATGATCTACTGACACTACCAAGATTTGCAGAAAAATCTGTAGATAATCTTCTTGAGTCTATAGAAAAGGCTAGAAAAGTGACGCTCCCCAGATTCCTCACTTCACTCTCAATTTCTCAAGTAGGAGAAGAGACGGCACATGACCTCTCAACACATTTCAAGACACTCGATAATCTCATCAAAGCCCGATATGAGGATATAGAATCGATACATGGTGTTGGACCAATAGTTGCAAGATCGGTAACAGATTGGTTTAAGGATGAGGATAATATAAAGATGATAAAAAATCTTTTGAAGGAAGTGAAAATATCAGATGTATCTATAGAAACAGGTAAATTTAATGGGCAATCTTTTGTTTTTACTGGAACTATGACAATGGACAGGGTAGAGGCACAAGAAATCGCTAGAAAATATGGTGGGGAAGTCTCAAGTTCCGTCTCTAAAAAAACTACATATGTAGTTGCTGGAGAAAATGCTGGTTCCAAGCTTGATAAAGCGATTGAGTTGGGTGTAAAAGTTATAAATGAAGAGGAGTTTTTGAAAATGGTTAAATGATATTTTTTGTGCTAAAATCAGAATATGATAACGGTTACAGATATAGAAAAGCTAGCTAATTTGGCCCGTATTAAGCTCAATGAGTCAGAAAAGCAGGATCTAACAAAGGACATTGACTCCATTCTTGTTTATGTTGATCAGATTAAAAAAGCTACAGTTAATACTGATCAAGCACCAGATGCAGGTATTAATAGAAATGTATTTAGGGAGGATGTTTCTGAATCTATATCTAGTTCTGATCGAGAATCCATACTCAATGAAGCCTCAGACAGAGAAGGTGATTTTGTTGCTGTAAAAAAGATAATTGCTCAAGATTAATTATGATAGACCTTTCAAACCTTACAATTAAAAAGGCACATGATGATATGAAGAGTGGTGTGTATACCGCTGTTGATTTAGCCAAAGCATATCTAGAGGAAATTAAAAAGAATGATAAAGACATACATGCATATTTAGAAGTGTTTGATGATGTTATCAATCAAGCAAAGGAAGCAGACAATAGATTTAAAGATGGAACAGCAAGCATATTAACAGGTATACCTTTTGGTATTAAGGATAATATATTGATAAAAGATCGAAAGGTAAGTTCCGCTTCTAAGATTCTAGAAAACCACAAAGCAACCTATGATGCAACAGCTATAGAAAAACTTAAGAAAGAAAATGCAGTGTTTTTGGGTAGAACAAATATGGATGAATTTGCATTGGGAGGTTCTACAGAGAAATCTGCATATGGTGTAACTCGTAATCCACATGACAAGACTAGAGTGCCTGGAGGTACTTCTGGAGGATCAGCTGCCGCTGTGGCTGCTAATATGTGTCTTGTGGCTTTAGGTTCAGATACAGGAGGGTCTGTACGACAACCATCAGCGTTTTGTGGAGTTGTTGGACTCAAGCCGACTTATGGTGCTGTCTCGAGATACGGACTAATGGCAGCTGTCTCATCTTTTGATCAGATCGGACCAATATCGAAGAATGTAGAAGATAACGAAATAGTGTTTAATGTAATAAGAGGAGTAGATAAGAAGGATAGTACAACAATTACAGATAAGACATATACGATAAAGAATATTGCTAATAAAAAACCAGTAATAGGTATACCTAAATCACTTCTAAGTATTGGTGGTATTGATAAAGAAATAATATCTAACTTCAATGATTCAATAAGTAAATTTAAAGAGAAAGGATATGAGGTGGTTGATATTGAATTGGAAAATGCTGCACAAGCTCTTCCTGTATACTACATATTAAACTTTGCTGAGGTGTCAACCAATCTATCTCGATTTGATGGTGTTCGTTTTGGATTACATAAAGATGGGAAAGATGGTATTGAAGACTACTTTGAATCAAGAGGCGCTGGTTTTGGAAAAGAGGCAAGAAGAAGAATCCTGTTAGGTACTTACGTACTTTCATCTGGTTATTATGATGCATATTACAATAGGGCAAACTCACTCCGTAAAGTTATCACCAGTGACTTTATGAAAGCATATACGAAAGTTGATATAATATTAACACCGACCACACCAGCACCAGCATTTAAGATTGGTGAAAAGAATTCTGATCCAGTTGCAATGTATCTTGAAGATATTTTTACCGTTACAGCTAATCTCACCGGTCTACCAGCCATGTCTGTACCTTCAGGTGTAAATTCAAATAAGATGCCTTTAGGTATACAGATGACTGCGGCACATGGAAATGAAAAACTACTTTTTGATGTCGGTAGAGATTTCCTAGGTAAATAGTATTTAAAAATATGCAAGAATCACAAGTAGATATTGTACAGTCACCATCGGTTGATTTTGAACCGTATCTTACAACTGTATTAAGATATTTAACCGAACACTATCCTCAATTAATTGAGTTTACAAAAACAGCAATTGGATTACTAATCGGTATTTCAATACCTATATCTCTCCTTCTTTTCCTTTTAATTATATATACAGTTGAAAGATTAAAGGCTCTAAGGATACGGGAGGAACATGAAGTATATGGTATTAAGATAGACCTATACGGTACTGGCAAAACAGAAAAAACAGAAGGTAATCCGGAAATTGCAAAGAAATGGGATATGGCTTTGAAGCATGTAGAATCACAAAATCCAAATGATTGGAGACAGGCTATTATCGAAGCCGATATAATTTTGGGTGAAGTGCTTACAGGTTTGGGGTATAAAGGGGAGAGTATAGGTGAGCAACTTAAGAGAGCGACAAAGGCTGAATTTAAGACACTTGATGAAGCTTGGGAGGCACATAAAGTAAGAAATGAGCTGGCGCATGCAGGATCAGACTATAATTTCAGTCAGTATGATGCTAGAAGAGTCATACAACTATACAGAAAGGTATTCGAAGAATTCTTCCAGATATAGCTTGCCTGTACCGGTATATTTGTGGTAGTATATTCTCCAATAGCGGGGTAGTGGTAACAGTAACCCGCCAGGCTCATAACCTGGAGATTGCCGGTGCGATTCCGGCCCCCGCAACAAGTAAAAGTATAGGTACTAAGATTTACACGACTGCTGCGTGTTATTTATTGTTCATGTCGTGTTATTATGATCCATATGAAAAAATTCATTCCAGCTATATCATTTAGTATACTTCTCGTCATAGGAGTTATTGTAGGAATAGTCATAGGGTATAATTTTAGAGAAGACGAACTCACCCCATTCAAAACTAAAGATGGCAAGATTTCCGGTAAATACTTGATCTATGATCTTAACAAAGTGTCATATAACACTTTCCGCCACAGTATTTATGATTTTGAATTTAAATATCCTCGCATAGGATTAGTTAGAACATCCCCCGATGACTTTTTTGATGGAAATATATTTGATGAAAAAAATATACACATAGAGATTAATGGTATCGATGTGGTATTTAGTATCACACTAATCGAGGATGTTTTAAAAGAAGAAAGCCTGGAAGATACTGTAAATAAAGTCTATAATCAGTTTGCTAAAGATACAAACCCTTATTTTTATGATAGAGAGACTTCTAAGATAGTATCAAATGAAGCGGGTACAAGGTATTCCTTTCATCAAAAATTCGATACTGTCTATCCACCAGGAGGTGAGAAAGCCATGATCTCTCATTCCTCAACCTATGTAATAGTCGAAAATTTGAAGGGTCAAAGATTTTTAATTGAATACCCAACCGGAAACTATCTTTCAGAGGTTATACTATCATCTCTGAGTTTCTTTTGAGATTGAATATCACATAGCAATCATAATGTACTCATGTTATCATGTTATATAACATGATATCTAAGAATCACAAAAAGGATGACGTAATTAGAGATAGAAAATTAGGAATGTCTCTTAATGATCTTTCTAAAAAGTATATCTTAGCAAAAAGCACAGTCAGTTTGTGGTGTAGAAATGTAAAACTTTCTAGTAAAACAATAGAGCTGATGAGACAACAATGGTTTGATAAAACTAGAGAATCAAGAATAAAAGGTACGGAGATAATTAAGCGTAAAAAGCTCACTCGCATAAAAGAAGAAAACATAGAAGCAGTCAAAATACTTGGTAAATTGACTCAGAGGGACCTGTTCGTTATTGGGGTGGGGTTGTATTGGGCAGAAGGAAGTAAAAAAGAAGATGGTTCTGGATTTAGTTTTATTAATTCCGATCCTTACATGGTCAAACTCATGATTAGTTGGCTCAATCAAGCGATGGGCATTGATAAGAGCCAATTGATTATCCATCTTGTAATTAATGCAATACATAAGGGAAGGGAAGGAAAAATATTGAAATTTTGGTCAAATCTGTTAGACTTCAAGTTGGGAGATTTTGGTAATACAACCTTTATTAAAACGCCATACAAAAGGACATATAGTAATGACAAAGATTACTATGGTATGGTACGAATAAAGGTTAGATCGAGTTCGTGGCTAAGAAGAAGAATTCTCGGTATGATCAAAGTCTTTTCAGAAAACGCCGATGTAGCTCAGGTGGCTAGAGCATCTCACTCATAAAGAGAAGGTCCCTGGTTCGAGTCCAGGCATCGGCACAATAATTCCCTGCGCTAGTTTTTTGACGTTTAGAGAGAATTTCTTTGGAGCTTTGAAATTATACAAAATTATGTATAATAGACAATGTAAGCTTTTTCTAATGAGGAAAAAGGTTATTTTTGAGGATTTCATCAAAATGCGGCCGTAGCTCAATTGGTTAGTAGCACCCGCCTGTCACGTGGGAGGTTACGGGTTCGAGTCCCGCCGGCCGCGCATCGAAAAAGAACAATAGAGATATGGTTTTTTTGTTATAGTCTATTGGACTTGAACTGTGCTATGATTAGTTTATGTCTAGACAATTTAAAAAATTTATTTTTGTTGTTGCATCTTTAATTCTCAGTTGGTTAACTGTGTCTGCACTTATCTGGTTTCATTTTTATGTTCTTGTTTATCCAGGAATTTCATTTGGTGGTGAGGTAATATTCTTTCTGCCAATAGGATTTGTGAGTATCCCGGTCTATTATTTTTTGCTTAAGAAAATTTTTAGGGTATAAGTATAACTGTTGTCGGACGTTTGGTATACAAATATAACCATCATGCTTTCGCAAAACAATCACGACCTTGTTACCAAATCGCGCAAACAGAAACAGCCTTGTATAACTATAAAGCTGTTTCTGTTTGATTGAAAATATTAAATAAATAGTCTATCCTTACCACTGTGCCGTTGTAGCTCAGTTGGT
>CAYNAH010000011.1:0-9250 GCA_964395365.1 uncultured Candidatus Saccharibacteria bacterium | reverse complement strand
TCGGCCATTATACTTCAATAACGGCATTCGCTATGCTATCTTTGCTGCGAAGCGCCGATGTAGCTCAGTTGGTAGAGCACGTCCATGGTAAGGACGAGGTCTCCGGTTCAATCCCGGACAACGGCTCCATTCTGTTACTATGTTAGTATAAGGTAGCTCCAGGAGAGTAAAGCTATGCGGATTAGATACCCGTGATGCTGGGCAATGTTCGGTGTAGTGGCTTGCCACGTAGATACCGAATCTATGCCGTAATAATAACGGTGCCTATACTTTCCTGGGGCACTTTTGCCAAAGTAGCTCAGTTGGTAGAGCACAGCTTTCGTAAAGCTGGGGTCGTGAGTTCGATCCTCACCTTTGGCTCAAGAGTTATCGTAATAAAAGATTCATGATATTATGTTATAAATGAATCTAAAGGAAAAAAGTGAATTCAGATGTAATTCCTGTAAAAAGCTTCTAGCGGTTGCAGATGATGTGTATTATGAAGTTAAATGCCATCGTTGTGGTTCTTTAAACTATATTTTTAATCAAATTGAGGAACAGATAGTAATAACTGATATTGAAGGAAAAATATTGTTTGCAAATGAATTAGTAGAAAAAATCACTGGATACAGTATGTCAGAAATTATCGGAAAAAAACCATCATTATGGGGTGGCCAAATGCCTAAAGAATTCTATCAACACCTCTGGAAAACTATTAAAGACGAAAAGAAGAGTATTAGTGTGGTTGTTGAGAATAAGAGGAAGGATGGTGTTATGTACAAAGCTGAACTTCATATTTCACCCATAGTAGATACAAGCGGGCAAATACTATTCTTTGTGGGTATTGAAAAAGTAGTTGGTTAATCTGTGATATAATTATCCATAAAGAGACTCTCTGAAGTCCAACAATGTTTGGATTATTTTTTATTATATAAAAACTATGAAAGCACCACTATATAAAAAGGAAAGTGAGAGGTTAGATGTTGTTCATAAGATGGGAATATTGGATACAAACCCAGATCCAATTTTCGATAAGCTAACAAAAGAAGCATTAGAAAGAATGGATGTTCCAATTTCTACAATATCCATAATTGATGAGAATCGAGAGTGGTATATGTCATGTCAGGGAATATCAAATAAACAAGGTCCAAGAGATATTGCTTTTTGTAGTTGGGCTTTGATATCAAAAGATGCCTTCATTGTAGAAGACACTCTAAAAGATGACCGTTTTAAAAACAATCCATATGTGATTGGAGAGCCATATATAAGGTTTTATGCTGGTATAGCATTAATAGATTCCGGATCAGGTATGCCGGTGGGAGTTTTCTGTGTAAAAGATACAAAACCTCGAAAACTCAGTACAACTGAGCTCGGTACTCTGTTCGAACTCGCACAAAAGGCTGAGAGTCTGATAAATGATAAAAAGTTTAATAGCGCTGTCTTGTGATAGTGGTATATATTTCGATATAAAAAATGTGACTTACACCTTGCTATGTGATAATATCATCTGGTCGGTGCGGGGTATCAATCACTCTGCGAGGACGCGTTGACCACGCCACCTACAGCAGATTGGCCGTATCACTGTCTCACGGTCACCAGATCAACCCCGCACCGACACACTTTTAGGCTGGACTCACAGAGTCCGGCTCTTTCTTTATTTAATCTCTGTAATCTGATAATCTTTTAATATGAAAACGTTTACGGAATTAGTATATGAAGTAGTAAAAGATATTCCAAAAGGTTCGACCATGACATATAAGGAGGTGGCTATAAAGATCGGTAAGCCAAAAGCTATGCGTGCTATCGGTACAGCATTAAGTAAAAACTTCGATCCTCACATACCTTGTCATCGTGTTATAAGAAGTGATGGTAAGATGGGCGGATACAATCGTGGTGGGGTATCAGCAAAAGAAAAGATTCTTAAGAAAGAAAAAAATGGATAAGAATAAAACAGAAAATAGAATACAAGAAATTGAATCCGCTATGCAAGCAGCTGATTTTTGGAACAATCCACAAAAGGCACAGGGTATGATTAAGGAATTACAAGATCTAAAAGATGCTCTGTCTGGTATTGGTAAATTTGATAAAGGTAACGCGATTATGACCATTTTTTCTGGTGCTGGTGGGGATGACGCTGAAGACTTTTCATCAATTCTATATCGTATGTATAGAAAATTAGCAGAACATAGGGGTTGGGGAATGGAGGTCATTCATGAAAATCAGAATGATCACGGTGGGTATAGAAATATCACCGTTGAGATATCTGGTAAGGATGTATATGGAACTCTTAAAAATGAGAGTGGTGTACATAGACTAGTAAGAATCTCGCCATTTAATGCTAAACAATTACGTCATACATCTTTTTCCATGGTTGAAATCATTCCTAAATTTGAAAAGACAAATAGTGCTGATATGGAGTTACCTGATAAGGATATAGAAATCTCGATTGCAAAGTCAGGAGGTCCTGGTGGTCAGAATGTTAATAAGAGAGAGACTGCTGTTAGAATTGTACATAAACCTACAGGACTATCTGTTCATGTTACTTCTGAAAGATCGCAAGCTCAAAACAAAGAAAAAGCAATAGAAATCTTGAAAGGTAAGCTTTTTAAGCAAATGGAAGATGAGAGAATAGCGAGAGAGAAGGGAATGTATATTAGTAAAACAACATCTATTGAATGGGGGAATCAGATACGCTCATACGTATTTCATCCATATAAGATGGTTAAAGATCATAGGACTAATATAGAAACTTCTCAGGTTGACAAAGTATTGGAAGGTCATCTTGATGAATTTCTAGAAGCTGAACGTATGCTATAATTAGCCCATGATTTATTTCGACAAGGTCAGTAAAATATACCCTGATAAGTCAATTGCTCTGGACCAGGTGTCATTTGCTGTAGAACCAAACGAGTTTGTAACTATCGTGGGTCATTCTGGTGCTGGAAAAACTACACTGATGAAGATGATTATCGCTGAGGATAGACCAACAGACGGTGCTGTGTTTTTTGAATCAGCTAATATTCATAAATTAAGAAAGGGGGATGTGAATCAGTTACGTAGACGTATTGGTACTGTATTTCAGGACTTCAGATTGATTGGTAACAAGACTGCATATGAAAACATTGCTTTTGCCATGGAGGCAGCAGGACGTACTGATAGTGAAATAAAATCAGATGTACCTCATGTTCTAGAGTTGGTTGATCTAGGTAATAAAATCTGGAATTTTCCACATGAACTATCTGGGGGAGAAAAACAAAGAGTTGCTATAGCTAGAGCAATTGTTACTCAGCCAGATATAATCATTGCAGATGAACCAACAGGTAATCTAGATCCAGTAAATACATCTGATATAATTAAAATTCTACAGAAGATACATAAGCTTGGTACAACTGTCCTACTCACGACTCACGACAAGAGTGTTGTGGATACAGTAGGAGGAAGAGTGGTTACTATGGAAAAGGGAAAGGTTGTAAGGGATGATAAACATGGTAAATATGTTTTGTAATATATAAAATAATGATTTTCACACACTTTAAAAGAATAATACGAACAGGATTCATTAATTTTTGGAGAAATGGTTTTCTCTCATTTTCTGCGATAGTTGTAATCACCCTCTCACTCTCTGTTTTAGGTGGGCTAATATTCAGTTCAGCTTTTGGAAGGGCACTAATTAAAGAAATTAAGAATAAGGTTGATATTAACGTATATTTCACACTTGAAGCACAAGAGTCAGATATATTTGCTTTACGAAAAACTATAGAAGCGCTACCAGAGGTTGAAAAGGTTGAGTATGTATCACGTGATCAAGCGTTATCGGATTTCAGAGATAAATGGAAGGATAATGCATTAATAATTCAGGGTCTAGAGGAAATCGGATCAAACCCATTCCCAGCGGTATTGAATATAAAGGCAAAAGAGCCATCACAATACGCTGGCATAGCAAGTTTTCTTGATAGTAAGAACTCAACACAAAACGGTGCAGGTATTGTAGAAAAGATAAACTACAATCAGAATAAATTGAATATTGAACGTTTAGGAAGAATCATCTACGCCATAGAAAAAATGGGAACAGTTATTGCCATAATCTTTGTTATTGTAGCTATAATTATTGTATTTAATACAATAAGATTGATTATTTTTACAGCAAAAGATGAAATATCAGTAATGAAACTTGTAGGCGCCTCAAACCTATACATCCGTGGCCCATTTGTCATTTCTGGAATAATGTACGGTGTATTTTCTGGACTATTAACCCTCGTCATTCTTTGTGGCTTTGCGTTCTACAGTGATGTAATACTGATTAGATTGTCAGGCGTTCAAAATATAAATGAAGTTCCACTTCTAGCAAATGTATTCTCTTCATATTTCATTAGTAACTTCGGACAGATATTTGTCATCATAATGGGCTTCGGTATTATCTTGGGAGCTATATCGAGTTACCTCGCAGTCAGGAGGTATTTACGAGTTTAAAAATTTTGATACAATACGATTATGAAAAGAAAGACAGTTGCGAAAGTTAAGAAAATAAAGGGAAGTCAGAATAAAGGTAAGAAAGAAAATCATAAGTACATTTTTGTCGTCGGTGGTGTGATGTCTGGAGTGGGAAAGGGTATTGCCACATCTTCCCTAGGAACAATTCTTCAAGCGAAGGGGTATAAGGTAAATCTAGTAAAAGTTGATCCATATTTGAACGTAGATGCTGGAACCATGAATCCAACTGAACATGGTGAGGTGTTTGTATTAAATTCTGGACTTGAGACTGATCAGGATATGGGAAATTATGAAAGATTTTTGAATCAAGATCTTTCTAATGATGACTATATGACATCTGGTATGGTCTACAAGCATGTAATTGATAAAGAGAGGGCACTTGAGTATGCAGGTAAGTTTGTTGATGCAGATCATATCCGTGAAGAAATAGTGAGAAGAATCAAGCATGCTGCAGTTGTTAATAAATCAGATATTTCGATCATTGAAATCGGAGGTACAGTTGGTGATTATCAGAACGTAATGTTTATCGAAGCTGCTAGAGTTTTAAAGTTTAGAAATCCAGGAGATGTTCAGTTTATAATGGTCTCATACCTGCCTATACCTGGTAAGATCGGAGAAATGAAATCTAAGCCAACCCAGAATGCGGTAAAGCAATTAAATTCATATGGTGTACAAGCTGATTTTATTATCGCTAGATGTGAAGTTCCAATAGATCAGAAGAGAAAAGAGAAACTAGCATTTACATGTAATATTCATCCAGAGAATGTTATCTCAGCTCCGGACATTGATAGTGTTTATGACGTACCACTAAATTTCGAGAAGGATAATATCGGTAATACTATCTTAGAAGCTCTTCATTTAGAAAAGAGAAAAGGAACTGGTCTTGCAGAGTGGAAAAAGTTTGCTAATGCAGTTAAAAATACTGAGAGGGAGATTAATATAGCTATTGTTGGTAAGTATTTTAATACAGGAGACTTCGTTCTAACCGATGCATATGTATCAGTATTGGAAGCTATAAAATATTCTGCATACAGCCAAAAGGTTAAACCAAAGATTCATACAATTAATGCTAATGATTTTGAAAAAGTTAATATAGACTATTCAATACTCGATAAATTTGATGGAATCATTGTTCCTGGAGGCTTTGGAGAAAAGGGCATTGAAGGAAAACTAAACGTTATCAGATACGCAAGAGAGAAAAAGATACCATATTTTGGTTTGTGCTACGGTATGCAACTTATGACTATAGAATATGCAAGAAATGTTCTAGGTTTAGAGGGCGCACATACAGCTGAGATAAATCCTAATGCACAGCATGTAATCATAGATATTATGCCAGACCAGAAGAAGAAACTACTTGAGAAAAACTATGGTGGAAGTATGAGATTGGGTATATACAAAGCGAAACTTATGAAGGGAACCATCGCCGAACAAGCTTATGGCACAAATACAATATCAGAAAGACACAGACATCGATACGAGGTTAATCCAAAGTATGTTGAAAGACTATTAAAGGCAGGATTAGTATTTTCTGGTACATCACCTGACGGTACACTTATGGAAATTGCAGAATTACCGAGAGATATTCACCCATTCTTCCTAGGTACACAGTTCCATCCAGAATTTCTTGCACGTCCGCTCTCACCGCATCCACTATTCACTGAATTTATTAAAGCTGCAAAGGCTAGAATGTCTAAATAAAAATCTGATAAAAAATTCATTTTAATTTTATTTAGATTTTATATGGATTTTAACTAATATTGTTAGTCTTATATTGTTATATGGTCGATTATAACAAGTATATTTACTCTCACTGTTTATGTAAACAATTAAGCACCTCACCGACGGGTACCGGTGGGGTGCGAATTGTATTAGGATCAATATTAAACTCTATGCTCCTTAGCGTTAATCATTCCACATTTCTTGTATTTCAAACCTGATCCACAAGGACAAGGATCATTTCTTCCAACCTCTGGCTTCTTTGGAGCTGTACTTTGTGTAGATTTTTTATCTCCATCTCCACCACCTATTACCTGTGCTTGTTCATGAACCTCCTTCAATTCGACAGCTTCTGGAGTTATTACACCACCACCAACATGAGGAAGTAGATTTAGAATCTGATTATTGATTGCAAATTGCATTTCTTTGAATAGTCTTAGACCTTCCTTCTTATATTCAACAAGAGGATCTCTTTGACCGTAGGCTCTTAGATTCACACTAGAACGTGTATAATCCATTACCTCTAGATGCTCTACCCAGAACATATCTATTGCCTGCAGCATTAACTGACGAGCAACAATCAAGAATCTCTCTCTTCCTAGTTGAGCTATCTTGTCATCCATTACTTTCTTCATATCAGCATTTTCACCAATAACTTCTTTTATCTTTGACTCCACCTGATCAAGAGTTCCTACAAGGATATATCTACGTCTCTCGTACACTGTCTTTCTTTGGTGATTTAATATATCGTCATATTCTAGAATATGCTTTCTTGAGTCGAAATTGAAACCTTCAATTTTAGTTTGAGCATTTTCTAGAGATTTTGTTATTATCCTATTCTCTATAGCTTCATCCTCAGCTACTCCAAGTCTACCCATTAAGTTTTTAATCGTATCTGAGGCAAATATTCTCATTAGTGAGTCTTCTAGAGATACGAAGAACTGTGTTGCTCCAGGGTCTCCTTGTCTTCCAGATCGTCCTCTCAACTGATTATCAATTCTTCTTGCTTCATGGCGTTCAGTACCAAGGACGAATAGTCCACCGATTGATTTGATTTCTTCGTATAGGGTAGGGGATCCAGGGTTACCACCAAGTTTAATATCTACACCTCTTCCAGCCATGTTTGTAGCTATAGTAACAGCACCCTTTTTACCAGCTTGTGCAATAATCTCACCTTCACGTTCATGATTCTTCGCATTTAGAACTTGATGAGGAACGCCTTCAGCTTTTAGGAAATCAGAAAGAACCTCGTTCTTTTCTATTGATACAGTACCAATGAGTACTGGTTGTCCAACTTTGTTGAGTTCCTTTACCTTCTTAGCTATCGCTTTATATTTTCCAATTTCTGTCTGGAATATTAAATCGTTATGGTCGACTCTCTGCTGCGTTTTGTTTGTAGGTATTGTTATGGTTTCAAGACCATATACTTTATAGAACTCTTCAGATGAAGTAGAAGCTGTTCCGGTCATACCAGAAAGCTTTTTGTATAGTCTGAAATAGTTTTGGAATGTAATAGAAGCATACGTACGAGATTCCTTCTGAACAGGCACTCCTTCCTTTGCCTCAATAGCTTGATGTAGACCCTCTGACCAGCGACGTCCTGGTTGTAGACGACCTGTGAATGTATCCACGATAACTACACCATTGTCTTTGATCACATACTCTGTGTTGAGATTGTATAGTGCCTTAGCCTTCACTGCAGTTTCTAGGTGATGTACATACTTAATACCTTTTTCTGTGTATATGTTATCAACCCCTAGCTTCTTTTCTGCCTTTTCAATACCTTTACTTGTCAAAGAAATGCTTCTTTGCTTCTCATCTACTGTATAGTCTTCGTCTTTAACAAAGTCTCTAACCATTACAGAGAATATTTGATACAGATTCTCAGAATCTGTGGTAGGTGCAGAGATAATCAAAGGTGTTCTGGATTCATCAATGAGTATGGAGTCAATTTCATCAACTATTGCATAGTTAAACTCTCTTTGTCTTAGTGATCCAGATTCATATTCCAAGTTATCTCTTAGATAATCAAAACCAAATTCATTGTTTGTTCCATATGTGATGTTGGCAGCATAGGCTTCATGACGTGTTACTGGTCTTAGATATTCATGAACCACTTTAAATGAGCCTAATTGATCCCTTTCTTCATCCTTTGATTCAATGTGTGAAGGATCGTATACAAAAGAACTTTCATGATTTATCACACCAGTTGTTAATCCAAGAAAATTGTATATTTGACCCATCCAAACGGCATCGCGTCTTGATAGGTAATCATTAACTGTAACTACATGAACTCCTTTACCTGTTAAACCATTTAAATATGCTGGAAGGGTAGCAACAAGAGTCTTTCCTTCACCTGTACGCATTTCAGCTATACTACCGCTATTGAGTATTGCTCCTCCTAATATCTGAACATCAAAATGTCTTTGTCCTAAAACTCTCTTTGAAGCTTCACGCACTACTGCAAAAGCCTCTGGCATGAGTGAATCCAGACTTTCACCATTTGCTAATCTGCCTTTAAATTCATCAGTTTTAGCTCTCAATGCTTCGTCTGACAGGGAAGATATACTAGGTTCAAGAACATTAACCTTGTTGATTATAGGTTCATATTTCTTAAGTAGTTTCTTATTTGGGTCACCAAATATGTTTTTAATTGAAAATGCCATAAGTGACTCACACTATATCACATATTCAACCTCTGGTTCAATCTCTATACCAGTCTTCTCATATACTCCATCTACCATCTTTTGTGCCAAAGCAATTATCTCAGCCGCAGTTGCATCCCCGGTATTAATAATCACTAATGCCTGATTCTTGTAAGTACCCACATTTCCTTTCTTAACACCTCTAAAACCACATAAGTTATCAAGTATCCAAGCTACCGGAATCTTCACTTTTTTGTCATTTACTGGATGCACAATCATTTCTGGGTATTTAGAAACCAATTCCTGTGCTTTAGATGTTGAGACGATTACGTTTTTAAAGAAAGAACCTGCAGTTCCATAGTCCTTAACATCAGGAAGCTTTCTTTTTCTTATTTCAATGATAGCTTCACGCATCT
>CAYNAH010000010.1:13072-18329 GCA_964395365.1 uncultured Candidatus Saccharibacteria bacterium | reverse complement strand
CGAACGTGAGCAGAATAGACGTCAGGTGATAGAAAAGCAAAGGGCATGTCTTGAACGTGGCTATTGGGCTTTCCACTCGCTCAAGGGCTATTCAAAGACCAAAACGAGCATTGGCAAGCGTGATGAGCCTAACGAGCATAATAAGCACATCAGAGAGCTTTTTGAGGGGTTCTTTTCTGGTCGCTTTCAGCAATTCATTGATGGAGCACGTTTTCTCAAAGAAACGAAAGTGCTAGGGAAAGCACACCCTGAAAAATATATTGAGACAGTCAAAAGTATTCTCACACAACCTTTCTATGCTGGCTTTTTAGAATACCCAAAATGGGAAGTGGCTCGACGACAAGGAATACATGAGCCGACTGTCAGTCCTGAATTATTTGAGGCGGTCCAAAAGAAAATCACTCGTAACTACAATGTTGTAAAAGTGAGACAGGATATTAACCCTGATTTTCCTTTGCGTGGATTAGTGAGCTGTGCGGTTTGCAAAGGGAAACTCACCGGCGCATGGTCCAAAGGCAAAAAGCAATTGTATCCGTATTACTTTTGTCAGAATAAAAAGTGTCCTCTCAAGAGTTCTGTTATCCGAAGAAAGGACCTCGAAGATAAATTCGGTGAACTTTTACAGAAGATGACAACCGACGACGATATTATCGAGCTCGCAAAAGCGGTCTTCATTGACGCAAAAGAAACTGATGAAAAAGAGTCAGTCTTAGAAAAGAAAACGTATGCCAAGCGAAGAGAGGAGTGTGAGGCAGAGATTGAAAACTATACCGAGCGAGCTGGTAAAGCCAAGGTCCCGTCAGTGATTGCTCAATATGAAAAGAAAATCGAGAAGTTGGCGGCCGAGCTTGAGCAATTGGAGTCAGACAGCCTTGCCGAGTACGACTATGGCGTACCTTATCGAACAGCCCTCGACAAAGTTATGGGCGTGCTGAAAAACCCTTATCCTACTTGGGCGGAGTTCGATGTTTTCGGACAACAGAAGTTCTTTTCTTTCCTTTTTGAGGTAAATTTGGAGTACGAAAAAAAAGAGGGTTATCGAACACCAAAATATACAGTCCTTAAAAGGGTTTTAGAGGAAATTGAGTCCTCTGGCTCGGTTGATGTGGAGATGCTGGGAATCGAACCCAGGTGCAGATGAAATCTAATATTGCTTCTACATTGTTTAGAAGACTTTAATGTTTAACTTACATACTATAAAGTAAACAAAATATATGTAAGCGATTCCCAATCTTTCGAATCATGAGAGGGAAGAGTCATGATCTATAGTCGAGAGTTATATCACCCAAGTATTCATTTCGACTATGAATACCGAATGTCGTTTAGGGAACAGATTAAACTGTTGCGTAAGCGAAAGCAAAACTGTTAGCTCCAAAATATGGAGAAACAGTCGCCTTTGTTATTGCTGATTTAGCAGTTAACATTTCCACTAGTTTAAAGAGGTGGTGGAACTCTACAATGCACAATATTGAGTACCTCAACTGTCGAGGCCTTTCATCCCCAATAATTAATTTTCAACGATCCTTAAACTCTCTTCGAATATCACGGTCTACCTCTCGCTTCTTAATATCTTCACGTTTATCGAATTTCTTCTTACCGCGAACAACAGCGATAGATACCTTGATTTTCTTACCTTTATTATACACTGAAACAGGTACTATTGTCAAACTCTTTTTAGCCTCAAGTGAAGCAAGCTCTGCAATCTCTTTTTTGTTTAACAGAATCCTCCTGTTCCTCTTTGGATCATAGTCAGTTGGGGTATTTTTAATCTGATATGGAGGAATATTTGATGCAATGAGAAAAGCCTCACCACCGCGTATCGTTACATGGGAGCCTAGTAGGGAACCTTGTCCATTTCGAAGACTTTTGACTTCTTGACCTAAAAGCTCAATTCCTGCTTCAAAAGTTTCAAGAATCTCATAATCTATATGGATTTTCTTGTTGTTTATAAGGCTATCTGCCATACGGGAATTATCATAGCATTTTTCTGTATTTTAAGTATAATCAGACATATGAATAAAAAGGATAAAAAGGATAATAAAAAGCCAAGTCGTTTTGGTATCGTAAACTCGATTTCAATTGCCATACTCGTTCTTTTTATTATTTCAAGCATCTTTTCATTGATTGCTGAACAAAATACTAATACTACTGATATATCACTATCAGAGCTTGTTCATGATGTTGGAATGGGGAAGGTAAGTACAATAACTGTTAAAGGAGAAGATATTATTTCAGAATATGCTGATAAGACAGTTAAGGTAACGAAAAAGGAAACTGATTCATCTGTTACTGAGACATTTGAGAGGTATGGACTCACTCCTGAAAAACTAAATGCTGTAAAGATTAGTGTTGAGGGTCCAAGTGGATTAGCATTTTGGTTTGTTCAGATCGCACCTTTCATCGTACCAATTCTATTCCTAATTCTCCTCGTTTGGTTTTTCACAAGACAAGTAAAGGGGGCTGGAATGCAAGCATTCACTTTCGGTCAATCAAAAGCGAGAATAACTTTACCGGATGATAAGAAGCAGAAGGTGACTTTTAAAGATGTGGCGGGAGCAAAAGAAGCGAAACAAGAATTAGCTGAAATAGTAGACTTCCTAAAGAATCCAAAAAAGTTTCTTGAAATAGGTGCTGTCATACCAAAGGGTATTCTTCTTATGGGAGCACCTGGTACTGGTAAAACACTATTAGCTAGAGCAGTTGCAGGTGAAGCAGGTGTAGCATTTTTTGCAATATCTGGTTCTGAATTCGTAGAAATGTTTGTTGGTGTTGGTGCAAGTAGAGTACGTGACCTATTCAAAATGGCCAAGCAAACTGCACCAGCTATAATCTTCGTTGATGAAATTGATGCAGTTGGAAGAGTGCGTGGTACTGGTGTTGGAGGAGGTAATGATGAAAGAGAGCAGACATTGAATCAGATACTAGTTGAAATGGATGGGTTTGAGCCAAATGAGAAGGTGATCGTAATGGCTGCGACAAACAGACCAGATGTTCTTGATCCTGCGCTTCTACGTCCAGGAAGATTCGATAGGCGAGTTACAATTGATCTACCTGATCGAAACGATCGAGAAGAAATATTAAAGATACATTCAAATAGGAAACCATTTGCAGAAGATGTTGTTCTGAGAGTCATTGCTGAGAGAACCCCTGGTTTTTCTGGTGCTGACCTATATTCCCTTATGAATGAAGGAGCAATACTAGCAGCAAGAGAAAATCGAACACAGATATCTCAATATGATCTCATTAGAGCAATAGAAAAGGTAATGTTAGGTCCAGAAAGAAAGAGTTATATCCTTTCAAAGAAAGAGAAAGAAATCACTGCATACCATGAAGCTGGACATGCACTTGTGGCATCCGTACTACCTTTTGCTGACCCAGTACATAAGATATCAATAATCTCAAGAGGTCGTGCAGCTGGATATACCTTACATTTACCAATCGAAGATCGAAAGATGCAGAGCAAGAAGGAATTTCTAGATGACATAGCGGTATCCCTTGGTGGATATGTTGTTGAAAAGATGATGTTTAATGATGTGACAACAGGACCATCAAACGATCTTCAGGTTTCTACTGCTCTTGCTCGTGATATGGTTACAAAATATGGTATGTCAGAGAAGATAGGGGTGCTGGCTCTAGAAAGTTCAGGTGGTAGAGCAATGTTTGGAAAGGGAGTTGAGGAAAATGTCTTTTCTGAAAAGCTATCATCCGATATTGATTCAGAAGTAGCTAGAATAATGGATGAAGCATATAAAAAAGCAGAGAATATCGTGACTACTCATCGACCTGCTTTAGATGCGATAGCGAAAAGATTGATTGAAGTTGAGAATATTGAAAGAGATGAATATGAATCTATAATTATCGCACATGGTATACAACCAAAGAAAAAGTTAGATATTGAGCATCAAATATGATATAAATTATGTGCGAAGTAACCAATCGCACATACATGCGCCTTTAGCTCAGTTGGTTAGAGCACAGAGCTTATACCTCTGGGGTCCTAGGTTCGAATCCTAGAAGGCGCACAAAATTTTAGACATGATATAATGTCTATCTATGAACCCACAACCAAAAACAACACCAAAGGATTTCTTTTTCCATTTAACAGCTACTGTAGCACTGTATACTGCCGTCACAGCCCTTATTAACCTATGTTTTAGTGTTATCAACTATCTTGCACCTGATAATCTCTCAGGTTATTTCTATACCAATAGTGTAGCTTGGCCAATCTCTACTCTTGTAATACTAATTCCAATCCTCTATACAGTAGAGTGGTTGGTTTATAAGGATTTTGCCTTAATGCCTGAAAAGAAGGATATTTGGATAAGAAGATGGAGAATATTTCTAACTCTTTTCTTAACCATAGCGCTAATCTCAGGAGATTTGATTGTATTAATAAATACATATCTTAATGGTGAAATTAGTTCAAGATTCGTGTATAAGGTATTAGCTATTCTAATAATAGCAGGTACGGTATTTAAGTACTATTTCTTCAGTCTCAATGAAAAGTATAAGTATGCAAAACTGATAAGAAGAGGAAATGCTATCTTCGCGATCGTAATAGTTTTAGCTGCAATCGTTACGGGATTCATAGTCGTTGGCTCACCGGCAAAACAGCGCGCTATGAGATTTGATACTCAGAGAGTTTATGATTTACAAAGTATTCAGAGTCAGGTAGTAAGCTATTGGCAACAGAAAAGTAAGTTACCTACTTCCATAGCTGATCTAAAAGACCCTCTATCATATACAACAGTACCTGTAGATCCAGAGACTAATGAACAATATAAATATATTGCTAAGGGTCAATACTCATTCAGTATTTGTGGCGTATTCTCACTAGCATCAGAAGACACGAAGGGAAGAGGATCTTCAGGTTATGGCAAGGTGTATTCAATTGATATGTCATACCCCACACAAATGGTTGTAGGTAGTTGGGATCATAAGTCAGGAGAAGTTTGTTTTGAGAGAACAATAGATCCAGAAAAATATCAACCTATAACTAGATAGCGTTTTTGCAATCGGATGAAATTTATAGTAACATAGTACGCACTATCAATTAATCAATATAATTCCAAAATGAACAACGGTAAGAAGACCAAAGTTGTTTGCACGATCGGTCCTGCAACACAGAGTGAAGAAAAATTAACAGAGCTGCTTGGGATAATCAGTTTTTATTTGAATTGTTAAAATTTTAATGCGTTTGCCCTGGAATTAAAAGCGGGATTCGAAAATATCATTATAAAAAATATTAATTTTCGCA
>CAYNAH010000010.1:0-13062 GCA_964395365.1 uncultured Candidatus Saccharibacteria bacterium | reverse complement strand
CCTGCAACACAGAGTGAAGACAAATTAACAGAACTGCTACAGGCTGGTATGAATGTGATGCGTCTAAACTTCTCCCACGGAGATTTTGCTGAGCATCAGGGTAAAGTAGATAATCTAAGGAAAGTTATGAAGAAAACTGGGATGAAGGCTGCAATCATGCAGGATCTTTCTGGACCAAAATTTAGAATCGGAGATTTCTATCAAGAAAGAGTTCAATTGAAAGCAGGTGAATTCATTACTCTAACCACAGAGAAGATAGTTGGTGATGAGAAGAGAGTTTCAGTTAACTATCCTACTTTACATGAGGAAATAGAGGTAGGAAATACTATCATGGTTGATGACGGAAAGAAGAAGTTTGAGGTTGTAGAAATCAACGGACATGAAATAAAGTGTAAGATAATTATAGGTGGTGAGACAAAGGGACGCAGAGGTTTGAATTTACCTGGTGCGAAACTTAAAATATCAGCTCTAACTGATAAGGATAAAAAAGATATTGAATTTGGTATTAAGAATAAGGTTGATCTTGTAGCATTCTCTTTTGTACGTAATGCAAATGATGTTAGAGAACTACGCGCTATTTTAGATAAGGCAAAATCAAAAGCTAAGATTATAGCAAAGCTTGAGTCACCTGATTCAATTACAAATTTTGATGAAATTCTAGAGTTGGTCGATATTGTCATGGTTGCTCGAGGTGATCTTGGAATCGAACTTGGACATGAAAAGATAACTCCAGTTCAGAGAATGATGATTGAGAGATGCAATATGGCAGGGAAGCCTGTAATCACTGCAACTCAAATGCTTGAATCTATGATTAAATCACCATTCCCAACACGTGCTGAAGTATCAGATATAGCACATGCAATCTATGATGGAACAGATGCAGTAATGCTATCAGAAGAGTCAGCTCTAGGTGAACATCCTATAGCTGCCGTATCTATGATGACAGCAGTTGCTAAAGAGGTTGAAAAAGATGAAAGATTCTTTAGAGATAGAAATTGTGTAGTCGACTCTAAGAATATAGAGTTGAACGCTCTATCCCATTCAGCTGTTGAAATGGCTGAGGGTATTGATGCTAAGGCTATTGTCGTGCTTAGTGAAACAGGAGATGTTGTACGTACTATATCTGCTCTAAAACCTGCTATGTATATTATGTGTGCAACTACTAATGCAACAGTCGGTGCACAGATTCTTGTAAGTTTTGGTGCATACGAACTATCAATATCATCGAACAAGGACAGCTCTATCTTCATGAAGGAAATTAAGACTAGTTTGGTAAAAGAAAAGATAGCCGCAAAGAAGGATCGAGTTGTTGTTGTGGATGAGAAAAATCTCACTCTTTCAGTAGAAAGTATGTAATTCATCGAGTTACCCACAGAGTTATGAAATTTTGATAAAAATTTCATGAAATATGCCCTTGCGGGCATATTTTGTGTATGGATATAATTTATCCATGACAGTAAACAACAAATTAAAGAGTAATTATAATCAAATAGTATCCGATCTTTTCCTTGATGGTGATAGGGAATATGTACTTAAGGTGCATGATTTGCCTCTACACGATCAACCTAGAGAGAAGTTAATTAAGAAAGGGCCTGAATTTCTATCAATTCAAGAATTATTAGCCATTGTACTTAATACAGGTACTCGTATTGAGGGTGTGTTAGAGATGTCTGCAAGAATAATAAAAGAGTATGGAGAAAAGAGTATTATGTCTGAAAGAAACGTAGATAAACTTTCCAAAGAGTTAAACATCCCTCGTATTAAAGCTTCACAGATTATCGCTTGCGGAGAGATTGGAAGAAGGCTATATAAAAATAATGAATCAGGGTTTGCTGTCATAAGAAGTGCTAAAGATGTTTACGAGTATTTGCAAGATATGCATAATTTACCAAAGGAGCATCTAAGAGGTTTGTATTTAAATAGTCATAACAGAGTAATACATGATGAGGTAATATCGATCGGCACAATCAATACAAATATTGTGCATCCTAGGGAAGTATTTCGTCCCGCGATTGAATGTAGTGCAGCTGCACTAGTGCTTGCGCACAATCATCCATCGAATGTGGTAACTCCAAGTGCTCAGGATATTGAGATTACACATCAATTAATTAAGGCAGGAAAGATTATCGGTATTAATATTCTTGATCATGTAATAATCACAAAAAGCACATATTTAAGTATAAATGCTCAGTATTAATTATTAACCTAATTACGAATTAAAATATGAAGACATATACAATTAGTTCACCTTCAATCGAAGGAATCCTCTCTGATGATTATCTATATTTTGAAGGTGTGAGCCGCCCAGTAGATGTGTATACGGTTAGAGACTATGGCTTAAGTCAGCAAAGTAGTATTGAGGTTCTAGAGAAATACTTTAATGATATATACAATCTCTTTCTAAGAAAGCTATCTTCTTTCTCCATGTTTGACTATGTTGGAGATGATGAAGCTACGAAGATGCAGGCCCTACTACAGGAGTTAATTAAAGTAAAAAAGCTAATTGAGAGCGCTGAAAATAACGTAGTTGATAGTGATTGATATTTGGTATATTGTGTAGCTGTGAGCTATAAAGACTTTTTTAATGATAAGAGAATAGCAGTAATTGGCCTAGGACCTCATGGTGAAATGATGGCTGATATTAAGTTTCTCTCTAAAACTAAAGCTAATGTTTCCATATACGATATTAGGAGTGAGAAAAGGTTAAAAAATATTCTACCCGACCTAAAAGATCTTCGATTAGATCGAACCGTGTTTGGATCAATTGATTCAGAATCTCTTACAAATTATGATTTGATCATCCTCTCACCTGAGATATCAAAAAAATCCTTTTTCCTAAAAAAAGCCATTTCAGCTGAAGTGCAGATTGAGTTTCCAGAAACACTATTCTTCAAACTATCTCCACCGATAACTTTAATAGGTGTAGTTGGTCAGTATGCTAAAAGTAGTGTATCAAAAATGATATACGCAGTATTAAAAAAGTCTTTTTCAGTATACAAAGATCAGGGTATATTTCTAATTGATCCAGATTCAAATAGTGGAGCCCTAATTCACTTAAGAAAAATAAAGAAGGATGATGTTGTGGTGGCTAGAATACCTGAGCAGTTGATGAATTACTATACCGACATCAACATCAGTCCTCATGTAGCAGTTATAACTTCTACAATACCTTTCGGTATTCTAAATTCACAGACATATAATAATTTTATCATCGCTCCAGATAGTGTTGTTGACGTTATTAAAAGCCAAAAGGACTTTCCGTCAAAGGCTAAGATATTGAGAACACGAGGTAGTATGATTCCTGCAGATTGGGATATTGATAAGAAAATATTACATAATAAAGATAATCTAGCTTTGGTACTTCAGACAGCCGAACTTTTTAAGGTAACTCCTGAACTAGTTAAAGATACCGTGGAAGAATTACCAATTACAAAAGGATGTCTTGAGTTTATTAAAAAAGTAAATCAGATAGAGTTTTTTAATGATGCACACTCAGTTACACCAGAGTCTACAATATCAGCGATACGTTCAACGCACTCTCCAAGCAAGAAGTTAACCTTGATTATGGGTGGGGCATACACAGGTTATGATTATGGGGATTTAGTAAAGATAATATCAGTACATGTGCACCATGTAATTCTTCTTTCAGGTAGTGGAACTTTAGGTATTCGACTGGATCTTAATAAGATTGAAGGATTAAAAATATCTAATTCAATATCTCTTGATGAGGCAGTTGAATTAGCTTTTAAATCTTCAGATAAAGGTGACAGAGTACTTTTTAGTCCAGCATTTGAAGCTGTAGGAATAGATATTTCACGCAAAGAAAGAGGAGAAAAGTTTGTTAAACTAGTGAGATCACTCTAATCACCACATATCATACACACCACTGAACCATCCCATGCCTTGCCGGTATATACTGCTTGCATTAATCCAGCTACAGACAATGCACTGTTGTTGGAGATCTTTACATCCGTGTATTTATACGTCATCTCTTTTGCTGCCTCAATTTGTTCATTTGATACTATCCAGCCACTACCACCACAATCTTCGATAAGTTTCTTTAAAACATCTTTACGTATTGCTGTTTGGTCAACAATTGCATCAGCTATTGAAACTTCATCAATTAAAGGATCATCCACAAAATCTGATGCTATTCCATGGCAAGAGGATGTTTGTACAACATGTATTTCAATACTCTGATTTACTGATTTGAAGTATTCGGCTAATGCTTGTGCTGTGGTACCAGAAGATGTACCGATAAATACAGCCTTGATATCCTTTATTTCCAAAAGTTCCTCTCCAAGAGATTTATATCCAATTAATGCAGTATCATCATTTGATTGTCTCAATGCTTTTATTGATGGATCTTTAACAATATTGAATAGTGTCTGTAGTGGTCTATCATGCATTGTCACTTTAATGAAACTATCTTTGAACTGCTCAAGTTTACCAAGTTTCTTTTTTGTAATATGCTGACCAACAAGAATATCAAGTACTATATTTAGTTGCTTATCCTTATTCAACCTCTCTATGTGATGTGCGGCAGCTAGAGCAGCATTACCAGAGGAAGAAACAGCAAAATGTTTAATACCATCATGAATATATTTATCAATCATAACAGGTATTGATCTTCCTTTGTGTGAACCGTATGGATGCAAGTCCTCACGTTTAAAAAACAACCTATTCATCTCTAAAGCTTTAGCTAGTTTAGGGTACTCTTCATTACGTGTTATCATCTTGATATATTACAACGTTTTGGTTAGTATTAGAAGGTCAGTTATCCAATATATGAAAACAACTTGTCCAGAATGTAAAAATCAGATTGATTTGTCACGCTATCCATCAATTAAAGAGGGTATGGTTATTGAATGTAATTTTTGCGGAATAACACTACTTATAAAGAAAATGCAGGGAAGTGTGGTAGAAACAGAGATCGTTGATGAAGGGAAATAGTTCTATTTGAGTTTAGAAATAACTTCCTCAATCATTCCTCTAAAACCGTGAGAGCCAAGAAAGACGATAACGTCACCTTTTTTTGCTGTAGCTAATACTGTTTGAACTAGCCTAGTATCATCTTCTATGTAGCTTACATTTTTTTGAGTATTTGATATTGATTCTGCTAACTCCTCTCCATCCATAGGTTGAATGCTTCGGTCTTCATCGATCTTAAGTTTTGAAAGTCTTGGTATGATGACATAATCTGCACTATTAAAAGCATTATCATAAAGCTTTTTTGAGTTTCTTTCTCTTCCACCTATATTTGGCTCGAATACAGCGATAATCTTTCCTTTGTATATAGATCTTAAATTCTTAAGTGTAGAACTAGCTTTTTCGCCAGAGTGTGCAATATCATCAAAGACTTTTACTTCACCATCAAACCTTTTTTCAAGCCTCCTCTTCATCCCTTCAAACTTAGAAATTGAATTAACAATTTGATCAGTATTTAAGCCAGCACTTTTTGCCATAGCGAAAGCTCCAGTTATATTTTCAGCTTGGAATGTTCCTAATAGCTTTGAAGATATATCATAAGTTTTTCCTTCATTTACTATCTTAAATTTTAATCCATTCTCATTTTGCTCTATATTACTATATACATAGTCAGCATCGCTTTTACCATATGTTATCGCTCTATTAACTATCTTTTTCACACCATCGTTATCAATATTAGCAACAATAACTCCATTCTTCGGAATACTATCAATTAGCTTCTTGAAAGTATCAAAATATATATCTTCAGTTGGGTATAGATCAGCGTGATCCCAGGAAACAGATGTTAAGAGAAGGTGGGTTGGGAAATAGTACACGAATTTAGGTCTCTTGTCGCTTATGGATACCTGATACTCATCTCCCTCTACAATACTCCACTTTGATTCTGATATTGCACCAGAATCATGAGAAAGTGATAGTCCTCCGGTAAAATATGAAGGGTTTAAATTGTTATCTAAAAATATAAAAGAGAGAAGGGAGGAGATGGTTGTCTTACCCCAAGTACCAACTACGACTATAGAATTTTCCTTAATGAAATATTTCTGTATTAATTTAGGATAGTCATATACTTCTATACCTTTCTCTTTTGCATATACAACTTCAGGATTATTAGGACTTGTACCACTACCACCTGTCATTACGATATCCGGAGTTCCCATTTTCTCTGGATGCCATCCAGCATAGAATGATATGTTATGTTTTTCTAATTCAGTTGAGATGGGAGGGAAGAATCCTTTATCTGAACCTGTCACATTATATCCAGCCTTTTTAAACGCAATCGCAATTGCACTAGTTGCTACACCACATATACCTATAATATGAATATGTTTACTCATTTGATTTAGTATTTGAAAGTATATTCTTTACCTCAGTAATATCATTCTTCCATATCTTACCATCAAACCATTCTACGCCAGAAAATTGTAATTTATACACATCACTCGATCTCTGTAGCGATCCAAGGTATACATATTTAAGTCCTTGAGTCTTAGCTTCAGCAATCATCTTTGTCATCATAATCAATCCCATATCCTTCGGTGATTTTTCTAGATCATAGAAAGGGTAGCAGTAGTGTAGAATTTCGTTGTTTTTATAACAGATAACATATCCAAGATCAGAAAAGTTTAAAACGGTATTAAAATTATGCACTGTAGTCATCAATTCCTTAATCTTGTTGGCAGTAAATGCACCTCCAGCTTTTACTTCATAAAAATCTTTTGCAATCTTACCTATCTCCCATCTATACGAATTATATGGAATTACGTTTTCAGTGAAAGAAATATTTTCTCCTTTACGTAAAATTCTTCGATTCTCACTAGAGATATCAAATTTAGATAGGTTAATTCGTACACTCCTTGTTTGGTGCATAACACCCTTGCCGAGTCTAGTGAATACAAAACCATTATCATACATACGTGATATGGACTCGTTAGAATCATCAGTAATTGTTTCTTCCTTCCAGTGTAGATATTCCATATTAGTGAAGTGCTAGCCAAATACCAAATACAACAAAAACGAAGTGTATTATCCAAAAACGCATAATTGTCTTCTCCTCACTCCATCCTTGAATTTCAAAGTGATGATGTATTGGGGCCATCTTAAATATCTTTCTACCAAGAATGTATTTACCAGCGATCTGTATTAGTACACTCAATGCTTCAATGTAGAAAACAAATCCGAGAAAGAATATCGATCCGATTTCACCAATAGCTACTGTATTAACGGCAAATAGTGCACCCAGACCAAGCGATCCCACATCTCCCATCATAAATCTCGCTGGTTTAATATTGAAATATGTATATGTTACCAAAGCTCCAACAGTCGTTGCATTCAGTATCGCTATCTCACCAAAACCATTTATCCAACTCAAAAGTGTTAGAGCACTAAATGATGAGATCAACATTCCACCAGCTAGACCATCCATACCATCAGCTATATTAACTGCATTAGCTGTGAACATAACGATGAGTATTATGAAAGGGATGATTAACCAACCTAGGTAAATATCATAATTGAACGGTAGGTATATGTAGTGCCAAGCACTACCCAACTTATCATATATCCACCATGCTGTAATAGATCCAGCAGCAAACTGCAAGACTAGTTTTTCATGTACATGAATACCTCGACTGGTTCTAGAGCCGATCCAAACAGAAATCCTCTTAAATACAGACCATGGTAAGGTTATTAAATACCACAACCTCATCTTCCATTCCTTGTGTACTCGTATGAGTGTGAGAATCTGTTTAAGTTTTCTAGATCTTCTTTCAATACCAAATATATTTAGTAGGTCATCAATTGCACCTAGTAGCGCAGACAGTAGGGTAACTCCAATTGGAACCCAAGTGTAGCTTCTGGACCAATTAAAGAAGTAAGTTATAACTACAACAGTAACGATTACAAGTAGCCCACCCATCACTGGTGTACGATCTTTTCCACGCTGTGAGTTGATATTCTCCAGTTCTTTCTTTGGTCCTTTAAATATCTGGAATCTATATAGCGCCCATATCAATGCAGGTGACCATACAAAAGCTACGAAAAAGGAAAGTAGGGCAAAACCGAGTATAAAAGCTAAATCAGCTGTGCCCTCTAATATACTTATCATACCAACCAGATTAGCATAAAATGGCTTATATGTTAATCTTAATATATGAATACAAAACGTATTTCTGATAGAGCTTTGGCGATAATAGATCAGTATAGAAACGTACCATATTTTAATAATAGGTCTAAGGGTAGACGCGCGGGTCTTCTTGTTGAAACTGGTAAGGGTAGTCCAAAAGAAATATACGATGAGGTTAAAGAAATAGCTTTTGCTGAGAAGATAAAATTTGAATCATTAGATCAAGATAGTATTAAAAGGATAATGGTTGAGAATGGTATTGGAATAGAATGTTCTGGTTTTGCATTTTACGTTCTTAATGAAGAAAGTCAGTATTTAAAAAGGGGAACACTTGATCGTCATTTACATTTCCCGTACGCGAATGGGATATTGGGTTGGATGAGATCAAAGTTTAGACCAATTGCTAATACAAATGTAAAAACATTTGCGCATGATGCAAATAGTAAATTAATACAGATTAAAGATGCAATGGTTGGGGATATCATAACTATGGTTGGCGGACCTGAGGATGGAGAAAGGGATCATATTTTGGTTGTACATCAGATTGAATATCAAAATCTATTACCAATCACAATACACTATGTACACGCTGTAGCCTGGCCGACTGATGGGGAATTTGGACATGGAATACATGAAGGAAAAATTGAAATTGTTGATTTGAACAAAACTTTAGTAGAACAAAGATGGATTGAACTTGATAAGAGTAACGAAGACAACTACACCTTTTCAAGAGCAAAAAAATCAAAGACTGAATTAAGGAGATTAAACTGGTTTTAAGAGATGAGATCAAGTATTTCTTTACCTCTCTTATTTAGCTTATTATGTGCTTCCATAATACCTTTATCACTCTGAATACGAACTAGATCAGCATTTGGTTTGCTGTTTGCATATTTAATCACTTTATATCCAGCATCGAGTAATTTTTTGGTATCGATTTCTTTAACTGTACTCGTTACTCTCTGTAATATCTGTGCTCCGTCATTTATTGGTATGAGAGATGATTTAATGCTTTTAGCACTAAGTGCCATGAGATGAGCTTCGAAGGTATTTAAACCTTCTATACCCATACTTGTCTGAAGCTCGGATTCATATGTTGTGGAAGCAGGTTGTCTAGCATTGATCTCAATTAAATGTAATTCATCCCGCTCTTCGTCATGTACAACATCAATACCGAATAGTCCTCGCCATCCAGATGTCTGCATTTTTTGAGCGACCTTCTCGGCTATACTATTAAATTTAATAATATGATTTTCAGATAATATGCTATATGTAACACTCCAATCATTACCAATTGTGCTGAATGCATTTTCAGTGAAGGGAAGCATACCTGTTATCTGATAGCTAATATTTCCTAGTAATATAATTGTATCGGTTACAACGATATTCACTGTAAACATTGGTCCTTTAATATATTTGGTAACCTTACATTCTCTATGCGGAAATTTATTCTTTAAGTCAATTAGAGTCTTTTCATTTTGAACTAGTATTGTGCCGTCTCCAGTGTGTCCATGTGACCACTGTATGATAAAAGCTTCATTGTTCCATTCGGTATCTTTAACAGTCTGTATTTTATGTGTTGGTAAAAGAGAAGATAATTCATTGAGCCATAGAGATTGAGAAATCTTGTTCTCAACTTTTTCTGATAGCTCAGCACTCGGATTTAATAGCTTCCATTTTTTCTCATTACATAATGCTTCAATATGTATTGTATTTTTAAAGACGAGGATACTAGCATTAAGTGTATTAATTAAACTAGCTACACTCTCTTGGAGTAATAGTTCATAAGTATCTAGTATATTTGGTGAGTCTATTACAAAAACATTGTCAGGAAACTCTCTCTGAACTTCAAGTGCATACTCAGTCTTGTTAGTTATTATGTAGTAGTTATTAACAGGTTTAATACCTAGGGCTCTCTCAACATCCCTTGCTATATATACAATATTGTCTGAAATGCTTGCCATATAGATAGTGTAGTATATTATATCTTTATGTCTACTTTTTACGTAATATCAACGCCTATAGGTAATCTGGAGGATATAACATTAAGAGCCCTTAGAATTCTAAAGGAAGTTGATATTGTGCTATGTGAAGATACTAGAGTTACTAAAAGAATATTTGATAAGCATGGTATATCTACTCCTATGATGAGTTATCATGCTCAAAGTGGAGAAGCAAAAGTAGATTTAATACTAGAAAAGATAGAAGAGGGTAAAAATATTGCACTCGTTACTGATGCCGGTACTCCAGGAATATCTGATCCTGGTTCGCTACTGATCTCTGTGATTAGAGAAAAATATCCAAACCTTTCAATCGTATCTGTCCCTGGGCCATCTGCTCTAACTGCCGCACTTTCGATTGCTGGTGTTCCAACACATGAATTTATATTCCTAGGATTCATGCCACACAAGAAAGGTAGGGAAACTATATTTAAAGAAATTGCACAATCAGAAAGAACTATCGTTTTTTATGAATCCACACATAGAATCTTAAAAACTCTTGAATCATTAACAAAAATAGAAAAGAAAGTAACTATTGTTAGAGAGATTACTAAAATATATGAAGAAGTATTGCAAGGAAGTGCAACAGAGATACTGAAAATTCTTACAGAAACTCCAGAAAAACAAAAAGGAGAGTTTGTTGTTATTGTGTCTGAATAATAAAACCAGTATAATGTGCCCATATGTCAAAAAGACAATGGCTTTGCATAATCGGTGTTTGGATAATGTTATTTATGTTTCTTGGATTACCATATCCTTGGCATGAAGTTATTGCTGTTGTGTCTGGACTCCTGATTATCTTCATCGCCTACAACCTTCCGCACGAAAAGAGATCTGACGAACAGAATGCAAATTCCGTTTTTACTGAAAATAATAACCATTCATCACATATCTGATGAGAGTCTATATATATTCATTAGCAATATTAATTTCCATCACAGTGCTTGTTGGGACGTACCTATACCCATTCCAGTATGAATCATACAAGACAGATTATGTAGCAGGGGCATCGATTGTAATACCACCTCCATTTGCAGTTACTCACATTAAAACTCCTGAATCGGTAAAAGCGATATATATGTCCAGTTGGGTTGCTGGAAACAAGAAGTTGAGAGAGAAGTTGGTAAAAATAATTGATGAAACAGAAATCAATTCAGTGGTAATAGATATTAAAGACTACACTGGTCGTATAAGCTATATACCAGATAATGAGGAGTTAAAAAAGTTTGGTTCAGGTGAGAATAGAATATCAGACATTAAAGAGTTTATCGGTGAATTACATGAAAAAGGAATATACGTTATAGGTAGAATTTCTTGTTTTCAAGATTCATATCTTGTGAAGACAAAACCCGAGTATGCTGTAACTGATAAAGCGGGGAATGTGTGGAAGGATAGAAAAGGTATAAGTTGGCTTGATGTTGGAGCTAAACCTGTTTGGGACTATCTCGTACTCATTGGAGATGAATCCTATGCCAATGGATTTGATGAATTAAATTTTGATTACATTCGTTTTCCATCTGATGGTAATATGCTTGATATAGCATTTCCATTTAGTCATGGTAAGGAAAAATCAGTTGCTCTGAAAGAATTTTTTGCTCATTTAGATGAGATCTACCATAAAAAGAATATTCCAATATCTGCAGATCTCTTTGGTATGACTACAACTAATAATGATGATTTGGGTATAGGACAAATACTTGGTAATGCACTAATACATTTCGATTACGTTGCACCTATGGTGTATCCATCACACTATCCTTCAACATTTTTGGGATATACAGAACCAGCGAGCAAACCATATGAAGTAATTAAATACGCAATGGATGGTGGAATAAAGAAAGCAAATATGGCAAGTACATCTCCACTTAAATTAAGACCATGGTTACAAGATTTTAGTATTGGTCGTGTTGAATATACTCCGGAAATGGTAAGAGCACAGATTAAAGCTACATATGATTCAGGATTGACTAGTTGGATGTTGTGGAATGCTTCAAATGTATATACAAGGGAAGCGCTTGAAGAAGTTGATAAATAGCTTGACGCCAAGATTTAAAGTGGTACTATTATTTCCCGGATGAAGCTGCTGGTTTTATGGCTCCAGTAGTCGCTCGTCCACACTAAACGACGGTTGTAATAGTAGTTATGGTTAATTCAACTGCAGTAATGGAAGCTCCTGTCAGCGTCGCCCCCCAGACGATGCTGAAGAAGAAGAGGATCACAAGTGCAGGCCTCGACAGGCTTGTTGACAGCATTGTCAAAGGCTCGGTGCCACGCGGTGCCAAGGCTACCCTCGCTTGGCCCGAAGGGATTAAGAAGGAATACGCGTGCTCCAGCCATCAGGAACTGAAGGAGGCAATCCGGAAGGATCTCCTCGCGACCTACGAGGTCACGGGCTAAACGCCCCTATGATCCCCAGCGCAGACACCCATCCCAGGTGCCGCGCTGGGGATTCGTTTTTATATAGATATGGGCTATAATTAGCCTAATGAAAAAAACACTTTTAAATACAGGTTTTACTTTAATAGAATTACTGGTTGTGGTGGCAATAATCGGAATACTTACAGCAGTATTGTCAGCTAACTTTTTAACAGCTAAGTCAAAGTCTAGGGATGCAAAGAGGGTTTCTGATCTTTCTCAGATTCAGCTAGCTCTCGAGCAGGCTTTTGATAAGTGTAATCAATATCCTGCTTCAGGAGCTCTAACAACTAGCACATCTGTTTGTTCAGGAGTCACTTTAGGTAATTTTATGTCTGTAGTACCGACAGATAGTGGTACTGCCTATGCTTATGTCTCATCTCCATCATCAAATGCGACAGATTATGTATTGCGAGCAAAACTCGAAAATCTAAATCCATCAGTGCTAACAGATGATGTCGATGGTGCACCTCTTGGCCAAGCTACTGGATATTGTGATGACTCAGCACCGAATAATATTTACTACTGCGTCCAACCAAA
>CAYNAH010000009.1:0-19001 GCA_964395365.1 uncultured Candidatus Saccharibacteria bacterium | reverse complement strand
AACGTGCTCCATCAATAAATTGCTGAAAGCGACCGGAAAAGAACCCTTCAAAAGGCTCTCTAATGTGCTTATTTTGCTCGTTAGGCTCATCACGCTTGCCAATGCTAGTTTTGCTCTTTGAATAGCCTTTAAGCGAGTGGAAAGCCCAATAGCCACGCTCAAGACATGCCCTTTGCTTTTCTATCACCTGACGTCTATTCTGCTCACGTTCGAGCTGGTTATGTGCCGCCTGAATTGTCTCAACAAAGACACCTTCAGGCGTATCATCAAAGACAAAGTTCGAGCACAGAGGTAAAGCGTTACGAGCCTCAAGAGCCGTCCTAAGCTCAAAGTGAAATTTTGTATCACGAGCAAAGCGCTTGAGGTCATCAAAGATAACTACATATTTTCTGTACGGGTGTGCGTCGAGATATTCGATAAGCTCGCGCATATCGGGACGCTTCATAAAGTCACCGCCACCCGAGAAAGTATCTCGAAAGACTTTCTCGATTTTTAGCTTGTGATATTTTGCGAGCTGTTCATTTCTGGTCTCTTGGCTATCAAGGCCACTACCCTCGAGCTCTTGTTTCTTTGAGGAGACACGACAATAGCTAAGAGCAAACTCATAATCCTCAATCTTGAGCTTTTTACCAAACAAACCCATTTTTGAGGATTGTCTACTCATACGTTTATCTTTTTAAGTTCATTGAGTGTAAACATAGCCTTGTAGAAACGCTTTTCTACAGCCGTCTCATATCGAGCATAGACATCAGAAAGCAAAGCAACTTTGTCAGAGGCAAGGACCGCCTGATAGCCTAATTTCTCATACACTGAATATTCGGAGATACCAATCGTCGGGTCCAGAGCACTTTTCATAAGCTCATTTTCTGCCCGAGAGACACGAGCCATTTTTATATAAGCCACAGTCAGACGTTCAACCAGAATTTCCTCAACAAGATTTTCCGGCTTATAGAAATCGGCAAATTCGTTGAAGATACGCTCGTGGTCTATCTTCTCGTACTCCGTTACACTCTCACGCAAAATTCCATGACGTACAGCATTGTAACGAGAAATAGCCTTACCCTCATCGGTTTTAACACCGCCCAAAAGAGCGTTTTGTTTGTTAGCCTCGTGTTGTTTGTCTGATATGTCGCTCATAGTTTTTTCGTTCTTGTTTAATCATTGTTTCGACCAATCCGTACAGATACCCAAGTATCACTTTCAATCGTTCGTCGGAAATATCTCTGTTCTTTTTAAGATACTTCCGAGCTTGCTGTGGAGTAAGCATTTCATAGTTTTCTTGTGAGCAAACTCCGTTTATCGGTCATCTGTCTCGGGAAATCTAATGGCTCCGCTACTCGGTCACCTTATTTGAGTCAGGGTAATTTCTGACTCTTTTTCTGCTCAATAAAAAGAACTTTCCCATCTTGCCGTTTGAGGGTGATAGTCTGGTTTGGAGACTCATCAATTTTCTTTCGTAATATCTCAAATAACTTGTCAGGATTTTGTGAAATAGTCTTCCATTCGATACGCTCAATTTTGCCCTTTTTCAAATGAGCAGTTACCGCCTCAACGTCTTCGGTAGCAAGAGTTTTTAATAGCTCAATTTCTTTTTCATCGAGCTTTCGGTTCAGCTCGACCTTTTTTTCGCCTTTTTTTTATGGTCCATGCCGTATTACCGAGAGAACAATGTATCTGAAATCTAGAGCAATATAGGCCTGTCCTAAGGCCCCAAGAGCCTGTTGTAGCTCAATATCCTCTGTCGTCGCAATACTTCCTCGACCATCTGGTAGGACCACCAAAAACACATCTTTTTTATGAAGTGCTGTATATATCCAAAAAGCAAATTGTGAGTAACGTTTTTCTTTATCTTGGACCGAAAAGAGTGATGATTTAAGTCACAAAATTTCGTCGCCTTCCATACCGTACTTCTTGAGATTTTGAAGTATGCGTATCCATACAACATCGAGGATACTGAACTGTCGCCAAGTATCTGTGCTTTTTCGTTTACCTAAAAGCAAACCCTGTTCGTCCCAGTAGTTTATCGTGCGATATTTTTCATCTGTATCAGATACTCGAAAGCGAGGAAGAGAAAGGAGTGTATATAATTCCTCATACTTTTCCTTATCATCATCTGTAAAAGTAGCAAACGCTACGTCATACCAATCACTATAAGTAATTACAGGTTTCTCTTTCATACCCCATATTATACGTAGAGGTATAATTCAATGCAAGGGCTATTTACCAACCCATTCAGAAAATATAGTATCGTCTTTAAACCCCAGCTCTAAAGCTAATTTACGCAAATCCTCTCTATCAGCCTCCGTATATTTTTCTGGCTCAAGCAAAGATGTGAGATACTGAAAAACTATTGAAATTCTTTGTTTTTCTACACCCTCAACACTTTCTAGCTTTTGTTGAGCGTTTTTTCTCTGTTTTTCAATAAAATCTCTATTCATATTTATATTATATAGTTTTCCCCAATTTTTTGCTTAGATATCTAAAATTATGTATACTTAGTTTAAAGGTTCCACCCCGCTGACAAGAGCCCCTGGGCTCTTCCCGAAAGGGATAGGCGGGGTGGTCATTTTTTATATACATAGTATTCATTTGTCCCTGATTTAAAAACGTCAAAACAGCTCTTCACTTTCGATTTAATTTCTTCCCAAGGTCGCAATTCTCCTCTCTCAAATTTTACATATACAGCCCAACCGCAATAATCCGCCACCTGACAATTTATGTCTGACGAGGTTGTGTGAAAATAAATATAAAAAGGTTTCTGAAATTTAGTTTTAAGATACTTTTTTAAACTCTTAATTACATATCCTCGCTTTTTGTCGGTAAACAAAGAACCGAGGACAACAACGATTTTCTCAATATCATCATTTTTCTGATGACGGTTAAAAATGTATTGCAAGAGCATTTGGGACACCTTATCGTAGAACCTTTCTTCAGACCGAACGGTTTTAACTGGCAAAAATTCCTTTGAATTACTTACGGGCTCAAAATGGGTGTAGAGTGAAGGGTTCGTTTTATTCTTCTGTGCGATAATAGCGTCTACCTCGATATCGCCCAAGCTCTTTATTGCTGAAAATACCCAGTCTCTTGTCGTTTGCTTATCCTCGGTGGCATGAAAGTAATAATCTTCCTGACCATCTTTCCACCCTTCATATTTAAGCTCATATACTCTACGCAATAATTCTTCTCTGGATTTTAAAGGTGAAAAAGTGCTTATCGCTGTCAAAGCAAAATATTTTGTTCCAGTAGCAGTAAAGTCAAAATTACCTGACTCATCTATGAAAATATACAAGGTTTTCTTACTATTAGTTTCTGCCATTTCAAGCCATTTTATCTCATTTTTTAATTTATTTCAGTAACATAAACGATAAACCCCAGACCGAATTGTCTGGGGTGAAGTTATAGGCATATCTTCAAAGCCTTTGGTTTATTGTTATTGTTTAGTGTTCGAACATACCGCGACTGGTCCGCCGAGAGATAAACTCGGTGTTCGCCTGAATGACCTGACGGCCATACAGGTCCAGCATAGCGTTCTGATGACCGCTAGCCTCGACGATTTTGATACCGTCGAGTTCGCCGTAGTGCCAGCTAGAAGCCCTGCGCATGAAAATGGTAGTGATACCATTCTTTTTGCAGGTTTCTTGCAGGACACATTTGAACACTTGGCCCAAGCCATTGGACCATTCCTTGTAGCCCTCGCTATCGCTTTCGCCGACATCTCCTGGCTTGGAGACGCCGTAGGTATGTGTGCCACAGCAAGCGCACACAACCTGATAAGACGAGTTCTCGTAGGACGTGTCTGGCAAATCCAGACCCAGCCAGCTATGCGTGCTGGACTGGTGGTCGGACCACACCAGGAACGCAAATTCCGGCATGGCCTTGGACCGCACGAGGACCCGTTGGTCGCCTTCGAGCGCGAGCTCGATGACTTCCACGTTTTCCGCGTGCTTTGCGACTTTGAGGGCCGCTTGAATCGAGATAGGGTTCTTATTCATTGTGTGTTTCTCCTGTGGGTTGAGTTGAGTTTGGTCAGAAAGTCTATAATCCGCTTAGCGTGGCGCCAGCAGTCAATTACAGTCTTTCTTCCAAGCTCAACTTGAACACTTTCAAAGAACTTCACTTACCTTATAAGTATAGCATACTAAGGCGTATATGTCAATATGTACCCCCTGAAATAGGGGTAATTTAGGACCCTCAAAATACCCCTATTTAGAGCCATTTTTGAAAATCGCGCTAATACGAAAAGAAACAGAGAATAATACTAATTCTAATACAAGAATTGTGATACCAAGAAAATAAATTTTCCTTACAATTTCACCGTTATTTTCCCGTTATTACGGGTATTTAAGAATTGATACCACTCAAAAACAAAGGTTTTGATAGTGTTCGATGTTTTTCGGTCTATGTCCACAAATACAACCAGTCAGCGTTATGCTTATTATCTTTTTAACAAATAGATAATACAGAATACCAGTATCACAATGGGTAGTATAATAAATACACCCGAGATAATAAATAAGTAAACTTTATTAATTTCAGACTTTACATTATCATCATTTTCTTTCATCAACAGTTTCGTATTATCATCTAGAATAATGTCTTGTTTGGCCAAAATAACTTTATTCAAGAACTCATAAATATCTTTTTTACTAAATATGCCGAAAGGAAGTTTATATAAATTCTTTGACTTATCATTAATAAAGTAAAAAGTAGCAATTGGGGTTAAAAAAGTATTAACTGAATAATGAACATCAACTTTTGCTTTTATTACAGCTATATCTTTGATCAATATACTTTTTTTCCAAATTAAATATGACCAAAATGAAATTGATTCGTTCGAGATTACCAGTACTTGAGCCCCCATCACAAACAGAATCAAATAAAATACGATTACCACATTTATTATTCCCCCAGAGAATATCTCCGACCTCATCCACATAGCGCTAATTGTATCTAACATAAGCACAAACAAGGGAAATGTTATAATCAATAAACAACTTTGCCAACCTGGAAAAATAATAAGTTTTCTAGATTTTGTCGAAATATACATAAAAACATTATACATTTAAACTTTCCTACTTTCCACTTCCACCTTGTGATACCAAAAGGTTAGTCTACCGAGCAAAACTAATCATCTTCTCATACCCCCCCTAACCCATATGATCGCTTCAGGGATCTCAAAAAAAACAATGGTATAGTTGCTTACCAACTTTGATTCAATACGTCCACAAATACAAAACACCACCGGAAGGAACTGATCCATCCGGTGGCTTGTTTACGCTTTCTCCCTCAAACGCTTGAGGTAAGCAGCATATTCTTCTGGCGTTAAGTAACGCTTTAGTGACGCTGGGTCACGATGGGTTCGATCTTCTACAAATCGACGACCCATGATTTGCACTGTGGAGTATTGTACGGAACCCAAGCCGAATGCTTGATCTAATACCATACTGTCCTCATCCCCAATCATCACATCCCCTGAGGGTATAGCGTTGTCTGCCGCTATTTTAATCTTCCAGACCACATGCTCTGCAAAAAGCCTGAGTCTAGAGACGAAAAGTGGATTGTTAACCTCCGCATACAGATATGCAGTCTGCTTTGGAGTTAAAACAAAAGAGCTACCAGTTGGAGCTACCATAACTAGGTAGATATTGAGCCAGAGCTTACCCTGAAAATCAGGCATAGCTCTAAACTCATATTGTGTTGGTATTTCTGGGTTTTCTCTCCTGGCACTCCTAAGACTGAAGTCGCCAGTGTTTAACTCCCTGTGTACCCGCACAATCGGTGTTTCCGAATCGTCAAGGTGTGCCGTAAGGTGGTTCAATACCACCATTAAAGCTCGCTCCTCTGGGGTCTGATTGACCAAAGGAACAAGTATTTTTTTGTCTGTGTTCACGTGATTTAATTTTCCAACAAAAGCCTTTCTAAGTTTATAGGGAAAGGAGACAAAGTCAAGAATAGTTTTCCTACTTCACTCCTTCCAGTACTATTGAATCTCCCTGATCAAATTGAATAGTTATAGTCACTGGTTTATATGTCGTACTTCTCTGTTGACCATACAACGTATATCTATTTGAACCCTGATCTGTATACACAAACGGGTCTGATCTGGTTGAGTGCATCTGTGTGCCTGATTTAAATGCAACCAAAGGCCAATATATATCTTGATTTGTAGACCATGTACTTTCACCATCCGTTATTAGTATTTGATATATCTTTCTTCCTGCTGGTGTATTAATTGTTATATCCCACGTCCAATCATTTGGATTTCCATTATATGAACCGGGTGAAAATGTATTTGTTGAAGTTTTGTTATCACTACTACCAACTTTTGAGGCTGACAATGTTGGATCACCTCCCTGGATAGTGAAGCCATTTGTGGCTTTAATGTACTTAGAACCAGTAGTTGTTTGAGTGCTAGCTGTTGTAGTATTTGAAGTACTATTTACAACTGGTTTGTTTTCGACAGTTGGAGTCTTCTGAGCTGTATTTGTTGTATTGTTTGTCGGTGAATCTACTGTCGGGTTTAATGGAGTTGAATCTATTGGTTTAGGTGTTTGTCCAATTGATACTGGTGTTTGATTATTATCATTTGTTGCCGGTTCAGTTGGTTTTGGATCAACCACTGGTGTTGTCGGCTTATTTGTTGGAATAAACTTACCCTGAGCTTCTGGCCATGCACCAGAACCAACTAGACCAATATTATGAGTAATTAGTCTTATCTCAACTTGACCACTATCTAAATTTTTAATGAATTCATCAAATGTAACTGCCTTTACATTTTCATACTTACCAGGGAAATACCTTCCGGATTCAATTTCGTCTTTTTTAACAATATATGTACCACTGTATGCCAACTTTCCATCGGCCACGAAAAATACTCTTTTTAGTTTATCTGCGGTAACTGAAGGTATACCCTTATCTCGTGATGGAACAACAACATCTATGTTTTGCAGTGGGTACTTTGCATTCTTGATATCCCACTTTAGTACAACGGTCTGATTAACCTTATCTATATTTATTGTTGCCCATCCAATTGCAGGATTTTCCAAAGCTACAGGACTCTTAACATTATCATGATCTAGTACAGCAACGTATTCTGCATCTTTGTTTGCAACTAAAGCTTCTTTAGCATATACATCAAAATTCTTTGCCAATCTTTCCTTTATCTTTGCCATCGTATCATAATATATTTTCGCATAAGCAGTTGGAGTAGATTTTATATTATCAACAATTGAGTCGATAATTCTTACAGAGTGTCTACTGTAGTACACTCCATTATCAAAGTTTTTTACCTGACTGTCTATGATGGTGGTCTCAGTATCATGCGCATTAATACCGACACCCTTTCCGTCTCCATATAGTTTGAAACCCTTAAAAGTCACCGGGGCACTTCCAGTCAAACTCACACCTTTATGGTACAGAGTAAAATTACTAATCACTGTATATGGATTTGAAGTTTCAAAGTCAGAAGGTCCTACATTGATGAGCGTTAGACCAGTTCCATCGTGTCCTGTTTCGGCATATGAGATGTTGTTATCCATTTTACGCACGCCACTAACAAAACCTTGGAACCCTGCGAGCTCTTGTGGCATCCCAGGTATACTAGGAAACTTAAACTGATTCGCATTATTAATCGATGGAACCGCACCATTTATATCGTATGGGTGATAGAAGGTAAAAGTACCAAATCTAAAGAATCCGTCAGCGACATTGTTTGTAAAATCAAATAGCATTGAAGCATGCCAGTATGCATGTCCTCCATAACCTAAATCCACTTTCTTTAGTCCAAAGCCCCACCATCTAAGATCATCATTTTGACCTGTTCCACCTCCCAAGCCAACCACAAGATTTGAATCGATCTTACCGAACTCCATACCCTCTTCAGTTGTAATACCTGAACCTTCAGCACCGACTACAACATTATTGATTACATCACCGAAACTATTATGATTTACAATACCCCATCTTGGTGAAGCAAGTGGAATATCTATTACCTTAATACCAGTACTGACACTACCATCTCCGTATATAGCTCCATCTTTAGGTACAGCCTTATATTTAACCCATCCGGTCTTTACCCACTCTCCATTTGAGCGCAATGTCTCTACGTTTCCACCATCTCCAATTCTTGTTTTGTATGGTGCAAATCCAGATGCTTCTGCAGTAGGTGCCGGAAATTCTCCTGTTGGATTGTAGAGGAGCCACCAGCGTCCATTTGATGAAGCAACTACGTCATGAGCTGTTGGCCAAATCACAGGATCCATCTGACCGTCAGTTAGTGGATCTTGTCCGCCATATACATAAACTGACAGCGGTATATCGTTAATTACTCTTCTAGAGTTGTTTGGATATGCAAAGACTTTTTCATTTCGTTCACCGTAAACGACAGAGCCTTCAAGGACAAATTTACTTTGCAAATGATGTGCATGGAAAGGATATCTACCTATCTGATTCTCACCTGGAGTATATGTATCGCCCGCTTTCTTTGCATTTACCGTTACACTCGTTGTTGTTCTACCGAGATCTACAATAGCAATATTTTTTACATCAACAGTAGTTTTTGCAAGAAACATCATCTGTCCTCTGTCACCTTTATCATCACTCTTAAATACCACATTCCTACTTGCCATTACCGCAAATCTAGATGGGTTTATTTTGATAGGTTCAGCTAGATTTATTTGATTACCTTGTACAGATGAAATCTTGATTATTTGTTGTTTCAAATTCAATGCATTCGCATTTGGATCTTCATATATAATTATAGAATCGCCACCTTTCCAGCCTGATGCACTATCCACAGTCATAGTACTACCCCCTGAAGATATGATTTTCGCATATGTATCGACCGCCTTTCCCTGAATATCAACATCACCGCCAAAAGTAATTAGACCAATCGTCATTTGGAATGGATCAATAGTTTTATCAATTGATCCTGAGAATACAACCTTATGGTTTACAGAACTTATGGGTTTATCCTCGTAACTAGCGTTGGGATATAGAATAATGGTACCAACTTTCATTGATACATTTCTAGATGGATCTAAGGTAAGTTTACCTTTTATTGCAATTCCCTTTATTGGATCTGTGGATTCGATGTCATATATGATATTAATACCTTCGGGTATTAATACTATTGTATCTGGACTGAACTGGTACCCACCAAAAACTTCACTCCATTTACCGCTTGCCCGTGCTGCAACACTCGCAATTTTTGCATAATCAGGAACGAAGTCCTTTCTTGCTTTACCAGAGTCAGCAGAAGTTAGCTGAGCAATATCATCATGTTGTATAACTTCAACGTAAGGAACTCGGCCAGTCATTCCCCCTTCAAGAGAGGTGTATGCACTAGCAAGATTTAAACTAGATAGAATACTTTCAAAAAAAGAAGGTTGGTATGATTCTTCAAATGTTACATGTTGATCACTTTTTTGTATAACAAAAACTCTTTTAGAAACATATACTCCACTAAGTGCGATGATTAATAATAAAATTAGTATACTAACTCTTTCTTTATTTGAGATCATGCATATAAGTATATCATGCTATAAGATTTATTTTTTCTTATCCCCACCCTTCTTATCATCCTTTTTCTCTTTTGATTTTGTGTGTGGTCCAAAAAACAGAAGGTAGAATATTCCAGCAGCTATTAGCAATGTAACATTTTCCATAACTATATTATACTATATTTATGAACAAAGACTCAGATAATACCACTTGGCGTTTCTACACAACAAATGATGCTGGATGGAATGCCATGCTTGAAGCTTGTGAAGCGGCAAAAACAAGTATAGATCTTGAACAATTTATTTTTATAACAAATGAAATTGGTAGAAAATTTATTGATGTTTGTATTAAAAAAGCCAAAGAAGGAGTGAGGGTGCGTTTTCTTTGGGACGCTGCTGGTAGCTTTAGTTTCTATGGTTCGAGTATTGCAGAAGAATTAAAGAAGAATAATATCGAATTAATCTTTTTTCAAACCCTATTCCCTAGCATATTAAAAGTTCATAACTATAAGTCTTGGTATTTTAGGAATCACAAACGAGCCCTAATTATTGATAGCAGGATTGGATTTACTGGTAGTATTTGTGTGTCTGATGAAATGGCCAATTGGAGAGATACGGTTGTAAAAATTGAAGGTGAAGTAGTTAAGGAAATGGAAATTGGTTTTGAGAGAATGTGGAGACGTGCACAAGGAAAAAAACTTGGAATAGTACGTAATGATTCAAACTATAGTGAATTTCGATATATATCAAACTACCCCATACCCAATAAAAGACATCTATACAGTGAAATCATAGATGCAATTAGAAATGCCAAAAAACATATCTACATAACCACTCCATACTTTGTGCCGACAAGACATCTATCACGAGTATTAAGAGCCGCGTCAAAAAGAGGTGTGAATATTAAAATAATAGTACCAGAATCAAGCGACCATCCGATTGTTGATCTATGCAGTAGATCTTTTTTCACCCAAATACTTAAATCTGGTATTAAAATTTTCCTTCATAAGGGAGAGATGATACATAACAAGACAATTATCATCGATGATACATGGTCAACTATCGGCACACTTAACCTAGATACAGCAAGTCTGCTATATAACTTCGAAGCTAATATCGTAAGCCGAAATACCCTGTTCTCCAAAGAACTTTCTGTCCATTTTGTTCAAGACCTTCTTAACTCAGAAGAGGTGACACTAGAACAATGGCAGAACAGATATAGATTTGAAAAGATTGCTGGATTCTTTGCTAGGTTCCTAAGAGACTTTATGTAATATTGTCATATTAATAAAATAATGCTATAAATATAGGACTTTGAGCAACACTCGAGTAAGAATCAATAATTACATAAAGGCTCCCGAATTACGGGTTATAACCGAGGATGGTAAAAACCTTGGTGTTCTTCCTCTTGCCAACGCACTTGATGAAGCTAAGGCTAGAAACCTGGATTTAATTGAAATATCCCCAAATGCTGTCCCCCCTATTGCAAAAATCATGGATTATGGTAAATTTCAATACGACGAAAAGAAGAAGCAGAGGGTGGCAAAATCTCGTACTCAAACGTCAGATCTGAAGAATATTCAGGTAAAAATCGGTACTGGAGACCATGATCTAGAGTTAAAAGCAAAGAAAGCTTCAGAATGGCTCAATGAAGGCCATAGAGTTAAAATTGACCTCTATCTCATTGGAAGATCTAAATATATGGACATGAATTTCCATAAGGAAAGAATGGAACGTATATTTAAGCTCATAACCACTGAATATAAGATAGTGAGTCCACCAACAAAAGGATTGAAGGGATTGTCAGCAATAATCGAAAAGAGTAAGTAAAATATTATGAAAACAAATAAATCATTTTTAAAGAGACTAAAGATAACAAGAAATGGAAAGATTCTTGCTCGATCAACTGGCCAAAACCATTTCAATTCAAAAGAGAGTAGACGTGCTCAGCTTGCAAAGAAGCGCTCAACACCATTTCATATGACAGCTAAGGAGAAGAGTCGATTTTTAATTAATGCGTAAATAAAGTAACAATAATTATATGACAAGAGTAAAGAAAGGAGTTCACGCTCTAAAAACAAGAAAGAAGATACTGAGCCAGGTAAAAGGCTATCGTTTTAGAAGAAGCAAGACAGAAAGAAATGCTTATGAAGCCATTTCACATGCAGGTGCATATGCCTTCGCGCATAGACGAGACAAGAAGGGTGAGTTTAGAAGACTATGGAATGTTAGAATTAATGCTGCACTAAGAAATATTGATCCTAAGTATTCATACAGTAAGTTTATCGGTAATCTAAAGAAAGCTAATATAGCTATAGATCGTAAGTCTCTTGCAACTCTTGCACTTGAGAATCCAAAATCTTTTGAAGCTATCGTAAAGAAGGTTGTTTAGTCTAGACGGTATTTCTTCACTCTCTCTGGGTACAGAGCATTAAGTCCGAGATTATCTCGGATTTTTTGTACTAGAAATAGTGAAGCTTTCGGCTCCCCCATTACAACAAAGACTTTCTTTGCTGTTTTTTCTGCTGTAGAAATAAATTCCAATAGATGATCAGAATCTTTATGCGAAGAATATCCTAATATTGATTCAATTTTAGCATTAACCTTAACTTCATTTTGATGTATCTTTACCTTCTTTGCGCCATCCATTAAATATCTACCTATAGATCCTAGAGTTTGATACCCAACTAGAAGTACGGTATTTTTAGGATCACTTAGGTACATCTCTTCATGATGTATGACCCTACCACCAACTGACATTCCTGAGCCTGCTATGATTATCTTCGGTGATTTTGAATGATCTATAGCTTTTGATTCTTGAGAATTAACAGTAAATGACAGCTTTGGGAAATTAAAGATATCATCCCCTTCTAGTATTTCCTTCTGCGCACGTTCATTAAAAAGACTTGTACTTGCTTTATATATCTCAGTCACTTTTGTTGCTAGTGGCGAGTCTACATAAACAGGAATTATTGGTATCATTTTTGACTCTACAAGCTTATTGATTTCATATAGGATCACTTGGGTTCTTTCTAGCGAGAAAGCAGGAATTATAAGTGTACCTTGTCTCGATATGGTATCTAAAATTACATTCTGTAACTTATTCCTTCTCTCATCTTTAGGTTCATGATTACGATCTCCATATACACTTTCCATGATTACATAATCAACTCCTTCAATACTCTCAGTATCGCGAAGTATTGGTGTTGGTGAATTACCAAGATCACCTGTGAATACTATTTTCTTTTTTTCATAACTAAATATAATCATTGATGAACCTAGAATATGTCCTGCGTCTTTAAGGTACACCGAAAAGCCTTGTAGAAATTGTCTTTCCTCATGGTATGGAATTGTTTGCCAGAGTGAGAATGCATTTTTCACATCTTTTTCCTCATATAGCGGTAGTACACCCTCGTTAATAGATTCTCTTGTTAATAGGCCCAGAGCATCTTCCATAATTAATTGCGCAAGAGAAAAAGTTTCTGGTGTAGAGTATATTACACCCTTAAAACCATCTTTCACTAGTTTAGCAATACGTCCAACATGGTCTAGATGTGCATGGGTTATGAACAATATATCAATTTCCTCTGGTTTGTATGGGAAGTCTAGACGGTTCTCTGCCTGTGCTGTTTTTTCACCTTGAATTAATCCACAATCAACTAATATTTTTGTATTTGAAAGTTCCAAAAGAAAATTAGCACCAGTTACACTACCAACTCCACTACAAAATGTTACATCTATACTCATTTTTTTCTATATATTAAAACTATAGCTGCCCCACCTAATGAATCCATTATTAAATCCTTCACCGTATCAGAATTATATTCAAATGTTCCAAATACATGTCCTGCTATATCGTAATACAGCTCAAAGAGTTCCCAAGCAACTCCTGCAATGAATGTGAGATATATGATATTTATTATATTGCTCTTAATCAACTGAATATTTAGTAGCTTAGATATACAAAGAATGGAAACTGCGACTCCAGCCCCACCGAGAAAATGGAGGATGATATCGTAGAACCAATATTCTACATATAGATGTTCTGCCATACCCCAAAGATGCAAGACTAGAAGAAGAATTAAAACTAAAATTGTAAAAATCGAAATCTTTAAGTTATTCACCTTAGAATTATATCAGAAATCAAAAACACCTGCTCGGGCAGATGTTTTCAATAGGCTACAAGAGTATCAAGCCTAGTAATATACTAGGTGGGTGATCTTAATCATAACACCAAGGTGCAAGATAATTGAAGCGCGAAGCTTCTCAATCTCCCAAATTAAAAGTTATAGAGTTAATACTCATGTAACCTGATCTAATTATATTACTATCACTTTCAAATACAATACTTAAAATAGTTTAGACATTATTCCAAAAGTCCGTCTAGATTAACATCATAGAGAATTCTCTCTTGTATATGTGTATATCCGATCAATTCCTTCTCTGTAAACCAGTGTTTTATCTCATCATTTGCTTCTTTTGGTGATCCAGAAGCATGAACTAAATTTCTCAATGATCTTTTATCCATATCAGTCATTTGATATGAGTCGATAACATAATCACCTCGTATTGTTCCTACGTCAGATGTTAGAGGCTCAGTACCTCCAGTTAATTTTCTTATGATTGCAACAGAATGAGCACCTTCCCATACCATAGGTATGATTGGTCCGCTCGTCATATATGTAACTAGTCTCTCAAGTAGTATTCTAGTTATCTCAAGTGGATCTTTTATAGGTGGCTCTAATCCCTTATCCTTATATCCCTTTATTGTCTTTTCCCCAGTTACCCTTCTCCATTCTGGATCTAGAGTATAGTGTTTTTCTATCAACTCAGGAGTTGGCACCATCATCTTCATTGCAACCAATTTTAATCCAGCTTTCTCATATCGTGAGATGATTTCACCAACTAAATTTCTTTGTATACCATCTGGTTTAATAATTACTAGGCTTCTTTCTTTTTTAAAATGTGTGGCTGTCATGTTTGGATTATATCATAGTTAAAATCTCTGGCTCTCCCTTTGTAATTAGAACTGTATGTTCAAAATGTGCACTAGCTTTTCCATCTTTAGTTCTGTATGTATACCCATCCTTATCAAGAACAATATGTCTACTTCCAAGATTAAAAATTGGTTCAATTGCTATAACCATACCTGGGGTTAATGATTCGCCAGTACCCGCAGTTCCATAGTTAGGTATGAATGGATCCTCATGAACACTGTATCCGACTCCATGTCCAGCTAGCTCATCTACCACACTCAATCCACCAGATATAGCTATACGTTCTATAGCTACACCTATATCACCCACCTTTTTACCCCCTTTGGCAGCCTTTATACCAGCATATAGAGCCTTTTCTGTGATTTCTAGTAGTTTGACTAGTTCAGCAGATATATTACCCACAGGCACGGTTATAGCTGCATCGGTTATCAAGCCTTTATGGACCAAACCTAAGTCGATTGAAACTATATCTCCGTCTTTCAAAATCTTTTCTTCTTCATTAGGAATACCGTGCACTATTTCATCATTTATGGAAACACAAACACTTGCAGGAAAAGGTCTCTTTGCACCGTGTGGTTTATAGTCCAAAAAAGCTGAAGTATCACCTCCCTCACTTATCAACCTATTTGCTTCATCATTTATATCACTTGCCTTAATTCCAGGTCTTACTAATTCTTTTAGCTTTTTTAAAATGGCAGCATGCCTCTTCCCACCCTCTCTTAAAATCTGTATGTCTTCTTTTGTCTTTATAGTTATCATATTTTTCCGACAATATCCTTGTGTATATTTTCTATACTCTGACTTCCATTAATATGTAGGAATTTGTAGTGCTTGTTGTTTTTGTAGTACTCAATAGCTGGCACCACATCTGTCTCATACCATGAGAGTCTCTTTGATATTTCCTCCCTGTTATCATCAACTCTTTTTCTAGCCATTAGACGATCAATTGATTCATCCTTGCTAATATCCAAGTGAATGATTGTTGGCCTTTTTAAATTATAGAATTCAAACATTGAATCTAGAACTCCTGCTTCATGGAGTTTTCTTGGCATTCCATCCATAATGATATTTTCATTTGTTGTAAACTTTTCCACAAGTACATGCGCCCACATATACACTGCAAGAAACTCTGGTTGCAAACCTCCAACATCGTATATCGCTTTTGATAGCTTTTGTGTGTCTGATGGACCTTTAATGAATTCGCGAAACTGTTCTCCTGTCTGAATATACAATACCTCTCTCTCCGGATCTGTCTTTTTTAAATATTCGGCAAGTAACTTAGCCTGTGTACCCTTTCCACATCCTGATCTACCTATGAAAATGAAAGATTTTTGATTCATTGTATAAGTATACAACAAAACTAGAGTTAGTACTCTCTCATTGAAACCTGAGCATCAACCTTCTTTAGAAGATCAAGAACTACGGATACAACGATTAGTAGAGCTGTTCCACCAACAGCGAAAGTTTGATCACCATTCTGGAATGCTTGAATTATTAGAGGTAGTACTGCGATAAATCCTAGGAACAAAGCACCAACTAGAGTGATTCTTGTAACTATTTTTGCGAGATATTCCATTGTTGATTCACCAGGGCGTACACCAGGAATGAATGCCCCACCTTTTTGAAGATTTTCTGATATCTGCTTTGGATCGAATGTTACAGCGGTATAGAAATATGTGAATATGAACACTAAGAAGAAGTATATTATCGCATGAGGCCATGCACTCGCTAGAAATGTCGATATTGATGATGCAATATCAGCAACCATTACATTCGATGATGTTGAAAGGAACTTTGCTATAAGTTGAGGGAAAAGTAGGATAGACAAAGCAAAGATTATTGGAATAACTCCAGCTTGGTTAAGTCTAAGTGGTAGGTATGTTGATACTCCACCATAAACTCTGTTGCCCCTCACCTGTTTTGCATAAGTGACCGGAACTGAACGCTCAGCTTCTGTTACCACAACTACAGCAACTATCACAACTAGAGCAACAACTAGGAACAAAGCATAGAATGGTATTTGATCTGGTGTAAATTTAACAATGAATTGAAATATCTTTTGTGGAAGTGCAGCCACGATACCAGCAAAGATTATAAGTGAAACTCCGTTTCCGATTCCGAATTCTGAGATGAGCTCACCGATCCACATCAATAGTACTGAACCAGCTGCTATAACTATCACATTCACGATAAGAACCATAGGATCTAGATGTGGTATAACATTCTGACTCTGAAATAGACTAATGAATGCAAAAGCCTGTAATAGTGCAAGTGGTAGAGATACCAATCTAGAGTATTGAGAAAGCTTCTGTCTTCCTGCATCACCCTCATCTTGCATCATTGCTTTCATACTTGGGAACATCATAGTTAGAAGCTGAACGATAATAGATGCAGTGATGTATGGACCAACTCCCAACATAACAATAGAAAGTCTAGAAATTCCTCCTCCAGAAAAAACATCTAGGAAACCTAGTAGCTGATTACCAGCTAGTAGTCTACTTAGACTTAGAGCATCAATACCTGGCATAGGTATAGCTGCTAGAAGACGAAATACTATTAGTGCTCCTATTGTAAAAGCTATTCGCTTACGAAGAGTCTCGTCCCGAAACACTATAGTTATTTTTTCGAGAAATTTTTTCATTTTGTTATTTTATATTATCTATTTAGCTAGAACCTTTACTGAACCGCCCGCCTTCTCTACCTTTTCCTTTGCTTGTTTAGATATCAAGCAGTTTTCAATATTAAATTTCTTGGTAATATCTCCAGAACCTAATATCTTAACTGTAGGTATTTTACCATCAAGAGTCGAAATAGTCTTTTTCTCAATTAGAGTAGCTGGAGAAATTATAGAACCAGACTCAAACACTGCCTCAACCATATCAAGGTTTACAATAACTGGTCTTGTGATAATACTCTTATTCTGATTAACACCACGTCCTCTTAGTTTTGGGATTCTCTTAATGAAATCTCTTAGTTCTGGACGCTTCTTATTACCTGCACGTGCTGTTTGACCCTTACCTCCTCTTCCAGAAGTCTTACCTCTCTTACCTCCACGGCCTACGAGCATTGTCTTCTTATTCTTTGTTTTTGGAACTAGATTATGTAATTGCATATATTTTATTTATTATCTACCTTAAGAGTACGAGGATGTTTTGAAAGTTTCTGTAGAGCCACAACAGTAGCACGTGCGATATTTAGTTTATTCTTACTTCCAGAAAGAAGTTTTGCACATACATCTTTTATACCAGCAAGTTCAATTACATTTCGAACAGCACTTCCAGCAACCACTCCACGACCGCGTGCTGGCATAACCATTACTCTTGCACTTGAATACTTAGCTTCAACCATGTGAGGAATTACCATTGCAGGAGAAAGAGTCACCTTGATCATATTCTTCTTTGCATTTCTTGTAGCCTTATCAATTGCTAGAGAAGTATCACCTGCCTTTCCTAGTCCTACACCAACCTTACCCTTTCTGTCACCTGAAACGACAGCTACAGAGAAAGTGAATCTTCGTCCTCCTGAAGCAACTCGAGTTACTCTACGAATAGCTATGATTTTTGTATCAAATTCTGGCTTTACCCTCTCCTTTGTATCTCTCTGTGGTCGTCTACCTCCTCGTGGTGGTCGAGAATCTCTAAAAGAAGGTTTACTAACAGAAACTGGAGCTTCAGTTGTTTCTGGAGTTACTGGTATATCTTGTGAAATTGTATTGATTTCTGGTTCCATATATTTTATTAAAAATTGAGTCCTCCCTCTCTTGCACTATCTGCAATTGATTTGATCTTACCTGTGTATAGGTATCCACCTCGATCAAATACAACTTTATCTATCTTAAGTGCTTTAGCTTTTTTTGCAATATCTATACCAACAGTCTTAGCATCATTTGAAGTTGCTTGAGCTAGAGTATTACCCTTTGTATCATCGATCAACTGAGCATATAGGAATTTATTAGATTTGAATACAGAAAGACGAGGACGTTCTGCAGTACCACTCAATGTTGAGCGGATTCTCTTATGTCGTCTTTCAATCTTTAGTTGTTTTTGTTTACTTGTATTCATATGTTTAATTATTATACAGACTTCTTACCTTGCTTACGTCTGATAACTTCATCACTATATCTAATACCCTTACCCTTATATGGTTCAGGTTTCTTTAGAGCACGGATCTTTGCTGTAAACTGACCTACAGCTTCTGAATCTATACCTGATACAGTTATCACATTCTTTTCTGCTGTTACCTTTAGACCCTCTGGTATTTGTCGTACAACTGGATGTGAGAAACCAAGAGATAGATGAATTTCCTTAAACTTTATATCTGACTTTAATCCAATACCCTCTACTATTAGTTTCTTCTCAAAAGCTTTATTTACACCCTCAAGCATATTTCTAATATGTGAAGCGTATGTTCCCCAAAGAGCTAGAACATCTAGTGACTGGCGAGTTGGTGTAAGTGTAATCTCATTATTCTCAACTTTTATTGAAATATCAGAATTAAAGCTTTT
>CAYNAH010000008.1:16892-20092 GCA_964395365.1 uncultured Candidatus Saccharibacteria bacterium | reverse complement strand
ATGAATTTGCTACCGTACCCAGATAGCGGGTAGGTGACGTACCAATTTCTAGATTGGATTCCGCGAAGCATCTTCCTTGGATCGAACAGGTAGTCGAGTACAGAGAAGAGAGATATATTGTTGGGGAAAAGGTGACCAGAGTACTTTCCACCAATGTGTGTATGGCACCTAACATCTTGTATTGGTGCCGTAGTTTCCGAATCAGAATGCGTGTCTTTGTTCATGCCAGTAAATATCGTACAACAATGTATGCAGCATATGCAAATATAAAAAGCGGACATGTATCCGCTTTTTATATTTTTACCTTCTCCAACAGATGTTACATCTGAGTAGGAGCTGGTGTAGGTGCAGCTGGTGCTGGCTTTGGTCCCTTTGCCATATTGTTATATGCTCAGGTTGATTAGCTCCTGTGCGGTATAGATTATAATCCCGTTTCAAGGATGAAATGCCTTTCCTCATTTAGTTGACATTAAGTCAAAAGCTTTGGTGAGAAGATCAGGAAATATCGTACTCTTTTGGTGTGGTCTAATACTTTCAACAATTAGACCATTGATATCATATATTGGCTATATAAATGGACAGACGAGCATATTCTCGCTAGAATATGCCGTATGAATACAATAAAAACCAATCATCAAGCAGTACTAATTGTTCTTGATGGATGGGGGTATAGAGAGGATCCCCTACACAATGCCATAAAAGCCGCTAAAACTCCTGTTTTTAACAGACTTTGGAGTACATATCCTCATACTCTACTAAATGCTTCTGGCCATGCTGTTGGTCTTCCAGATGGACAAATGGGAAATAGTGAAATTGGTCATCAAACAATTGGTGCTGGTAAGGTTATAGATACAGACCTAGTACGAATCGAAAAATCGATTAAATCTGGAGAGTTTGCAAAAAATCCAGCTATCAATGCCCTATTCGATCACGTAAAGAAATACAACTCTACACTACACGTACAAGGGCTTTTAAGTGATGGAGGTGTGCATAGTCATCAAGATCATCTATATGCTTTCTTGAGAACAGCTAAAGCAGCTGGTATAAAAAATATTGCAATACACGTATTTACAGATGGTAGAGACACTGCTCCTCAAAGTGCTTCTAAATACATTAAGGAACTTGAGAATGTGCTATTAGAAATTGGAGTAGGTAAAATTGCATCTATCTCTGGTAGATACTATGCGATGGACAGAGATAATAACTGGGATAGATTAGCTAAGACTGAGGATGCTATCTTTGAATGTAAGGGTAATGTATGCAAGATTGAACCATCTAAATACGTAAACGATCTATACAAGTCAGGCAAACTAGATGAACATCTTGAACCTATAGTATGTCTAGACTATGAAGGCAAGAGCTGCTCAATATCAAAAGATGATGCTGTGTTCTTCTTTAACTTCAGAGCTGATAGAGCAAGAATGATTTCGAAGAAAATAATGGAGAGACAACAATCACAAAACATACTTTTCACTACCCTTACCGAATATGGTTCGGAGTATAAATGTTTAATTGCTTTTCCCCCACTCAAAATTGAGACAACGATTGCAAACGAAGTATCAAAAGCAAAACTAACTCAATCACATATAGCAGAGACTGAGAAGTTCCCACATGCAACATATTTTCTAAATGGTGGAGTGGAGAAACCATATCCTGGAGAGAAGCATATTATGCTTGATAGTAGAAAAGATGTAGCTACACATGATCTCGCTCCTAAGATGAGAGCACAAGGAATTGCAGATAAGGCTATTGAAGAGATTAATTCTGGTGTTAATTTTATTTTCATTAACTTCGCTAATCCTGATATGGTTGGACACACAGCTAATGTTCCTGCAATTATAGAAGCTGTAGAAGAAGTTGATACACAGCTTGGTAGAGTTGTTGACGCACTTGAAAAAAGAAATGGTGTAGCATTTATCACCGCTGATCATGGTAATGCTGAACTTAATATAGATCCTGAGACAGGCAACAAGCACACATCACATACTATTAATCCAGTTCCAGCGATTGTTACGTCACATGAATATCAGTTGAAAGATGGCGGTGGACTGTCAGATATAGCACCAACAATACTAAATATTCTCGGTATTAAAAAACCAGAACAAATGACAGGTCAAGTACTATTTAAATAAGTATTATCGATTAATCTTTCTGAACGCATTACTTATCAAATGCAAATACTTAAATAGTAGGATTATTAGAGTTACCCAAAATAATCCTAGTCCAATTCCAGCTAGAACATCTGATAACCAGTGTACCCCTAGATATACCCTACTAAAAGCTACAAGTAATACCGTAATGACTGATGCAGCAATCAATGTTTCTCTAACGACAATTGAGTGTATTTTGATAACGAAGAAATATACGAGTAGAAAAAAGAATATTGTTGCAGCCACAGCATGACCGCTAGGAAAACTGTAACCAGTTTCAAGTATGGACGCATTAAGTGGTCTTAATCTCAAAACAATGTTCTTAATAATTATTACAAATACATATCCTCCACCCAGAGAGAAGAATGATATCAGAGCAAAGTAATATTTTCGATGACGAATAAAGAAGAGTATACCTATTAAACCTAGTATTGAGAGTGAATACGGACTGAATATATTAGTTATAATATTCATCAAGTTTAATCCTATGTCTGTATTATGTGCAAAGAAGAAATCATTAACATAGAAATCTAGGGCAAGTAGGCTTACCTTGTCTGTAAGAGCATCTTGTATAGTCTTAAAGAAAAGATAGAGTCCAAACATATTTATTCCAAGAGTTATGAGTTCGTATTTAGCAAAAATATGAAATTGCTTATTAACAAATCTGTATACCCAAATTATTAGTACACCGATAATAATCGCAAGTAGTATATATTTACCGAGCGCGACAGAAACTGTATGGTAACTAGCACCAAATATATAACCAATAGCTACAGAGACAGACGACCATAATACCACAGAGAGAATATCAAAGAACCAAAACTTTTTAGCATCAATACCGCTTGCACCTACGATAAAGGGAGATAAAGGTCTTGTAATTGGACTAAATCTACCTAAAATTATCGTCTTGATTGTATTCTCATTAATTAACACTCTTACCCTCTCTATGTATTCTTTTTTAATAGAAAAATACGAACTAATCTTAATTAGTAAATTAAAACCATATTTTTACCCAATTTACTAAATTTATTGATTCAACATCAGCAAATT
>CAYNAH010000008.1:0-16882 GCA_964395365.1 uncultured Candidatus Saccharibacteria bacterium | reverse complement strand
TATTTTTTACCAAGTAAAAAACCGGTAACATCACCGAGTGTAGCTCCAACAATTACAATGATTAGAACTTTATATATTTTTAGCACTCCAAGCTTAGCTAGGAAGCCGGATATAAGCACAATAGTGTGACCGGGAATAAACTGTCCGACTATAGGTATACCCTCAATATAGGTAGTTATAAATAGAAGCAAATAGCCTCCATGCTCAACAATTGCCTGTAGATTATGGATAAGTGGTGCTAGGAAATGAAACATGGTATTGATTATAACATGTAGGTGATAAAATCCTGATAAAATTTTTATTATCTTTTTCCACAAAAATAATAGGTAATTCCCCATCTTTCATTTAATCTGATATGGTAAATGATATGAAAATATTGGTAATTGAAGACGATCGGGATATCGCTAGATATATACGAGACAATCTATCTGAGGATGTTTTTACGGTAGATACAACTTATGATGGTCCTGATGGATCGTTTTTAGCAAGAACAAATATATACGATGTTATAATCGTAGACTATTCCCTACCAACAAAGAATGGAATTGAGGTATGCGAGGAAATCCGTGCATCTGGTGTTGATACACCTATAATATTCCTCACCATACACAGTGAAATCAAAAAGAAGGTTAATGCATTAGACAAAGGTGCTGATGACTATATAACCAAACCATTTTCAATTGATGAACTGAGAGCGAGAATATTTGCACTATCTAGAAGACCAAAGAAACTAGAGAGTACTACTTTGATAGTAGATGATCTTGTTTTAGATACACAAAAAAGAACAGTTAAACGTGGCAATACTCCGATATATCTCACAAGAAAGACATACGACCTGCTCGAATATTTAATGCGAAATCAAGGTGTAGTTCTTTCAAGAGGTGCGATAATGGAATATGTTTGGAATTCGGAAAGTGATCCATTTTCAAATACTATAGAGGCTCATATTTTAAACCTAAGAAAGAAAATAAATATAAATGGAAAGAGAGATATACTAAGAAATATACCTGGGAGAGGATATATTATAGATTCTTAAACTTCCCTTCCAGTATTTGTTTTATCCACTCATCAGCCTGTGGTTTAAGAAGAGGTAATCTCTTTGAAACATTTCTTAGAGTCTCAATGGCCATAGAGTCTTGGCCTGCCTGAAGATACACTGCTGCCAAGGCAGTATATAGTTCAGACTTGTCTGGATTAGCTTTAATTTGATTGATATATATCGCCGCCGCTTTACCGAATTGTTTTGAAGTCATATATGCGTTAACAACCCTTGTATCATTGAAGATATCGTTATCTTTAGGGAACATACTCTTAGCCTTTTCCTCTTCATTATTTGCAATCAGAGCGGAAATTAAGTTTATCTTTGCATCGTTGTTATCAGTTGCCAGCATATACGCCTTTTCCATCAAATCTGCTGCTTCTTTGTTTTTACCAATATTAATATAGTTCAAAGCTAACTCATACATAATACTCTGCTTGTTTGGTGATAGTATATTAGCTTTCTCTAATAGCGGTGTAGCAAGTTCGTATGCTCTAACAGAATCATAGAAACTACCACCAATTATATATATTCTCGCATCGTTTGGAGTTGTATTAAGCTGCTTCCCAATTTCATTCTTTGTTAGCGTAAAGAAATCTACTTTAGTCTGTTGAGGAATCTGTTGATGATTGATAACTGAGGTAGCACAGCCCGTTAATTGTTCTCTGATTTCTTGATTTGAAGTTGTTTGGTTTAGAGCTAGAGCTTTTTCATATGATGCTACTGAAACAGTTTGAATGCTATAACAATTTTTCATAGCATCAATGAGACGTGTATTAGCTTGTATAACTCGAACATTTACAAAATACATTGCTATCAAAAATCCTATAACCACTAATGGTACGAAGATATAGTCTCTCACCGTGATACCATCTTCTGATACTGAATTTGAATAGTTTCTGAAAAGAATACAATCCTTTCCTGGCAAAAGAATTGAAACGTAGGCAAGTACAGTAAAGAACATTACATAACTTGTTTGGTTATCAAATACGAACACATTGTGTATACCGTACCCTATTAGAAGACCTGCTAGAACCGACTTTTGCCCTATACCCAAATCACTTTTGGCGATGTATATAAAAGCAATTATGTATAGTGCTAGATACAAGATTAGACCAATTAACCCTCCAGCTACTAGCCAATCAAGAAACACGCTGTGTGCCCTATCGAACCACTGCTCATGAGCATACATTTTTGGGTTGTAGTGCGAATTAAAAATATAATTAAAATTCTCTTGTCCAATACCGATAATTGCACTTTTTGGATTTTCAAATATTCCCTTTATAGCCATTGGCCAAATGAAACCTCTTGCCTGTGTTTTAGTATCTGAAATTGAAATGGTTGCTAGACGACCCAATACTGCATTCTTTTGTATCCACTGTGCATTTCGATTGAAGTAGAAAAGAATACCGATAAGTACAACTAGACCGAATATACTTCCAGCAAGTATTCTTGATACCTTTGTCTGACCCTTTGACTCACGGGCAAATATTACATATATCAAACAAGATACTAGAATTGCCACAAGCCAACCAAGAATAGTTCCTCTTGTAGCAGTTTGAAACATTACAAACGAGAAGATTATTGCAATTACTGAATACATCCAAAATACATATTTCTTTGTATAGTTAGATATAGCTAGATAGAAAGCTATAAAAGCATTGATTAGCATATACACAGCCATATATGCAGAATTTCCTAGTGAAGCATCGACACGGTTTCCTTGATGTGTCTCTGCCCATCCAAAGAACTGGAATAGTCCGTATATTGCTGTGATTCCACCCGCTATAATTACAACATTAAAGAAATTATGCCACTTCTGCTTTGTCTTAAGCATTGAAGACAAGACCATGAAGTATGCCCACAGATGTATGATAGTTACCCATCCTTCCATTCTTTCGAAGTTTGACCAAATACTTCTAAGTGGATTTAATCCAAATATATCTGATACGAGAATTGATACTGTAAATACAGCGATAACTATACTTAAAGTATTTCTTTTTGGTAGAACGCTGTTTTCTGTATTAACAACTGAAGTACCCTTTTCTCGAAGGATTAGTATCAACCACAAGGCAAAGACTATTTCTACAATTATTCTAAAAACAAAAGCTTTGCCGGTAATAAAAGGAAAGAAAAGTGAGTTAGCAACGACTAGTGGAATAAAAGGGATAATAGCCAAACCGAAAATTACTAATTTATTAAGAATACTGTTTGTTAATGTTTGCATGATTAGTTCATTCTATACCAATCAATAGTTTTCCTCAAACCCTCGTCGAACTTAGTCTTAGCTTTAAATCTGAAATGTTTATGTGCTTTTGATATATCGAGCATTCTTCGAGGCTGTCCATCTGGCATATCCTTATTAAATCTAATCTTTCCTACATATCCCATAATCTCTTTAATCTTATATACAAGATCCTTTATAGATATTTCCATTCCTGAACCAAGATTGACCGGTTCATCACCATCATAGTTTTCTGTAGCACTCACAATGCCTTCTGCTGCATCTTCTACATATAAAAACTCTCTAGTTACTTTACCTGTACCCCAAACTTCGATATCAGACGAATTCTTTGTAATTGCATCGTGTACTTTTCTAATCAAAGCAGGTATGACGTGACTTGATTCTGGATGGAAGTTATCATTTGGTCCATAGAGATTAACTGGTAGTAGATATATGGCATTGAAACCATATTGCTGCCTATAGGCTTGTGCTTGAACCAACATCATTTTCTTTGCCAAACCATATGGTGCATTAGTCTCTTCAGGATATCCAGTCCATAAATCTTCTTCTTTAAATGGTGTAGGAGTATGTTTCGGATATGCACATATAGTTCCTATAGCGACAAACTTCTCCACTTTTGCTTTCCGTGCTTCTTCCATCAAATTGGCACCCATAATTAAATTATCGTAAAACAATTCACCAGGATATTTCTTGTTGAAACCAATACCACCTACTTTAGCAGCAAGGTGTATTACAACATCCACACCCTTTAAAACTTTTCGACAATCTTCCACCTTTCTTAAATCATATTTCTTGGATCTAGGCACGATGATATTCTTTGGTTTAACACCTCTTTCAACCAGCTTCTTAACCACAAAGGATCCTAGGAACCCTGCTCCACCAGTCACCAATATCTTTTTATTTTTTAGATTCATATTTTTGTAAATCATCAGTAACCATTAATCTCACTAGTTCTTTAAAAGTAATCTTCGGTGACCACTTTAGTATCTTTCTTGCCTTTGAACTATCACCAATTAGAAGATCAACTTCTGCTGGTCTAAAATATTTTGGATCAACAGCGATAATTACCTTGCCAGTCTTTTTATCAATTCCCTTTTCATTCAAACCTTTTCCTTTCCATACAATATCTAGTTTTAACACCTTTGCAGCTTCGTTGATAAACTCTCTAACCGTATGAGTCTCACCTGTTGCGAGTACATAGTCATCAGGTTTCTTAGCTTGTAGCATTAGCCACATACCTTCTACATAATCCTTTGCATGACCCCAATCACGTTTAGAATCAAGGTTACCGAGATATAGTGTGTCTTGAAGACCCAGACTTATCTTTACCAATCCTTCTGTAATCTTCTTTGTAACAAAAGTAGATCCACGTCTCTGACTTTCATGATTAAAAAGAATTCCGTTACAAGCAAATATTCCATAACTTTCTCTGTAATTTACAGTGGTCCAATATGCAAAAACCTTAGCACAACCATATGGTGACCGTGGATGGAAAGGTGTGGTTTCTTTTTGTGGAATTTCTTTTACTTTTCCAAACATTTCACTTGAAGAAGCTTGATAGAATTTTGTCTTAACTCCAGTTTCTTTTATTGCATCCAGTATTCTAAGAGCTCCCAAACCTACCACATCAGCTGTGTATTCTGGCATATCAAAACTTACCTTTACGTGACTTTGCGCACCAAGATTATATATTTCATCTGGTTTTATTGATTCAATTAATCTTGAAATATTGCTTGAGTCTGATAGATCACTGTAGTGCAGGAAGAGATTTACATTACTTGAATGCCTATCCTTATATATATGATCAATTCTAGAAGTATTAAATGATGAACTTCTTCTTATTGTTCCATGAACCTCATATCCCTTATCCAAAAGAAACTCAGCAAGATATGAACCATCTTGTCCTGTTATACCGGTGATTAGGGCTTTCTTGTTTTTATTAGACATCGTCAATATGAATATATCAAAATGAGGTCATGTATCACACTTAACAAAACCTCATTTTTATGCTTAAATATTAATACATTATGTTCGAGCAACTAAAAGAAAACCGCTTCTATTTCACCCTCAGGATGTTTAAAAGAGCTTTTGGTCCATACACCTACAGGATCATGTTACTTATTTTTATCAGCATCATGGGTGGATTGTTTGAGGGTATAGGTATAAATAGTATTATTCCCCTCTTCTCTTTTGTCGTAAAAGATCAAGGACAGGCCGGAGATGCTATATCTAAATTTACTGAAAAGATATTTAGCTTCCTGCATGTACCGTATGAATTGAAATACTTGTTAATCATGATCGCTATACTCTTTACAGGAAAAGCAATATTTACTTTCTGTACAAATTACATAACTGACAAGATCCGTACTGATTACGTAAAAAAAACAAGAGAGAATCTTTTAAAACTAACCCTACAGAGTAATTGGTCTTACCTATCAAAACAGAAGATTGGATACCTTGAGAAGATATTGATGGTAGATATCAATACATATAGTGCTCTTCTCTCATATATGAGTAGCAGTTTGATATTGATTATGAATGCGGCAATATATGCCTTCATTGCTTTTAACATATCTCCAATTGTGACTGGTATAACGATAGCGACGGGAGGTATATTCTTCCTAACATTCAAGCCTTTGGTGTATAAGGTGAGAGTAGTATCACATCATAGTGCAAACCTCCTTAAGAGAATCGCTAATCATATAAATGAAAGTATGATTGGAATGAAGACCATAAAGGCTATGAACCTGGAAGATGCAGTTGTTGAACGTGGACGAAAGTATTTTGATGAATTGAGAAGTATTGAAATGCAGGTATCTGTCCTTTCAAGTTTAACTTACGTCATAACTCAACCATTAAGTGTCCTCCTCATAATCGGACTATTCATATTTTCATACAAACTTACTGATTTTAATTTCGCTTCTTTTGCGGTTATCGTCTATGCAATTAATAAGATATTTTCATATGTACAAGATGGTCAAGCAAGACTACAAAACATCAATGCCCTATACCCTTTTCTAAGAACTGCTTTTGAACATGAGAATCTTGTAACTGAAAATGCAGAGAGGTTTGGTGGATCAAGAGATATAGACTTTAAAAAAGATATAGAATTCAAGGATGTTTCTTTTAAATATACTGATAATACACATCACACTCTTACAGATATCAATTTCAAAATACAACATGGAACAATAACTGGAATTATTGGACCTTCTGGTGCTGGAAAAACAACTCTTGTGGATCTGCTTCTTGGTCTAATCAATCCGAGCTCAGGAAAAATCACTCTTGGTGATAGCGATGTAGTATCTATTGATAAGGCTATATGGAGAAACAGTATAGGTTATGTATCACAAGATGTTTTCCTAGTTAACGATACGATTGAAAATAATATTAAACTATACAATTCCAATATCTCTGATGAGGATGTCGTTACAGCATCAAAAATGGCAAACATCCATGACTTCATAAAGACTCAGCCGAATGGATTCAAAACTGCTGTTGGTGAAAGAGGTATGGATATATCTGGTGGACAAAGACAGAGAATAGCTTTAGCTCGTGTATTAGCTCGAAAACCAAAATTAGTAATTTTAGATGAGGCTACGAGTGCATTAGATAATGAATCAGAGAAATTGGTACAGAAAGCAATCGAAGAACTTAGAGGAAAAGTTACTGTAGTAATAATTGCCCATAGACCAAGTACAGTGAAGAATGCAGATAGGATAATTGTACTTAATGCAGGTAAGCTAGTGGAGAATGGGAAACCAGATGAACTACTATCATCTCCTGAATCTTATTACCACAAAATAATATCTGAAAAGCACTAAATCGCTTTTACTGTTTCTGCTAATTCTTTTTCAAATCTCTGCCAATTATGTATACTACTAATATAGACTGGGCAATTTTCTTCAAATACTTTTCTAGCACCATCATCTTTTAGAGATTGTATTCTTTTAACTATCGTTTCTATATCGTCATGCCGAACTATATACCCCTCTCTTCCATCAGTTATGCCTATACCACTTTCTTCAGTAATTATTGGTATTGCACCACAAGCCATACCATCCAAAACACAACCAACCTGACCTTCTTCTAAAGAAAGATTGATAATTATATGTGCAGACTGAATCCAAGTCATATAATCACTTGTATTTGATTCAATCCATCCCAGGAATTTGGTATTTCTGTGTCTCTGAAGAAAATCATCCATCTCACTTTTAAATACATCCATACCTCCGATGATTATGAGTTCGAAATCATTAGGATTTACTTCTTTCATTAACTGATCCCATACTTGTATGACTCTAAACAACCCTTTACGTATAGCTAAATGACTACCAACATATACAATTCTTAACTTGTCCTTAGGTCTAAGTCCCATGTTTGGCGATAGTAGTTCATTTGCACCGGTATTGATTATGGTAATCATTTCACTTGGTATTTTATAGTCTGTAAAAGTTTTCTTTACAAAGTCATTACCGACCAACATAAACCTATTAACATATTTAACTGTGTTCAAGAAAAGAAATGGTGATACATATTCTGAGAATGGAAGTTTCTTTTTCAAAGTAATGCTTTCATTAACAAGTGTTTTAAGTCTGAAAAGTGGATGACAATTAACCAGGAAAGCTATCACGCCGGCTTGTGGATTAGCTTTAGCTAGCTTAATTAGATTCTTACTAACTATACCAACAATCAAATCAACCTTAGGTATTTCGTCTATTGTCCTACTATGATCAAAATACAATATTTCTTTATCTTTAAATGTATTGTAGACATGGCGGGCTATCATTGAAGCTGAATACTGCTTATTATCATCTTTAGGATTAAAATGTCTTGTCGAATACACCACCGCTACCTTTTTTACATCCTCGTATTTAACAAAGCTTTTCTTCTTCCCATATCGTAAGCAAGTGAAGAAATGATATATATGAGCAATTAGAGAAACTGACTTATACCATATAGTTCTTTCATAAATAAAACCAAAAATTTTGGCTCTCTTAGTACCATAGTGATACATTAGTGATTTACTTATTCTATTGAATATTTTCATAGATAATTACTTCTTCACAGCAACGACATGCAGACCGAAACACAGTGTCTCATTTGATCCTGTATCTTTTAAGGATAATTTCTTTAATGCTCTCAGCATGAGAAGTTCTGATATTCTCAATAGAATCCACCATTTTGTATTTGTCTTAGAATACTTAAGTGCCATAAGCTTAATATTTCTTACCTCTTGTCCCATGTATTCAAAGAAATTTCCATTTGGAGTTATCTCCTTTATTTCAAATCCATGCTCGGCAAGAACTTTTTCATACCAATATTTACTATATCCATTTGCGTAATAGAATGGAGCGAAATGATTAAGAGAACAGTATGGAGCGGTAATAATAGCCTTACCTCCAGGTTTTAATATTCGACTAAATTCTTTTACAGCTAACGCTGGTTCTGAGATATGTTCAAATACCTCAATACACATAACTGCATCAAATGAGTTATCAGGAACAGGTATTTTAACAATGTCACAAACTATATCTAATTTTGAATTATCCCAAGTACCCATTTGGCTTCCCTCGCCAGTACCCTTTCCATCATAGCCTCCAAAATCCTGACTTGTATACTTTAAATGACTGCACAGTGGTTTGTACTTTAACTCACCCGCACCAGCATCAAGAATACTCTGACCTGAAGGTATATTTCTTAATGTTTTTTCAATCCATTTCTCTCTAGTTGGACCGTTCTCAAGACCAACTCTGGTATACATAGCTGTACGAATCGAAGTAACTATTCCGTCAGATTCAATATTTGAAAATCCAAATTTCTTTAAAAGAGACACTATTGGTTTTTTGATTATTGTAGGTAGTGCCATTGGTATTTGTTATAGTCTAGCTTATGGATAATTAAAAGTCTATAAGTTACTTAACCTTGCCCTAAAAGCACTTAGGTTATATCATTTCAATACAAAGAAACTAAGATTATATGATCAGACCACTAAACAAGCTTGATATTGTCCTATCAATATTCAATCAAGAGAAATTAATTGAAAGAGTGTTACATGGTATTTTTAAAAATACCACTACCCCCTTTAACCTGATTATAATCTTTGATGGCTGTACCGATAGAACTGAAGCTAGAGCCTTGAGATATATACGACGCTTCAGACCTGCTCTACTTAAAGAACTCATAATTGATCATGCTGCCAATGTATTTGAAACAAGAGCTAATAATATTGGTTTTAAGAAAGCGAAGGAAGAATATTTGATTACACTCCAAGATGATATGGTTATAAATGAATTTGGATGGGAAAAAAGATTAACCTTCCCTCTTCGTAAATTTAATGATGTCATAGCTGTATCTTCTCGTATTGCACAAGATTTAAAAAAAATTAAAGATTTTAACGGTCAAGAAATTTTTGATGACAAAGTAGGTAGAGAGTTTGACAATCTACCACGTAATATATTTGCTGTTCGAGATACCATCAATCGTGGACCAATTGCCTTTAATGTAAGACATTTGTCATCAATGAATTATTTAAATGATAAATATGCACCATCTGATCTGGATGATGCGGATCTATGCATGAGAGCATGGAAGGAGAAGAAACTTCGATGTGGTGCATATTGGATTGATTACATATCAAGACCTGAATGGGGTAAAACTAGATCTAAAGATTCTGTCATGCAAACAGGTGGAACAATCAGAAAGAATGTAAAAAATATTGAGAATGATCATAGAGAGTATATTGAGTCTGGTATTAAGCATAGTGAAAATATAGTTATTGAAGAAAGTGAAATTGATTATGATAAATCAAAAAAACCTAGAGTATTCTATGACAAAATCTCGTACCCAATTAGAATAAATATAAAGGATATTAAAAATATTGTTAGAAAAATATTTAGGTGAATTTAGTATTTTGCAAAATCATTTTGCTTATGTAATAGTTCTATATGGATTTGAAATTATGAACCCCACAAACTCAAGGGAGATTAGCTTTTTGCTTCTATACTCCCCACAAAGACAGGATCCGCGCTTCGGTGCGGTCAAGCCAGAAGGCTCACTCGGGCTGATATATCTCGCCGGTGCTCTTCGGGACCATGGCTTCAATGTCAGAGTCTTGGATTGCTCGGTGGGAGATTATTCGCACGATTTACAAAACACATTCTTTCGGCAGGAAAGGCTTCCGAACGGAATGATTCGGGTTGGTCTGTCTGTGGACGAAATCGTCCGCATTGCCAAGGACCACAACGTGATCGGTATCAGTTCGATTTTCACAGCTCAAACCACGATGGTTACAGAGGTGGTAAGAGCGATTAGGGAAACGTATCCTGAAAAACTCATCGTAACAGGTGGAGTAAATGCAAGGTCGCAGCAGGAACTTTTCTTTAGTGCCGGCGTCGACCTCATATGCCTCAGCGAGGCTGAGAAAACAATCGTCGAGATCGGCAACACACTCCGAAAAGGTAGCAGGGATTTCTCTTCTATCCACGGAGTAGCATTCAAACGAGATGGTGAGGTCTGTATCAAACCAAATCGTTATGTGGAACAAGATCTTGATCGACTTCCCATTCCAGCCTGGGATCTACTACCACTTAGGAAGTACTGGAAGATTGCCAGACCTCATGGTGGTGGGTTTTCAGCGGAAAAACCAGTGGCGTATGCGCCACTTATGACATCTCGTGGATGTCCATTCGAATGCTCCTTCTGCCACATTGGACTTGAGGGAGATGGATCTGATTCTGGTAATATACGATCACTTCGTATCAAGAGCCTCAATCGGGTCATGCAAGAGATGGATATTCTCACTGGATTAGAAGTTAAGCACTTCTTCCTTGAGGACGATTCCCTACTGGGAAGAAAGAAGCGGGCGATGGACATATTCCGGCGAATCATCGACCTAAAGGTCAAACTTAGTGGCGTCAATGGCATCAACATTGCCCACATGTGCAAACCAGAAAGTGGTCGTTGGGTTGTAGACAAGGAGCTCCTTGAACTCATGGCACAAGCAGGGTTCACAAAATTTATGCTCCCGGTCGAGTCGGGGTCTCAGAGAATCATCAACCAGTACGCTACAGGAAAGTTGAATCTTGAGAGGCACGACATTGTCGGGATCATTAAAGAGTCGCAGAGACTTGGTATCGAGGTGGGAGGTAACTACACCTTCGGTTATCCGGATGAGACTCTGGAAGAAGTCCACGAGACTTTTGAGCTTGCCCGCCAACACATGAGCGTTGGACTGAGTAATGCCAACTTCATGATTATTACGCCATTCCCCGGTACGGCGTATTACGACATGGTTGTACGAGAGGGTCTTTTCCTTCCAGGTGTGAAGATTGATGAACTGGACTGGACAAAGGTTTCCATACGTACCACCGTTCCAAAATCCACCTTGGAGGACATGATAACGAATGGGTGGGAATCAGTTAACAGGCCAGAGCGGGTCAGACGAGTCCGCTCAATGGCTCCAGCAGCCGCTGCCTAAAGCAGCACACAGCCAGTTGGGAGGAGACTCCCCTGGCTGTTTTTAGTGTCCTTTATACAATATACTTACCCATCTTCTGATTTTAGATATAATCTTAATTTTCTTTAATGTTTTTTTTAGGAAGAAAAGCTTTGGTAATACAATTGAATCACCTGAAAAACCGAAAGTATCGTCAGTAAAACTATTTGTAGTATAGAATTGTCTAGATATTTCTTCTGGAGCAATTTTAATATCCTTATTACCCTTAATATACTTCAAACTCTTCAAAGAGAAATTCTCATCACCTATAATGTCATAATTCAAATATTCATCTTTCCACTTATATGCTCGCAAAACGAAACCTTTCTTACTCACACTCAAAACGAAATCAGTATCTATATAGTTAGATAGATCTTCTGGTTTAAGATATTCTTTGTATAAAGTTTTACCATATGTTATTCCGTCTTGTGATACATCGAATGCATTTTTATTCTCTTTTCCTATAGCAACAAGAGTTACTTTAGGTAAGTTAATTTTATTTACAACCCTAGAATCATATTCTTTTAGTAATTTCTTTTCTTTATGTTTCTTCAAAACCCAACGATACTCTAATCCTCTTATATGTTTACCTGCAGCAGTATTGGATACTTGATGATCTCCAACTGTATTAACAGCGTTAATAGTATTCAATATCTTTGGAGGACCGAATGTATTATGTAGACGTTTGTAATAATCTACATCCATCAACCAGATCATTCTCTTATCAAAAAGAAGTGGCTTTTCATTTTTTATCGTAAGCACTGACGGTGAACTTATGGTATTTATACCCAGGTGAATATCATCATGATATTTCGGATAGAATGGCATGTAGTAGTTAATGCCGTCATGAGTATGCTCACTTCCAGTAACCAACCAATGGTCTTTTTCTAGATCAAAATTGTCTACAATCTCTTGCAATGACTTATTACTATACAAATAATCATCAAGGAAAAGAACTTTTATCAGTTTTCCACGTGCCTTACTTATCGCATTATTTAAATTTGCTGAAGATGTATATGGTCCTTTAGGATTTCTATAATAATGAATATCTAATCTATCGGAATATTCTTTACATATCCTTTTTATATTATCTTTTTTAGAGTGATCTGATATAACAATATCAAAATCCTTAAATGTCTGATTCGCGAGAATATCTAGGCTATGACGTAGGAATTTATCGTAACCCTTCATTTCATGAGTAGGCATGCATATCGTCATATACTTAGGCTTTGGTTTGGGTGCTAGAAATATCTTTATACCTCTTTTAAAACCCTCATCTTTGATTAATTCGCTTAATTCAGGACTAATTACTAATTGAACAAAGCGCATGATCGGATATTTTAATGCTTCAATAAATCTATTTTTGATCACTTTTGAACGATTAAAAATAACCCTTTTATCAAAACGTAGTGGATATTTTGTATACCAATACAATGAACTCCAGATATTATTCTTTCCCTTTACATAATCAACATTATTTTCACCTAATACATGATCCTCACCATGTCTTACACCAGACACTATATATTCATTAAAATCCTCAACTATTTTTCTCTCATTTCTCTTAGCAGAATCCCATGCTTTCATTGTTGAATCTGAAGAATTCACCTTACTCCACTCTAACTTTGATGTGTATTTTATCCAGAATGTCCCAACCTTCCATTTCTTTAATTTCCACGCTCTTAATGATAGTTCTAGATCATCTAGTGCACCTGGTGCATATCTATCATTCAAGTAGTTTAGTTCTTTCAAGTAATCCATCCTAAAAGCAATTGGACCTCTATTTATCGTATCTCTTATAGCAAAGACATCTCGTGACATGATACCTAGCTCCCTACCGACACGATTAATATACTGCTGATTCCAGTTCTCCATAGGCTTTAAATCCTCAGCAATACGAGCTGTAACACCCAACACATCATCAAATACCCTGATTGGATAAGTTAGTCTTCTTTCCCACCCGTATTCATTTACAACCATATCATCCTGAAGAGTGATCAAATACATACTCTTCGCTAACTTAAATCCAAAATTATTCGCTCTTAACTCAAAAAGATTTGGAGTATCTTTCGTAATTAGTTCCTTAAGAAGTTTAGGCTTAACCCTATCAATATATGCCAAAGCTCTTGGTTTTGTTCTATCACTACAACCATCAAAAATCAGAATTAAATTGAATGGTGTAGTAGTATTTCTAAATATTCCAAACAAAACCTTCTCTATGATCTCCTCCTGATTAAAGATGGTAACTAGTATATCTAAAGTATCTAGAGCTTTCGGTATAATCTTGGTCATAGAGCTATGTTACAATAATAATATGAAACTGTTAAGGAAATTGAGGAATATACTGGAAAGATATGCTAGGAACAGCATATTTAGCGGCCTAATATACAAAAACAAACCTGTTGTACTTACAGACAAATACGGTATGCGTTTTGTCATATACCCCTATGCTCATGAACCACTAGAGAAATTAGTATCAAGAAGATACCTAGTTGGTGAATATAGAGCTATATCAAAAATACTAAAAGAAGGAGGTGTAGCTATAGATATTGGAGCAAATATAGGAACTCATAGTGTATATATGAGTAAAATAGTTGGCAACATGGGTAAAATATATGCTTTTGAACCTGTACTTGATACTTCATGGGAACTTCGAGAGAATCTCGCTTTAAACAGAGTAGATAATGTACATGTAGTTAATGCAGCAATTAAAGATGGTGATGGGGTTGAAAAAATAAACATATTTCCTAAAGACTTTTCTGCCTGGAATTCTTTTGGTAAACCAGATACAAATGAATCGACACCAGTTAGTAGTGAAATGGTAACTACATACAAACTTGATACTTTTGTAAACAAAGAAAATATCAATCATATCGACTTCCTTAAAATCGATGCTGAGGGTTCAGAAAAAGATATCCTTTTAGGCTCGAAGGATACACTTAGTAGCGGAAAGATAGACGTACTATCATTTGAGGTATCAAAGATACCTATGAAAGGTATGGGTGTTAGTGCAAAAGATATTTTCGATATATTGAAATCTTTTGATTACAAGATATATGAGTTTGATAGTAGAAAAAATATCTTCATTGGACCTATAGATGATTCTAATGTAGAGTATGAGAACTATTACGCCTCAAGAAGAGACTTAACAAAAATATGATTGTAACAAAGCTAAGCGGGGGTCTGGGTAATCAAATATTCCAATATGCACTTGGAAGAAGTCTGTCCATAAAAAACAATACTGATCTTGTTTTAGATATATCTCACTATTCAACTGACACAAAGAGAAAGTATGCCCTTTCAGTATTTAACATAGAAGCACAAACTAGCAGTGTGGAATATAGTAAAACTTTAAACACCATCAAGGAAAGTAGATTTTCATTTGATCCAGGTATACTGGATACAAAAGACAATACCGTTTTAGATGGATACTGGCAGACAGAGAAATATTTCTCAAATATTAGAGAGACGATACTTAAAGATATTCAACTTAAGAATGATCTGAGTCAAGAATCAAGTGAGATATTAAATGATATTAATAATTCAAATTCAGTATCTCTCCATGTTAGAAGAGGTGATTATGTAACCGAAGCAAAAACTAATGCATTTCACGGTACTTGTTCAGAATCATACTATTCCGAAGCATTATCAAAAGTATCAAAGAGTGGAGAGATTAAAATCTTTGTTTTCTCCGATGATATAAAGTGGTGCAAGGAGAATCTTAAATTCCCCCACCCAACTGTTTATGTAAATGAAGGATCGACAATACCAGACTATGAAGAATTAATCCTTATGAGTAAATGCAAACATAACATAATTGCAAATAGCTCATTCAGTTGGTGGGGCGCATGGCTCAATACCAATACAAACAAGATAGTTATTGCACCAAGTAAGTGGTTTAATAATACAAAGGTAGATACAAGTGATGTAATACCAGAAACATGGATAAAAATATAAAAATTTCTGTTTTAATGGCTGTATACAATGGAGAGAAGTATATTAGTGAAGCCATACAAAGTGTTTTGAATCAAACAATGAGTGATTTTGAATTTATCATTGTAAATGATGGTTCTAAAGATGGAACTGAAGAAATAATAAGATCATATAAAGATAGAAGAATTAAGATAATTAACAATGAGAAAAATCTAGGACTTATAGGTTCATTGAATAGAGGCTTGGAAATAGCCTCAGGTAAATATGTTGCTCGGTTAGATCATGACGACATAGCCCAACCAGAACGATTCTCAATTCAATATCAGTTTATGGAGGATCATCCTCATATTGATGTTGTGGGAAGTTGGACTGAATGTATAGATAGTGATGGTAAGTATATTAAGATAAGTCGTAATCCAATTGAGCCAATAGCAATTAAATATGAATTCATATTTAATAATGTAATGTTGCATAGCTCTATCTTCTTTAGAACACAGAAAATTAAATCGAATGGTGGATACAGTAAAGAGTATATACACTCTGAGGACTTTGAGATGTATACACGACCGCATAAGGAATTGGTATGTGCAAATATACCAAAAGTACTTTTTAAACTGAGAATTCATAATAGCTCTATAACTGGTAGTGGAGAAACTCAACCGACTGTATACGCCAATGCAATAAATATCGTATATAGAAATATTACAAAATATATTGAAATAAGCAGAAAAGACTTTGATGATATTGTTAAAATAATGATAGTAAAGAAGCCTGATAGAGAAACTTCATTAAAGAATCTTCTTAAGGCACTTTCAGTACTTAAAAATATTACCCTATCATTCGTAAATAAAAACAATTTAAATAATGAAGATAAGATGATAGTATTTAAACACTACAAAGGACGTAGACGAATGATGATACAGCACTATTTAATCGGCAGATATAGATCAATATTCCATGGATAAATTTAATACACCTATTGCATTCATAATCTTTAGAAGACCAGAGGAAACGTCTAGGGTATTTGAAATGATTCGTAAAATGCGACCGAAAGATCTATTCATCATTGCAGATGGCGGAAGGAATGAAAATGAGATTAAACTATGTAATGATACTAGAGAAATTGTTAAAAATATTGATTGGCCTTGTAATGTTAGAAGAAATTACT
>CAYNAH010000007.1:0-22281 GCA_964395365.1 uncultured Candidatus Saccharibacteria bacterium | reverse complement strand
TTAACTTCAGTCTTTGTACCAAATTTCCTTACCTTAGTGTTTTCTAGAGATGCCACAGAAATATTAGCTTCTACACGCATCTCTCCTTTTTCAAGATTAGCCTCACCAGCACCCAAATATCTAAGTAGTAGCTGTAATTCTTTAGCAAACCTTACAGCAGTTTCTGCATCATGTATTACAGGTTCTGTAACAAGCTCCATTAATGGAACTCCAGAACGATTGAAGTTTATGAGACTCTTTTCATGTGTATCATGAGTAGACTGAGCAGTATCTTCTTCAAGATGAATACGTGTAAGTTCTACATTAGCCAGAGTACCACCAGATACAAGTGGATACTTATACTGACTAATCTGATATCCCTTTGGAATGTCTGGATAGAAATAGTTTTTGCGATCCCACTCTGTAAAATCTGCAATATTTCCATTTACAGCATGACCAATCTTTAAAACGTGTCTAATTGCTTCCATATTTAGCACTGGAAGTGTGCCTGGATGACCCATACAAACTGGGCAAATATTAACATTCGGCTTTTCTTCGTCTGGGTTATTCCTACAAGAACAGAACATCTTAGATGATGTCTTTAATTCAGCGTGTATCTCAAGACCTATCGTTGCTATATAGTCCTTCATGGGAATAATATATCATTTCCTCAATCTTTTTACTATTTCATCATTAAGCTTCTTGATTTCATTATCATCGAGAACAGTGATTGTAAGTATATCTTTGTTAAACTTTTCTAGTTTCTTGATTGCCGTCTTAACTGCCTTCTCATCTACCATATCTGTCTTGGTTAGAATAATTGTTTCTTCTTTTTCGTCTAATCCTTGACCATATTGTTTCAATTCATTTCTGATTGTCTTGTATACTTCAACGATAGCAGTATTCTCAAGTGAAATTAGATGCAATACTCTCTTTGTTCTTTTTATATGTCTTAGAAACTTATGTCCCAATCCCTTACCTTCTGAAGCACCTTCAATGAGTCCTGGAATATCAGCTAGAATGAAACCTCCTTTTAGAGCACCGAGGTTTGGTTCAAGAGTTGTGAATTGGTAGTTTCCAACTTTAGCGTCCGCATTAGTTAAAGCATTCAGCAAACTAGATTTTCCAGCGTTTGGAAGACCTATAAGTCCAGCATCAGCAACAAGCTCAAGTTCAATATGAAAATCTGCTTCTTCACCATCACGTCCAGGTGTAAACTGTGTTGGTGTGATGTTTGTTGAAGATTTAAAATGTTCATTACCTAGTCCTCCTCTGCCACCTTTTAGTATCAATATCTTTTCCCCATCTGTTGTGAGGTTGTATTGTCTCTTTGTACGGCTATCAGTTATCACAGAACCTATCGGTAATTCAATTACCAAATCATCACCATTTTTTCCATGCATACTGTTTTTCAAACCATCACTACCACGAGGAGAGTTTAATTCCTTTACATTTCTGTATTTTTCAAGAATACCAAGATCACGTATAGCGAGGACATATACGTCCCCTCCATTACCACCATTACCGCCAGATGGACCAGCTAATTCCTTGCCTCGCTCATGAAGCCAACGAACTACACCGTTTCCGCCATTACCAGCCTTGATATGAATAGTTAAATCATCGATAAATGCCATAAAAACTAGTGTACACTATATATCGAACCTTATCTAGTAGACTTATATATTTCAAGCAGAGCAAATAGCAGAGCAACGATTAGAGGTCCTGCAATGAAACCGATCGGACCGAAGTATGCCAATCCACCCATAACTGAAAGTAGTATGAGGAATGGATGAACATGTACCCCTCTATTAACAAGCATAGGACCTAGGAAGTTATCAATTAGACCTACAGCTAGTATTCCCCAAATCAACATACCTAATGCATGTAGTTTTGTACTAACAAAGAGTAGATACAGAACTCCAGGAACAATAACTAGTGATGTACCAATACCAGGTATCAATGCCGCTACCACTGCAAAGCTGCCCCATAGAGCTGGGTTTGGGACTCCAAAGATATAGAATCCTAATCCAGTTAGGAAACCTTGTATCATTCCAACTACAAGTGAACCGACAACAACTGATCGTATAGCTTGCTTTAATTTACCGAATATTCTCTCATCATAATTGTCAGCAAGTGGACTTAAAAGTATTACACTTTGCTTAAATTTACCTCCATCACGTAGGAGATAGAAAAGAGCAAAAAGCATAATAAATATTTGAAGAGCGAACTTAGATACTCCTGAAAATATAGTATCGAGATTAGCAAATGACCACTCTAAAAAGTTCTGAACGTATTTAGTGATGTTAAAATCATCAAAGTTATATGAGGTGAATGTGCCTCCCAATCTATTAGACAATGATTCTGAAAAAGCATTTAATGATTGTATTAATGCGGATCTATCACCTTCATCAGTCAAACTGTAGTATAGATGTTCACTTTCAGTATATATTTGCTTTGCGAGGAATATGAGCGGAGTAATAACCAAAACAGCAACAATTACTAGTGTAATGAAAGTGGAAAGTGAACTAGCTTGATCACCACCAGAAAATATTCTGGATATTGATCTATGTAGAGGTCTAAACATCACAGACAAAACTAGTGCAAGTAGTAGAGAAGTGAGATATGAATAGAAGATAAGAAATGTTAGTACTGATGCACCAACAAGTATTAATAGAAAGAAATAGTAATGTGATTTATTCTCCATTGACTTTATTATATATCGTTATCATACCATATACAAATCCTGATTCATTTCCCCAACACCAATATACTCAGCTTCACCTTTTAATATCTGTTCAAATGGTCTACATGAAAAGCATCCTTTCTCTCCCTTAGGACACAGAAACTCGCCCTTTTCTCTCGCTTCTTTTACCTTAATTGCCACATCATATACACGTCTATATGAATCATCAACACTTGGTAATTCAACTTCAATAGGTGAATCATCCCTATCAATATACCAGTAACTAGCACCTGTAACTTTTCTCTTTTGTAAATGTTTTAATAGAAGTTGATATATAGGTAATTGCAATGATTCTCCACTCTCTTCATTCTTACCTGTCTTAAAATCTAGAATATGAACACTATCATCGCTTTCATTCCACTTCAGCCAATCTATTTTTCCACATAGGATAATATTATCTTCTTCAGAAAGAAGAAAATTTGGTGGTAATCCATTTTCTCCATCTTTTATTTTAATAATCTTTGACTGTAGTGGTTCTGGATTCTTAACTACTCTCTCAATCATACTAATTGCTCGATCCCTTACCTGATTTTCTTCATCAACTGTCTTAAATCCTCCTTTTTTACCACTTACTTTTTTCCATGCTTTATCTAGATCATCAATTAAAGAGTGATTGAAACGTTCACCTGATTTAAAACGAGCTAGTCCTTCAAGAACTTCATGTACAGCAACTCCTAAAGCTAGTGCTGGATTAACAATATTAATTTTTCTTTTAGTCTTGGGATTTTTATATACATTATGAAGATAATACGCACGAGGACATTTTATATAATCCCCCATTGATGAATGCGAAACCCAGACTGCTTTATATGGATCATTTGACATCAACCTTATTCATTACTATCTTCTCAAGTGGTCTATCTCTTTCATCTGTTTGCGTATTAGCTATAGCATCTACAACTTCCATACCTGATATAACTTTACCAAATATAGTGTAATTATGTGGTAGAGGAACATCTTTATGCATAATAAAGAATTGACTACCATTTGTATTTGGACCAGCATTGGCCATTGCCACAACTCCTCTCATATATCCACTCTTATATGAATTAGTATCTGGATTTAGTTCATCAGCGAACTTATATCCTGGACCACCCGCACCAGTACCTGTAGGATCTCCTCCTTGTATCATGAAGTCCTTAATCACTCTGTGGAAGATCACACCATTATAGAATCCTTGATTTGCAAGCTTAACAAAATTAGCAACAGTATTTGGAGCATCATTATTATATGTCTCAAAAACTATTTTTCCTTTATTTGTATCTATTGTAATTGTATTCATTGTACTTTTATTAACTTCTGGTAATACCTCTGGTGCTTTTACAACTGCTGATGTCTTTTCTTCTGGTGTTACTGCTGGAGCTATTGTCTGTTTAGGCCAGATATAATATATGGCAGCTAAAATAATTATTAAAACAGCTAATGTATATACTTTATTCATATACTAAAGATTATATATTTCTTTTATTGTTTTTACTACTTTTTCTATAGCCGCCTCTGTCGTCGATTCCAGTATTGCTCCCGCAGCAGATTTATGTCCTCCACCACCAAGAGCAGTCGCGATTACAGAGATATCATATTTCATACTTCTTAGACTAATCTTCACCTTTCCCTTTTCACTCTCAATTAGAGTTACACCAATCTCTGTTCCTTTAACAGACTTAATCTTATTAGAGATATATCCTGTCATTATATCCTCTTCTTTTATATTATTCTTTACCAAATCTTCATATGGTACTGATGCCGTAGCTAGCTTACCATCGAAAAAAGTCTTTAGTGATGACAATGCTAGACTTTCAAATATCAGACTCTCTTTTCTATTACTATTCTCCATTGTAGATATAGTTTCTTGATAGTCCGGAGCTATCATAGCTAACTTTGATGCAATTGCTAATGTTTCTGACCCATTTGCACCATATCTAAATCCTCCAGTATCAGTATATATACCCATAAATAGGTTGAGTGCTATATCATGATTAATTTCTACATTCATTTCTTGGAGTAGGTGGTACAGCAATTCACATGTAGATGAATATTTAGGTTCAATATAGTTATACTTTCCATATCCCTTGTTACTTGCATGATGATCTACAACTATTGTATTTAGTGTATCTGGAAAAACGACTTTTGATTTCTTTGAAACCATTTCAATACCTCCACAATCAAGAATTAGAAAGGTATCAAAATCCTTTAGATCAATTTCAAAAAAGTTTTTCTTTACTATATTTTCCACACCCGGAAAATCAAAAGCCTTAGGTATATCACTATCTCCTTTTATTAAAGTTACTTTCTTTCCCTTTTGCTCTAGTGCAAACTTCATTGCTAACGTTGAACCAACACTATCTGGATCTGGATGTGGGTGACAGTGTAGTAGAACACTATTTGATTTTTCTATTTCCTTTATTATTTCTTTCATATTATTTAAATATTATTGGAATCTCTATTGAATCATCATTCTCTGGTAACATAGATTGATTATCTTTTTTGAGAATAATCTTTCCACTTGCTCCTTTAATATAGTTATTGAACTCCAAACTACCTACAAACTTTACGAATTCATTTGTTGCCCATTCACCTTGTGCTGTAGCATGGCTCTCTGCAATTACATTACCATAAGAATCAACTAGGACTATAGGGAAACTTCCCTCAAAGAACCATGATCCCCGTGCACGTCCTGCTACACTTAATGGTGAACTTACTTCTGAATCTTTAATCGGAGAGGCAACTACAATTAAATTACTCTTATCAGATGGTGTGATATCTATATCGGTAGTGAAAAAGCTTGAGAGATATGAGGATATCCATACAACAATCATTATTAGAAATATAATAAATATTGTTCTTTTCATTCTAGATCAAGACAAACTGAATTAATACAATACCTCTTACCAGTTTTTGTTGGACCGTCGTTAAAAACATGCCCTAAGTGTGAATTGCATTTTGCACAAACAATCTCTGTTCTATGCATACCATGATCATTATCTTCAATTTCTTTTACTGCATTTGGTATTGCTTGATCAAAGCTAGGCCAACCTGAACCTGAATCAAATTGTGCATCTGAGGCAAAAATTGGATTATCACAAGCCACACACTTATATACTCCATCCTTTGTCTTGTGAACATATTTACCAGAAAAAGGTGCTTCTGTACCCTTTTCTTTTAAAACTCTCTGTTGTTCTGGCGTTAGTTTTTTCATACTTTATTTTTATCTAATAGTTTTTCAAACCTCTCTTGTAACTTTTCTAATTTTGGAGCAATTACTAACTGACAGTATGGTTGATTCTTATTATTTTTATAGTATTCATGATGATATGTTTCAGATGGATAGAATACTGTAAGTGGTCTGACCTCTGTCACAACTAGTTTATCATATGCCTTCGTATCATTTAATTCCTTTATCAAACTTTCTGCCTTTTCCTTTTGTTCTGGTGTATTATAGAATATTGCTGATCTGTATTGTGTACCCACATCATTCCCCTGACGATTTAGCGTGGTTGGATCGTGTGTATTAAAAAATACTGAGAGTAAATCATCATAAGATATCACTGATGGATCGTATTCTATTTGTATTGCTTCTGCGTGACCTGTATTCCCTCCTGAGACAGATTCATAATTAGGATTATCTGTCTTTCCTCCAGTATATCCTGGTAGCACAGAGGAGACCCCTTTAAGCATAGAGAATACTGCCTCTGTACACCAGAAGCACCCATTAGCAAACACCGCTATCGCATTATCCTTTTTCATGTTTGTTATTATACAACATAATAGTGTATATTATTATTATGATAATTTTAATTAGTATTGCAGCCTTTGCATGTACCATCTTAGGAGGATTATTTGCTTTAAGATTCAGAGATAAATTGCATCTTATTCTTGGCTTTAGTGCCGGAGCAGTTATTGGTGTAGCTTTCTTTGACCTACTACCTGAAGCTATAGAACTTGGTGGAGATACATCTAAAGTTACAGCAGTTGTGGCTATTGGTTTCATTTTATATATGATCCTTGATAGATTTATAATACTTCATTCACATCACGATGATGAACATGAGCATGCACATAACAAGAGAGGAATACTTGGTGCTGCTAGCCTATCAATTCATAGTTTTCTTGATGGTATAGGTATAGGTCTTGCATTCCAGGTCTCAACTTCTGTAGGTATGATTGTTACAACCGCTGTACTAGTACACGATTTCTCTGACGGTATAAATACTGTAAACATGATAATGAAAAATAGCGGAGAAAAGATGAAAGCAGTAAAGTGGTTAATCGTTGATGCTATCGCACCTGTACTAGGTATATGCGCAACACTATTATTTAGTCTGTCCGAAACATCTTTAGGAACTCTACTAGCACTATTTTCTGGTTTCTTCCTATACATAGGTGCTAGCGATCTTTTACCAGAAAGTCATCATAGTCATCCTACGATTTGGACAACCGTTCTCACAGTTCTTGGTATGGTAGTAATTTATACAGCTATCCGCCTAGCACAATTTTAAAGAAGTGATATAGGTATTTGAATGTTATTTTAAGAGTACCCTCTTGTTTAAACCTTCTTGCAGAAGTTTTCATCTGTAGTTTTTTATCAAAGACAACTTTTCCATATTTAAATACTCTTTTTGCAGTATCAGTGTCTTCGCCATAAAAAACTAGTTTGGTGTTATACCCACCTGCTTTTTTTATAACATCTGCCCTTATAAAGTTATTACCGCCGATGAGAACAGCTCCTTGTTTAGTGAACTGAATAGTATGATTCATTAAATGATATACGTGTTTTTGAACAAACAGTGATACAAACCTAAATATCCTATCACCATCATGGTAATCATATGGTCCAGTAACTGCAACAACACCATCTTTAAAGTTACTGACTCCTGTAGATAGCCAATCCTTATCAGGTAAACAATCTGCATCAATGTTTACTATAATCTCACCAGTCGCATTGACTCTTCCACATTCCCTTGCCCATAGGAGCCCTTTGCGTGATTCGTATACAACCTTAACAGGAAATTGCTTAGCAACCTCTGATGTTCTATCAATACTAACATTATCAACGACAATAACTTCAAAATCTTCATAGTCTTGTGCTAGAACTGCCTTTAAAGTACTAGCAATACTTTTTTCTTCATTATGTGCTGGTATGACTACAGATATTTTCATATATGTATAACTATATTACATAGTTTAATAAAAAATGTGTAATTTGACTAATGTAGTATTACATGTTTATATGTTATTAGATGAACATGCAAGTAATTGCCCTCATGTACATGGTGGGCATGATTGGTCTGACAATCCTACAAGGATACCTGTCCTATGTAGGACAAGCTTTCTTCGCCCAGCAAATGCGAAGGAGATACGATAACTTCCTACCATTCACATGGCACTTCGGTGCCAGTTATGGTGATCTGCTGATTGTGACTCCGGTTACAACATGTATGATCTGGAAGTTTGGTTCGCAGTGGCACGATAGCTGGTCACCCGCTGTTTGCGCCATAACTGCAAGTATCGTCTTTCACCTACTCTGGTGTCGCGACGAGACTCCAGGCTGTCTCATACGTAGACAGAAACTCACCGCTGCCGGTTACGTCCATGCTATATACATGGGACTAGCACTGATTCCAGTGCTCTGCTTCTATTTCAAAACGACAACGGTTAGCACAGGTTTTGTCGTTACTGCATCCAGTCTTCTAGGACTGCATGTATTTATCGGAAGCAACATGCTCTTGAGCCTGATTGGTCCGGTCGGCTGGAAGAGTAATCTGCGTGATTACAAAGCCTGGGCGACTGTGATCGGTTGTTGGTTGGCCTTGGTAGTAAGGTCATACCAAATGATTAACAAATGAGACTACCCTCTCGCTGCCACCCATTCACCTGGGTGGCAGTTTTACCTAATATCTTTCCATTCTTTAACGTTTGATTTATTGAATATAGCAAAATATATAGACTCTTTCATCCATATATATAGAAGTTTCGGCCATCCAATTTTATGTGCTCTGCGACCAGAGTGAAGTACCAAGAAAGATGGATCGTAAACTGTTCTACCTATTTTTGAGAGTCTGGCAAACATATCACCATCCTCTCTTGTAACTAGGTCTTCTCGAAAACCATTAACCTTATCAAAGGCAGTTCTTCTAATCATTTGGAATTTACCTGGAGCTTCACCTGAATGTAGAATATTATTTTTAATGTGATGTACAAGGTTAAAGAAAAAATACACAATCTTGTCTCCAATAGTTTCTAATTCGGGTAGTACTTGTAGTCTACCTGTTAGCGCTACGATATTTTCATCTTTAAAACGCTCTATAATATTACTCACATCTTCAATGTAGACATCACAATCAAGAAATATGAGAATGTCTCCTTTTGCAACTTTTGCCCCAGCATTTCTATTTGCGGCTATAGTTTTATGTTTTTCATCTGGAGTCAGAACGATATCAGCAAAGCGCTTTGCTATACTAACAGTATTATCCAAACTCTTATCATCAGTCACTATAATTTCATAAGGGACTTTTAATTTAGATCTTAATCTGGTTATCGTAGCTTCTATAGCCTTCTCTTCATTATATGTTGGTATAATTATTGAAATCATATTTCTAGTTTTTCAATTTTATTTTTTAAATAGTTTTTATATCCGAGGAATGCAGCGACTAGTATTATGAAGAAAGCTACTATTCCAATCTTACTCAGAACTGAATCTACCTGCATATACAAATTACTAAAGAAATATCCTACGCCTATTAATACCCCTGACCAGATAAACTGACCGATGAGATTTACAGTTAAATATTTTGCAAATGGTATCTTAACTATTCCTGCCGTCATAAGTGTTACTAGTGCGAAACCAAAACCATTACTTATTTTTGAAATAAATAGAATCTTATACTTATGACTATGAAAAATTCTATCTATTATACCTACTTTTTCTTCTGTCACGCTTACATATTTACCAAATCGTGATATGAATCCATGTCCCCATTTCCTACCGACATAGTACCATACGGTATCCCCCAAAAGATCGCCAATCATTAACGCTGCATATACTGGCACGAAGCTAAAATACCCAAGTTTAATTAAAACTCCAAATATCATGGACAGTATAGGGCCTTCTGCACAAGCAAGTACAATGATAATTAGATATACCAAGTATTCATGATTATTCCCTACGTATATAAGCCAATCCTGCATAAATGTAGTATAATACTAACACATGAAAGCTATAGCGTATAAGTACAGGGATTTCTTCTCTGACGGAGCCTTCACTCTCTCAGTTATTGTTGCTTTATTATTTTTTACTTTTAGTCTCTTTTTAAACTTCTATACCGGTAACTACGCTAGTGAAAGTGCTAGTAATCCAGTAACAGATATAATACTGAGTAATACAAAGGCTTATGATTTAGATTTCATTTTTTTCTATGGTACATATGCCTTTTGGACATTCTTTACTTTTCTTTGCCTCTATTCACCTGGAAAAATCCCTTTCGTATTAAAAAGTGTAGCACTTTTTATCGTTATTCGTTCCCTGTTTATCAGTATGACCCACATCGCTCCATTTGGTAGTCCTGTGGTCATAGACCCTAGCAGTTGGATGAGTGAATTTACTTTTGGTGGAGATCTATTCTTTTCTGGTCACACCGGTGTACCCTTCCTTCTTGCGCTAATATATTGGAAGAACAAGTATTTGAGGATAATATTTATAGCAACATCAATAATCTTTGCTATAACTGTATTACTAGCACATCTACATTACACAATTGATGTATTCTCAGCATTCTTTATTACCTATACCATTTACCATATTGCAGAAAATATATTTTCTACAGACAGAAAACTATTCTACAAAAGTTAGAGCCTTACCCTTTTTATTAGCACGTCCTGTTCTACCTATTCGGTGAATATAGTCATCATATGTTGCAGGTATATCAAAGTTTATAACATGACTAACATCAGGAATGTCCAATCCTCGTGCTGCCACATCTGTAGCTACTAGTATTTGTACTTGATTTTCCTTAAAGCCTTTTAAAGCTCTTTGTCTTTGACTATGATTCTTGTCACCATGTATTGATTCTGCTTTAAATCCTTTTGCAATTAAGGCTCTAGAAAGTTTCTCTACGCCGTGTTTAGTTCTACCGAAGATTATAACCTTATTAAAATCCTCTTTTGAAAGAAGTTCACCCAACACATCTATTTTATTCAAACCTCTAGCAACCCTTACTATATCCTGTTCAATATTTTTAGATGTATCCCTAGTCTTTACAGATATTCTAACTGGTTCAGTTAGAAACTCTCCGATCATTCTTTCAATTTCTGGAGAAATGGTTGCAGAGAAGAATAGTGTATGACGAGGCTTAGGCATGCCAGCCATTAGATATCTCATATCGTTTACGAATCCCATATCCAACATACGATCTGCTTCGTCCAAAACAATTGTTGAGAATTGATTAAGTACAATCGCCTTTCTTTCAATCAAATCCTTCAATCTTCCAGGTGTACCTATGATGAATTCATTTACATATCTAAGTTCAGATAGTTGTTTACCGATATACGCACCACCTACGCAGCATACTGAAAAGATTTTCATACCTTTTGTAAAGCCGATTAACTCATTCTGTATTTGTATAGCCAATTCACGTGTTGGTACCACAATCAATATCTTATTTTTTCTGTTCTTTAAAACCTTGTCTATAAGTGGAATTAGGAAAGCTGCAGTCTTACCCGTACCTGTATTTGCAATACCTACGATATCCTGACCTTTTAAGATATGCGGAATTGATCTGTCCTGAATTGGAGTTGGAAGCTTGTATCCTTTTCCCACAATCGTTGATTTTAGACTTTCTTCAATATTGAAATCAGTAAATGCATGTTCTGGTACAAAATGCTCCACTTCTTCTGTTATCGTTGCTTTGTTAATGAAACGAGCATGAGAAATATTCTCACCTTGTGAGCCTCTATTCTTTGCTCTTCTATTGTTATTAAATCGAGCAGGAGGTCGGTTACTAAATCTACCTTGTGGTCGAGAATTCGAATTGTTTCTGTACATAAATTGTTATGTGAATATATATTATATTGATCATATTGTCAATATACTAGTTTATGATACTATATATCCATGATTTTAAATTTACTTAAAAAGCACAGTATTGAAGCAGTTATAGCTGTGGTAGTAATACTTACCACATTCGGCTATATCAGCATTTACAAGGTCTCGAGTCATGTATATTCTCTTGAACAGAATCTTGCATCTACCACAGAACAACTGAGAGTGGAGATATCGAAAAACAAAGAGAATTCAATCAATGATGTATACCAATTAAGACAGAATGTAAGTACCATCGAAAAGAAGCTTGGTGTATACAAAGAAGAGGTTGGCAACTTTTCAGACACTGTAACTACACTACAGAAATTAAGCAAGACTGATCCGGAACTTCTAGCGAAATATTCAAAAATCTTTTTCCTAAACGAAAACTATGCCCCATCTAGATTAACCGAGGTTCCAGGTGAGTATACATATTCAGATTCAAAGGTATTAAAGGTTCACAATATGGTTTGGCCTAAACTAGAAGATATGATAATCGCAGCAAAAGATGCTGGAGTTGATATCTATGTCTTTTCTGCGTATAGATCCTTCAACGAGCAGCAAGCCCTTAAGCAAGATTACAAAGTCATATATGGTGCTGGTACCGCTAATCAGTTCTCGGCTGATCAGGGATATTCTGAACATCAGTTAGGCACAACTGTAGACTTAATCACACCAGGTATTGGAGGAGAACTAGATGGTTTTGAAAATACAAAAGCATTCACTTGGCTTAGTGCCAATGCATACAAATATGGATTCATACTTTCATATCCTAAGAATAATAAGTTTTATGTGTATGAACCATGGCATTGGAGATTTGTTGGTATAAAACTAGCGAAATATCTACATAATAAGGGTAAGAATTTCTATGATATGGATCAGAGAGATATTGATGAATATCTTGTCTCAATCTTTGATTAATAAATATGGAGAAATTTGATGTGGTTGTAATAGGAGGAGGACCAGCTGGTATGATGGCTGCTGGTACTGCTGCAAAAAGAGGTCTTAAAGTTGCTCTACTTGAAAAGAATCCTACATTGGGTGTTAAGCTCTTAATCACTGGAGGTGGTAGATGTAATGTAACTAATGCAGAGTATGACGTGAGAACCTTTCTCAAGAAATATAAGGATAGTGATAAATTTCTTTTTTCCGCATTTTCTCAAGTTAGTGTTAAAGACGCACTTGAATTCTTTAATACTCGTGGAATGCCAACAAAAATCGAAGCTGAAAAACGTGTATTCCCTGTTACTGACAAGTCACAATCTGTATGGGATGTATTAGTTAATTATATGAATGAGAATAATGTGATCATAAAAACTAATTCAACAGTGGTTGGTTTTGAGACTGTAAATAATGTAATTACCGGAGTAAAACTTAAAAATGGTGATGTGATAACAGCAAAGTATTTTATACTAGCAACCGGTGGAACATCGAGACCAGAAACCGGATCTACAGGTGATGGTTTTAATTGGTTAAAGAATTTAGGCCACAATATAATTCCTTCAAATGAGGCTCTTGTGCCCATCGCATTAAAAGATAGCTGGCATAAGAAGCTGTCAGGAGTTACATTAAGAGACATTAAACTAACTACTTTCCAAAACAATGAGAAGCAGGAGGTTCACAAAGGTAAACTTCTATTCACTCATTTTGGAATAAGTGGACCAACAGTACTGAATATGAGTAAAGATATTGGAGAACTATTGAAATACGGTGAAGTTATCATAAAACTTGATCTACTACCCCAACTTGATCATGGAATGATGAATTCTAAATTACAAGAGATATTCAAAACGGATGATAAAAAGAAAATTAAGAATTCTTTAGGCAACATCATACCTTCAGCACTAGTAGATATAGTTCTTGAACTAGCAAAAATTGATACAGAGAAAACATGCAACAGTGTTAGTCGAGAAGAGAGATTAAAACTAATTGATGTAATAAAAGGAATACCGATGGAGGTGGATAACTTACTTGGTTCAGATAAGGCTATAGTATCTTCTGGTGGTGTAGATCTCTTAGAAGTTGATTTTAAGAACATGAAATCCAGAATAATCAGTAATCTGTACCTAATTGGAGACGTTTTAAACATTGATCGTCCATCAGGTGGATATAGTCTACAACTATGCTGGACAACTGGTCTTGTATCCGGAAACTCTGTGGGACGTGACTAGAATATATGTTAATATATATGCATGGAAATAAAGAAAAATAGTGATTTTGTTATTTTAATAATCGACGACGAAACAACTATAACTAATACGCTAGCTGCGATATTAATTAAAGACGAGTTTAATGTAATATCTGCATCAGACAGTCTCACAGGACTTAACAAAGCTTTGGAGGAAAAACCTGATCTAATCCTTCTAGATATATCTATGCCAAACATGTCAGGTATGGAAATGTTGAAAAAATTGAGGGAGAGTGGAGAATACGGAAAAAATGTGAAGGTAATATTACTAACCTCACTCACCGCAGATGATAGTATTATGAAAGGTATAGTTCAGGAGCATCCTTCTTTCTATCTAACAAAAAGTACTTCGACAACAAAAGACATAATTCAAAAGATTAAGGAAGCACTTGGAATACAGCAAGTATAAATTTTGGTATTTGATATGTTGAATAAAGAAAATAAACAAAGAGAAGCAATTTGGAAACCGTATACTTTAATTGCGATTATTTTGCTAATTGGTCTATTTTCCACTTTCTATACAGTAAGGTATGCTGGTGATTCTGTTAAAAAATCATTAATCGAGCATACTAAACTTGCCGCCACTACTCTTGATCTCAAATCATTGAAATCACTTGCAGGTGATGAGAATGATGAGAATAGTACAATATATACCGAGCTTAAAACAAAACTAATGAATATCGCCAAGATTAATGGGGATATTAAATTTGTATATATTACTAGCATGAAGAACGGTGAGATATATTTCGTCGCTGATTCAGAGAAAAGTGACTCCCCTGATTATTCCCCACCCGGTCAAGTATACTTCGAGGCAACAGATACTTTTAGAAATGTCTTTGTAAATAATGAAAGTGCTATAGAAGGACCGACATCTGATCGCTGGGGTTCATGGATTAGTGCCCTATCACCAATCACTGATCCTAAATCAAATGAAGTCATGTATGTTGTCGGTATAGATATGAATTCTAGAAACTACTATACTACACTAATAATTTATGGATCCATTCCTGCTCTTCTAACTTTACTACTATCAAGTCTTGTACTCTTCCTGTATAGAGAAAGACGTAAGGAAAGAGATTTGCTGGCATTGAGATCAGAGTTCGTATCCATAGTAGCACACGATCTTAGGACACCTCTTGTAGGCATTAAATGGTCACTTGACTATATGATAGAGCATGAGAGTCAGAATCTCAGTCAAAATCAGAAAGAAAGTTTGAAACTAATGCATAACTCGAGCGTAGAGCTCCTTAAAACAGCGAATCAGATACTAGAATCAACAGAGATGGAGAAGCGAGAAGCAAAATCTCTAATTCTTAAAAAAGCAGACCTAATCTCAATGCTTGACGAGATAACAGCAGTTTTCGTAATACCAGCAAAAGAAAAAAATATTGCTATAGTCAGGAGTGGAACACTACCTAAGGAACTAAATATTGTCTGTGATCAGGTTAAGATAAAGCGTGCTATATCTAATATACTTTCAAATGCTATTAAATATTCTGCTGCCGGTAAGACCGTAACGATAGGATATAAATCGACACCTAATACTCATATTGTAAGTGTTACAGATCAAGGTATCGGTATTGCTACAACTGAACATAGTAATATGTTTAAGGAATTCTATAGGACGTCGAAGGCTACACACACATCATACGGTACAGGACTAGGCTTGTATTATGTAAAGAAGATTATGGAACTACACAAAGGACGAGTCTGGTTTGAATCAAGCGAAGATACTGGTACAACATTCTTCCTAGAAATACCGAATAATCTAGCTTAAGACTTTTTCTCTAAATCTAGAGTTTCATCAATCCTAATCTTCTCCACAAACTCTGGAACGTGAGACACTAGTATCATTGCCCCCTCATACTTATTCAATGCTTCAGCTATAAGTGGTATATGACGGAAATTAATATGATTTGTTGGCTCATCGAGTATTAATAGACCGGGACGTTCAAGTACGAGTCGTGCAAATGCTACAAGTCCTTTTTGACCCTCTGATAGGCTACCCACTTTTACATTCATCACATCACTAGTTATTAGAAACCCAGCTGCAACTGATCTCATTTCTTCCTCATTCTTTTTCTCTGTAACCTGTATCAAAGAATCATGTACGGTATCCTCAAAATTAAGAGTTGAGAAATCCTGTCTGTAATATCCCACCCTTACACCTTCTGCAATCACAGACCCAGCACCACCCTCTGCTATTGTCTGAAGGAGAGTACTTTTACCTATACCATTTGGTCCACGTAGAAGTAGGTGTGTATTTCTTTTAAGAGATATAGAAGTTTTCCTGTTTGTAGCCTTATGATCATGTATAACTTTATACGAATTAATCTTTAGGATCTCGCCAACAATTTCAGGTTGTGAAGGTATTATAAATGGTCTGATTGTCTTGTCCTCCCTTCTTACATCAACCATTTCTTCTTCCAAAGCTTCAGCTTTTTCTCTCATTCTTTTAGCGACAAGTCGCATTTGACCACCTTTGTTTGCAAAGAATCCAGCCTTGTCTTTGTTCTCTTGTATTTCTTTAGCCAACTGCGCATTCTTCATATTTTCTTTCTCGATACGTGAAGATATTTGTTTAACCACATCGAAATAGTTACCAAAATATTGTTCGATCTTTTTTGTGAAGACATCTAGGTATAGGACGCCATCAGTAAAGGAGTTTAGGAAATCTGCATCGTGAGATATTACTATAACTGTTTTGCTATAGTTCTTAAGGAAATTAGTTAAATGCTCAATACCTGCCTTATCAAGATTATTTGTAGGCTCATCAAGTAGGAGTAGGTCTGGATTTTGGATAATAGCTGAAGCGAGCAGTAGGCGTGCTTGCTGTCCTCCAGAAAATGATCTGATTATACGATCATATGGTGCATTAAAGTTAACTATTTCCAATACCTCCTTTATCTTCACATCAATATCATATATCTTTTTACTAAAGCATCTCTCAAAGAATTCTCTGAGTGTGATATCGAGATAATCACGAGGAATTACCTGCTTTGCTAAAGCAATTGATACTCCATTAGAGATATTAATCTTTCCTGATTCTGGCCTGCTATGTCCGGTAATTAGACTGAAAAGTGTGCTTTTACCCGCACCATTCTGTCCCATTAGAGTTACCTTCATACCATTTCTCACAGAGAAACTGACCTCATCAAGTATTGGTTTATTATGACCAAATTCAAATGAGACCTCGTCGAAACTTAGAATGATTTCTTTAGACATGCTTTAGAGCATATCACGAGTACTGATTTTATCAACACATAGCTTATCGTAACCATTTACGAATATGGCTATTGCAGACATTGCTAACCCAAAATCTCTAACCCCTATAGCTCCGTAGCCAACGGTAAATGTTATATCAAGAAGGTGTAGTGCAACGAGTAGTGCAACTGGTCTTGTGTAGAATCCAACAAGTAGCAGTAGTCCAAATACGATTTCAAACCATGCGTTAAGGTATATAAGCGCAACCTGACTAATTGGGAGTGATTGAGTCCATTCAGGTAATACTGGTAACCATGATATTGGATTCTGCATTTGCTGAACTCCAAACCAAATAACAACAAGTGATATACCAATACGCACAATTGCTGGTGCATATGGAATCAGTGAATTTAGCTTTTGATTAATTGTTTGAATACTCATATATTTTACTTAAGTAAGCCAATCATAAAACCTGCAAGTTCATTGGCTGGTCTCTTCTGTTGACCATGAGCGCCATTATATCCAGTACTACCGTCTATACCGTAAAGAGAAATGATGGCATTAGATCCTCCTGGATGTTTAGATATCCATGGTGTTAAGTTATACACCTTACCATTTATTGCTGACCAGCAATTCAGAAGGACTCTTATGACTTGAGACATCCGCTAGAGAGTATGATGCTGTTACACTACCTTGTGTTGTTGATGGTTGTGTACCTACATTATTATTTGTTGAGGGAGTACTTACCACTGGAGTAGCTGAAGTATTTGTATTCTCAACATTATTCTTTGGATTACGTGCAATTATGACGATTGCTCCAATAAAAAAAACGACGGCAACGAGTGCAATAATAATTTTGCTATTCTTCATTTATTAATTCTATTAAACTAGTAAAACTATGATAGATGCTTTGAAACAAGCTTTGTCATTTCAAACATATTTACCATATCCTTTCCACCAAATACCTTCTTAAGAGCAGCGTCTGCATTAATATTTCTCTTGTTTTTAGCGTCCTGTAGGTTCTTGTCCTTGATATATGCCCAGAGTTTCTTAACAACTTCAGAACGAGCCATAGGTCCCTTTCCAACTACAACAGCTAGATCGGCACTAACAGTTAAAGGTTTCATAAATGCAGAATTCGTTTTTGTTGCCATATATTTTCTCCAAATGGAGTGTTTAATTGATTATTTAATAACGTCGGTATTATAGCACAGCATAGTAGAGGTACACCACTACATAGCAAAACTAACCTTGTCGTCAACATCTAGATAGTCGAACAGTGTTGTTTTCATTGGATCAAGATTAAGTCTCTTGCATTCACTGATAAACCAGTCTTTCTTATTAGGATCAGTAGAGTATGAGTAATCAGTTTTAAACGCATCTGACCAGGCCTTGATCTCAGCATCTGTCTTTTTAATACCGTTATTCTTTACCCAATTAGCAATTTCTTCATCAGTATGGTTCTCTAAAACATATTTTTTGAAATCATCACCCTTAATTCCCATGAACTTAAATAGAGTATTATCGAGTGGGCAATCAAAATGGTATTCCCCATTCACACTGTTAATAGTTGCTCTACATTTATCAATTGTTCTAGCGATAATCGCTAGTCCTCCGATTCTTTCATATGCACTACGTGGAGCCTGCTTTGTAAGATCTTTTGAATTTATTTTACTCATATATATTTTTTAATATTAATGCGGTAATTATAATCCATCACTTTACTTTGTAAAGTATTTACACATATGATATACTGTGGTCAATATGTTAAGAACAAAGGAACAGATCTCGGGTATATGCAATGAATGCCCTCTTGCAAAAACTGCCAATATAATTGGAGATACTTTTACCCTTTTAATAATAAGGGATTTGCTGATTAAGGCTAAAAGATTTAGTGAGATTGAAAAGTCACTAGTTGGAGTTAGTTCAAGGACAATAACTAAAAAGCTTTTGTTGTTAGAAAAGGAGGGTTTAATTACTAGACAAAAGTTTAATGAAAAACCACCTAGAGTTGAATACACACTAACAAAAAAAGGTGTAGCGCTAGGAAAGATTATCGATACGATGAGGAGCTATGGGGTTAAGTATCTTTAAGGATCACCGTAACATCCGGGGCTGTACCAAATAGTTGGCGTTCCGTTATATGGACCAAGTGATGTTCTACCACTATCACCAATACAAAAATACGTATTACCAGTTGATGGCATGACAACCATAATAGAATATGATTGTGCACCACCAGTAGCTGGAGCTCCTACATAGAAGCGGTTACCACTAGATCCAAGTTTATTTTTAATACTATTACACAATTCTGTTATTTTACCAGCATAATTACCTGCGAAAGCTGAGGCTGGATTACAAGATACGGTATCACTAATTATCCAACCTCTTTGTAAATTTGCATAACTAGAACTATCTGAGTACTCAAGTGCCATTAAAGTAGCCACTTGTCTCGCCTCCTGGATTACAGCAGAGTCTTTCGCTTTATTACGTGCACCAGAAAGTGCTGCGAGCACTACTGAACTCAATAATCCTACTATCGATATCACCACCAACAATTCAATCAAGGTGAAACCTTTTTGATGCGAAGAATGCATGTATTCTTATTATAACCTGCATCAAATATTATGCAATGAATTTTATTCCATTTTATCAAAAGTAAAACACTTTAATTCTCTTACTTTTATTTTATACACATTCTCTATAACCCAAGCAGCATTATGAAATACTGCTTTTCCCCAATCTAATCCTAATGTATTAGATATTTCTTTTAGAGCATTTTCTGAATCACCTTCGATTTCAAGATACGTCGGTATACCAGGCCAAGTATCGATATCGAAAGTATTGCTATTAAGTTTCAAGGTATGTCTCTTCTTCTGTTGTCTACGATATGGATTTAAACCAATCTTTTCAAAAAGAAGTTCTGCTTGAGCTATGTCATCTATCTTCAATTCAATTTCAAATGTTCCATCTACTGTATGAGCATTATGCTCTTTATACGATATCGATACACTATCTCCAGACTTTCTCAATCTTATAAATCTTTGTTCCTCACGCCATTTTAGATCCTTGTCATAGATAATGACTTCCTCTAGCATCTTTTCACCAAGGTCTACCGCACCCAGATCTAATAGTTTTTTAATTATTTCAGTCTTATTAATTTCTAAAAACCTGCATTCGATCTCTGTATTGTTCATTAATATATATTAACATATCTATTTAAACATCTTAGCGAACTCTTTAATATCCATATTGTAATTAAAACCAGGTGCTTTTTCCTGCAATCTACCAGTCTTTTCTTTGTCTCTTTTAGGGGTATTGTTTAACTGTACAAAACATACAGCAGAGTATCTACCATATTCAGCTGTATTTATATTAGCCACAACTCGATGACAAAGTGCTTTTAATTCCCCACTTGATCTAAGCTGCATTTGCATAGCTGGAATGATGACAGTTTCTCCCTCAGAAACAGGCATATCCTCCCACTTCATATTAAAGTTTAGACATTGTAATCCAGGATCACTTTCAAAAAGATGGAGAGTGAATCCACTTTGATCACAGTGTGATACAGCTGTTTCCTCATTAACTTGTCTGTCACCAAAATAGTGTATGAAGCGGACGAAAAAGTTTTCTTCGCTTTGATCTACTTCATCAGCAAAACCTACAAGTCCGTATTCTTCTTCACACTGTCTAGCAAAATCAAGTATTAAGGGTTTCATTAACCCAACGAGACTAGTTGAATCTTTGATAAAATCTAATACTATCGGATTATCTATACTTCTACTATTTTTCTTTAGCCACTCTTGACCAACCGTAGTTACATCAAAGTTCTCCTTTCTATCTGCCTTATTCCCAATACCTTCTTTAAATTCATATCCAACTCCATCAGCATTGTTACTGTACGGTAATCCTTTTTTCACATCTATTGGTAGATCGCAGAACAACTTCCAAGAAGCTATAGTTTTATTAACTGACTTTCTAAGATCTTTTGGATACTCCAAGGTCACATAACCTTTTGTTTTAAATTCTTTAATATTTGTATTCATAATTACAGTCTAGCTCTATGATTATGAAAAGAAAGCGAGGATATCTTCGGCTATTGTGGATTATCAGATTGAACACTTTCCTCAAAAAATACTGGTAAAGTATCTATCTTATTATTTTTTATAGCTTTCAACACTTTAACTATACTTTTTATAGAATCATATTCTGAAGATTCATTTTTAATTGCTGTATTAATTGGCACCCACATATTATGTCCAAAATTTGAATCAACTATTAAGTTACCTGAATATGATTTTGTGTATGTTATCGGAAACAATACATCAGAAAACAGTTCCCCATCTTTATACATCATCCTTCTTTCACAACCTACAAACTTAAGTTTTGCATTCAATCCCGTCTCATCTTTAAGTTTTCTTGTTGCTGCTACTTCGATAGATTCACCTTTTAATACAACTCCTCCCATTACACCGATTTTCCCATATGAAGGATTAGATTTTCTTAATTGATTAAGTATCTCAATCTTTCCTTTAACCACCCTTGAGACTATGGTTATGACATTCATCTTAAACAAACTAGTAATAGTGTTATTAGCAATATATGGATCTGCAACATGCTTAATCCCTATGGCTGATAGATGATATTTTCCATTATCCTTTTCCACCATCCCTATCTTAACAAGATGCTGTAGGTGGTAGTTAAATAGGTCATTTGGTATATCTGTTTTATGTAATTCCCCATATCTCAATGTCTTAGCATTCTTAAGACGTGTGAGAATATCATTCTGTATTGGTGATAGATTTTTAATCATAATACTCAGATTAATTCTGCATATGCAAAAAGTCAATTAGCTGATATATTAGGAAAGTGAAAAATGACCCCAAACAACCTAATGTATTTAGCGTACTTAAACCATATATATGGCTAACTACTGGTCTAATCGTCCTAGGCTTTGCAACAAATGGACTCAATCTCGTACTACCTAAGATCATTGCCTATGGGATTGATGAATACAAGAAAACAGGACAAGTCTTAGTGTCTGTACTTTGGAGTTTCTTTTTTGTCTCTCTTGGTACTTTTATATTTGCATAC
>CAYNAH010000006.1:0-24573 GCA_964395365.1 uncultured Candidatus Saccharibacteria bacterium | reverse complement strand
GCTTCTCATGTATACGATAGCCGCAGTTGTTATCGTGATACTTATCGCAGTCACCACCAAGGAGGATCCGTTCCAACTTCCTTGTGAGGAACTCTGAAGAAGAGTACGGGCGGGTGTGCTTGGGCACACCCGCTTCTTTGTACTTAATATTTAATGTATTTTATGCTAAACTCCTGTCATGACATCAAGTGAAATACGTAGTAAATTCCTTAAGTTTTTCGAGAAAAGAGGACATGTTATCATCCCCTCAGCTTCTCTAGTAACACCAGATGAAAAGGGAATTACAAATTCTACACTCTTTAATACTGCAGGTATGCAGCCTCTAGTGCCATATCTTCTTGGAAAAGAACATCCAAAGGGCAAAAGATTGGTTGATTCACAAAAAGTTCTACGTACAGTTGATATTGATGATATTGGAGACAAAACTCATGCAACATTCTTTGAAATGCTAGGTAACTGGTCCCTTGGTGACTATTTCAAAAAAGATGCAATAAATTGGAGTTATGAATTCCTTACATCAAAAACTGAAGGTCTCGGTCTCGATCCTAAGAGGCTATATGTAACTGTATTTGAAGGAGACGATATTGCTCCTAGGGATGAAGAAGCTGCAGATATCTGGAAAGAGATTTTTAAAAAGAACGGTATTGAAGGTAACAGAATTTTCTTTCTTCCTGCAAAGAATAACTGGTGGGAAGCAGGAGATAACGGTCCATGCGGTCCGGATACCGAGATGTTCTATGATGTATCAAATACATATGGTGGAAGAGGCCTTACACATGATGAATATGTAAAGGCAGATGATGTAAGACATGTTGTTGAGGTATGGAATGATGTATTTATGCAATATGAAAAGAAAGATGGGAAAATCGTTGGTAAATTACCAAAACCTTCCGTAGATACTGGAGCTGGACTTGAAAGACTTACAATGACTCTACAGGGAGTTGATAATATATATGATACTGACCTGTTGAAACCGATAATGGATGAGATAAAGGTTAAGTCTGGCAAATGGGATTTGAAATCTGCACGAATAATTGCAGATCATATTCGCTCATCTGTCTTTTTAATCGCTGATGGTGTAGTTCCATCAAATACAGATAGAGGATATATACTTCGTCGTCTTCTAAGAAGAGCGATTATGAATGCTCAACATCTTGGATTAACTGAATTCAGCTTAAAAAACCTTGTTTCTGTGATCGCGAATATATACAAAGATTCATATCCTGAAATACTATCTAAATCAGAATACATTCAAGGTGAGATTAATCAAGAAGAAGAAAAATTTAGAAAAACTCTTGAAAAAGGATTAAAGGAGTTCGAGAAAGGAGTTGATGCTTTTGTACTGTTTTCTAGTTACGGTTTTCCACTCGAATTAACACTAGAATTAGCTAAAGAGCGGGGAATTAAGGTAGATATTGATAAGTTCAACGAAGAATTCAAAAAACACCAAGACCTATCCCGTTCCGGAGCAGAGCAGAAATTCAAAGGGGGTCTTGCTGATACAAGTGAAATGTCAGTTAAGTATCACACTGCCACACATCTTCTTCATCAAGCTCTACATGATGTCCTAGGTGAGGGTGTTGGACAAAAAGGTTCAAATATAACTCCAGAAAGACTACGCTTCGATTTCTCATATGATAAGAAGATGACAGATGAAGAAAAAAAGAAAGTAGAAGATATTGTTAATGAGAAGATCAAACTAGCTTTACCAGTACAAAACATAAGCCTACCAAGAGAAGAAGCAGAGAAGACAGGTGCTAGACATTTCTTTGGTGAAAAATATGGAGATCTTATCTCAATATACTATATCGGAAAGGATCTACAGTCAGCATATTCTAAGGAATTCTGTGGTGGACCACACGTAAAGAATACAAGTGAGCTTGGAACATTCAAGATCCAAAAGGAAGAAGCTTCATCTCAAGGTGTTAGAAGAATAAAAGCTATTTTGATTTAATATTGCATGGTATAATATTTCCATCATGTTTAAGTTTTTTTCTAATGGAAGAAATGAAGTTCTTGATGTCATTCTAGACATTCAAAGTGGGCTAGTTAGAGGATCTGTAGTCTATGGCGGTAATCAAATACTTTCTGTTGTTACTAAATCATTCAGCAACAAAACAGAGATAGCTAATGTTGAACATTTAAATAAGAAGACTTTTAAACTCATATCAGATGTACTTGATCATATATCAAAGGATGTGGGTAATAGAAAGATTGGAAATATCAGAGTTATATTGTCCATGCCTTGGATAAATACCAAACTAAAGACTGTTCAAGTTAAATTTGAATCTGAAACCAAAGTTACCTCTTCACTTATGGCGGAAATAATTAAAGGAGAGTTGAATAATGATAATGTAAAAGGGGATTCCTTCCCAATTGAGCAAAAAGTATTTGAAATCAGGCTAAATGGATATCCCACATTAGATGTTGAGGATAAATATGCACACCTACTTGAATTATCTATCTCAACCTCATTTTCTCCCACAGTTTTCATAGAGAAACTAAAGGCATTACTTTCAAAACACTTAAACTATAAGGAGCATTCCTTCCATTCTGGTTTACTATTACAATACTCAGCTCTAAGAGAGATCTTTAAGGATAAAAATGAGTTTATCTATATACATATACACAGAGAACTTACCGATATGATAGTTATAAAAGAAGGATTGTGTAGACATATAGCAACACTACCATTTGGAATATCAACCATATTAAAGAAAATAGCCAATAATAATAAAGAGAGTCTAGATACTAGTGATTCAATACTATCACTATATCAAGGACATAAACTAAATGATGCAGAGATGGGAAGAATAGATAAGGTTATTACTCCATTAATGAATAAGTGGAGTAGTGACTGTATCAATTCAATTAAAAATAGTTTAGATATCACAAGTATCCCAAGAACTATATATCTTTCTGCACATAGTCATTTTGATCTCTTTAAGGGGGCAATGATAACTAGTCAGATAAACTTTAGTATAAATCAGTATGATTCTATAGACATAGGAGATAAGGTAATTTACGGTAAAGGTTCAGCAGAAAGTAATATGATGAAGATATACACATTTGCCTTAAACAATATGTTATAATAGTCTTAAATTTGTATGGCCATGAAAAAAGTAGTACAAGATATAGTACCAGGAGAAAGACGTTCAATACGTAAAATTACTATTGAGCGTGATGAAGAACCAAAAACAAATCCTAGAACTACGACTAGAAGAAAGATTGTGCAACCTATAGAAGAAGTGGATGAGATCGTAGAGGAGGAAATTATAGAAAAAATACAAAGTAGGAAGAATAAACCAACTTCTGATTCTAAACCTGGTAAGAAAACTCTAATTGCTTTTGGCATTACTCTAATCTGTATCGTAATTATAGGTATCGCACTGTCTCTCTCATATTCAAAGGCTGTTGTAACGATCACTCCTAAAGTTACAAATTTTGATGTTAACGGAACATTCACAGCTAAAAAAGTAGGTCCTAGTAATATGACTGATGATTTTACTTATGATGTTGTAACTGCAACAGATGAGGTTAAGCAGAGTATTGCTGCTGTAAAAGGTCCACTTGTGCAGTCAAAAGCTAAAGGTACCGCAGTTATATACAATAACTACAGTGCTTCATCTCAGACTCTTGTTGCTGGTACTAGACTATCCACATCAGATGGTCTGGTATACAGAACCTCAGGAACTGTTGTAGTTCCTGGTAAAAAGACTAGTCCTGGCAGTATAGCCGTTAATATAGTAGCTGATCAGGTGGGAGATAAGTACAATATTAAAGCTGCTGATCTAAAGTCTGATCTCAAACTACCTGGATATCAAGGAACTGCAAAGTATGCAGGTTTCTATGCTCGTCTAAAAACAGATGTAATAGGAGGATATTCTGGTAATAAGATGACAATAGATCCAGTAGCAAAAACTGATGCGATAAAGGGTATGCAAGAAAAACTAAAGACTCAATTGGTTGAAAAACTTTCTAATGTTATAACCCCTAATACAATATTATACAAAGATTCATACACTTTCGATTTTAATATTCCAGAGCCTGTGATGAAAACAACTTCAGAGGCAGAAATAGTAGTAAAGGGTACTATATATGGAGCAGTATTCAATGATGAGCAATTAATAAAGAGTATTGCAGGTAAGGAAATTAGAAAATTCCCATCAGATACATACTCAATTGATGGTGACAGGGAACTAGCATTTTCAATCTCAAATTCAAAAGATTTCTCAGCTAAGAAAGGTACACCACTCATATTCACACTAAAGGGTCCAATATCTATAACCGGAACTATACCTGAAAAGAAGCTTAAAGAAGAGCTAAAGGGTATAAAATTAAAGGATAGTTCAGCCATATTTGCCAAGTATCCATCTATAGCTAATGCATATGCTTTAATAACCCCATTTTGGCTTAGAACCTTCCCATCCTCAGAAGATAAGATTAACATAGAGTATAGGCATTGACTTTTAACCAGTACTTCTGGTAGTATAGATAAACGCGAAATTTAATGGATTCCAAGATCAATAATAGCTCTAAACAAAAGACAACAACCACTGCATTCGGTGTAGTAACCGAGGCATTACCGGATACTTTGTTTAGAGTAAAACTTGATGGTAAGGAAGAAGTACAGCTTGCGTATTTAGCAGGTAAAATGCGAATGCATCGCATTAGAGTGCTGATTGGAGATAAGGTAGAACTAGAATTAGATCCGTATGGAGGCAGAGCGCGCATTACAAAAAGATTTTAATAGTAATACCTAAAATTTTAAATAAAAATGAAGGTCAAGGCATCAGTAAAGAAAATTTGTCCAAAATGTAAAGTAGTTCGAAGAAAGAGCTATGTATATGTTATATGCAAAGCTAATCCTAGACATAAGCAAAGACAAGGTTAATCCATCATAAATATGAGAATACTCGGTATAACAATTCCAGATACAAAAAGACTTGATATTGCACTCACTGTTCTCTACGGTGTTGGTAGATCACGCGCAAAGGATATATTAGCTCAGGCTAAAATTGATCCTGCATTTAAATCAAAAGACTTGTCAGTTGAACAAGAGAATGAGATAAGAAAAATAATAGAATCATTTAAGATAGAGGGAGATCTAAAGCGTGAGGTAGCATCAAATATCAAGAGACATAAAGATATTAAGACATATAGAGGTATGCGACATGCAAGACATCTTCCAGTAAGAGGTCAGAGAACAAAGACTAATTCAAGAACAGTACGTGGTAACATCAGAAAGACTATGGGTTCAGGTAGAAAGAAAGAAGAGAAGAAATAATAAATAAATAACATGGCAAAAAAGACAACTGTTACAACTGAAAGTTCTGAATCAAAGGAGAAGGCTCCAAAAGTAAGCGCATCAAGCAAGAAGCGTTTAGATTCTGGTATTTTGCATGTTCAGTCTACATACAACAACACAAAGATCCTTCTAACAGATGTTGATGGTAATGCAGTTATATGGTCATCATGTGGGACTCTAGGATTTAAGGGTGCTAAGAAAGGTACTCCTTTCGCAGCTGCAAAGGTTGGAGAGACTCTAGCTCTTAAGGCAGAGACACTAGGACTAAAGGATATTCAGGTAATAGTAAAAGGTGTAGGTTCTGGTCGAGAATCAGCAATTCGAGGATTCATTTCTCGAGGTGTAACTATCTCATCAATTAAGGATGAGACACCAGTTCCACATAATGGACCTCAGCCTAAGAAGCCGAGACGAGTATAATAATTAATTTTTATGAAAATTGGACCAAGATATAAAATTGCAAGAAGACTAGGAGTAGGTGTTTTTGAGAAAACTCAGACACAGAAATTTGCCGTACGTTCAGAGCAAAAGAAAGCTGCTAGTAAATCATCAAAGCCAAGAACAAAGAGTGATTACGGTCTAGGACTTTTGGAGAAACAGAAGGCAAGATATAGCTATGGTATAACAAGTAAGCAGTTTGGTAACTATATTATCAAAGCTACAGAATCAAAGGGTAATTCAAGTGAAAAACTAATTAATCTTCTTGAGAGTAGATTCGATAACGTGGCACTAAGAGCTGGATTTGCAACAACTCGTCAGGCAGCTAGACAAGTAACATCTCATGGTCATTTAACAATCAACGGAAAAATTGTAACTATACCTTCATATCAAGTTAAAGTAGGAGATGTTATAGGTATTCGTGAAGGAAGTAAGAAGAAGGCCCTCTTCAATACTCTAGATGAAAGACTAAAGACAATTAAAATTCCATCATGGTTGAAACTCAATTTTGACAAGAAGGAAGTTACGGTTGAGGGTATACCGCACGTCGCACCGACAGAATTGATGTTCAATGTAGGAGCAGTTTTGGAATTTTATAGTCGTTAATTAAATTTTAATAAAAAATATATGTCAAATCATTCAATCATTGTTCCATCAAAGCCAAAGATAATCCGAGAGGAGGGTTTTAGTGGTATATACGAAATTGACGGCCTTTACCCTGGCTACGGACATACACTAGGTAATTCACTAAGAAGAATAATTCTTTCATCACTTCCTGGTGCTGCGGTTACAAGAGTAAAGATTAAGGGTGCTGAACATGAATTTTCAACTATAGAAGGTGTAAAGGAAGATGTTATAGCTATTCTTTTAAATCTTAAGAAACTAAGAATCAAGATAATAACTGATGAGCCACAAACAATTACACTAAAGGCTAAGGGTGTTAAGACACTAACAGCTAAGGATATTACAGTACCTGGACAGGTTGAGATTTTGAATCCAGATCTACATATCGCTACTCTTACTGACAAGTCATCTGAATTCGATATGGAGATTTCAGTAGAAAAGGGATTGGGTTATGTTTCAAAGGATGTGCTCACAAAGGATCGTGTTGATATCGGAACTATATCTCTTGATGCTACATTCACTCCAATCAAGAAAGTTAACTATGAAGTTGAGAATATGCGTGTTGGAGACAGAACAGATTTCAATCGTCTAAGAATTTCAATTGAAACAGACGGTACTCTAACTGCTAGAGAAGCTCTTGAGGATTCAATCAAACTTATGATCATGCAGCTTAAGTCAATTGTTGGATTCAAGGAAGAGGAAGTTGTTGAAGATACAAAAGAAGAAGTATCTGAAAATGCTAGTGAGACACCAAAGCAGGAAATGGATGTTGAATTCCTTAAGACTCGAATCGATGCTATAGGTCTTTCACCTAGAACAACTAAAGCTCTAACTGGTGCTAATATCCGAACAATTGGAGGTTTGGCAAGAAAGAAGGAGGTGGATATCCTTGATATAGAAGGTCTAGGAAGCAAGGGTATACAGGAGATTAAGAAAGTATTGTCACAATACGGAATTACATTAAAATAATAATATGAGACACCATTCAGTAAAACGAAAATTCGGACTAGAGAAAGATGCACGTAATGCATTGATGAGATCTTTGGCTAGAAATCTAATTAATGAAAGTCGTATCAAGACAACTCTGGCTAAGGCTAAGGAGCTAAGACCATATGTAGAAAAGCTTGTAACAAAGGCAAAGACAGGTACTCTTGCTTCAAGACGAGTAGTAATTTCAAAGCTAGATGGAGAAAAGGAAACAAAGGTACTTTTCGATACACTTGCAAAGAAGTATGCTGATCGAAAGGGAGGATATACTCGTATTATTAAACTTTCTCCACGAGCGCTAGATGCAGCGCCAATGGCATTGATTGAATTTGTATAATATTAAAACCATGAACCATACAATAGACGCACAAGGAAAGAAGTTAGGAAGAGTTGCAAGCGAAGCAGCAAGTTTGCTAATGGGCAAGAGAACTGTTGGATTTGTAAGAAACAAGGTATCTGGAATCAAAGTAAATATCATAAATACAAGTAAGGCAGATTTAGTGTAAAGAAATTAAAAGAGAAGGAATATGTAACCTTCACAGGTTTCAGAGGAGGACTCTTCACTGAATCTCTTGAGCACCTAATCAATAGAAAGGGGGCAAGTGAGGTTTTTGAGAGAGCAGTATACAGAATGCTTCCTTCAAATACACTTAGAAAGCAAATGATGAAAAATTTAACAATTACAGAATAATATGACAATAACAAAAGCAGACAAATACATAGAGGCAATTGGACGAAGAAAGACAGCATCTGCTCGTGTTCGTATTACTCCTGCTCCAAAGACAACATATGATATCAACGGTAAGACTGTTGAAGAATATTTCCCTACAAAAGAACTTCAAATGACTGCTACAGAGTCAATGAAAGAAGCAAAACTAACTGAGACAAAGTTTAAAATTACAGTAGTTACAAAAGGAGGTGGAATAAGTGGACAGGCTGATGCTGTAAGACATGGTATAGCACGTGCACTGATTGAATATGATAAAGAGTTAAGAGGTAAACTAAAGAAGGCAGGACTTCTAAAACGAGATCCAAGAGCTAAGGAAAGACGTAAGTTCGGACTTAAGAAAGCAAGAAAGAGTCCACAGTGGAGTAAGAGATAAAAAAGTTGCCTGGGGTTTACCCAGGCGCTTTTGTTTGTCCGATCAATCATTTGATCGGTGAAATCGGTGAAATTGGAATTGATTCAAGCACGGACACCAATTTGTCAGCAGTAACCTCATCTGACTTAAAGGGTATGCCGGTGTGCTTGTTGATTGCGGAGGCGATTGAAAACGCATTCCAGTTACCAGTTAGGTTGAATTCATTCCGCTTTGTGACCCCAGATACCTTGTATGTAATCGTGAGCGCTAGGACGCACTCCTCTTCCACAATCCGTGGATGAAGGTGGATCTGGTCTATTGCAACGCTCTCATCTCCGAAGTACATAAGAGCTCCGATTACGTTGGCACAAATTATTCCATAAACCTCTTCATCGAGACCTGACGTTTTGTCTATCGTTAACTCTGCCATAAGAACACTTTCTCTTTGTGACACGGCTTAGGTGTCGGGTTTTAGTTGCCGGTATGACAATACCACGTAATTTTATATATTTGCAAATCTAAAATTCTAACGTATACTATTTTATATGAAAGAAGAAAATGATATTACAATTGAAAAAGATGAGAATATCGATGATTCTGTGGTTGTAGAAGACAGTGCTATGGAATCAGTGAAGGTACTAAAAGAAAAGCTTAAAAAAGCCATTGAAGAGAAGCAGGAGTATCTAAATTCTTGGCAGAAGGACAAGGCTGAGTTTTTAAATGCTAGAAAGAGAGATCAAGAAGCGCAAAAGGACTTTGCTAGATTCTCAAATGAAAACCTGATTGGGGAGTTAATACCAGTTTTAGATAGCTTTAATATGGCTATGGGGAACAAGGAGGTTTGGGAGAAAGTCGATAAGAACTGGAGAGTTGGGGTTGAATATATTGCTAATCAACTTAAGAAAGTATTGGAGGATTTTGGATTGAAGGAAATAGATCCTATAGGTAAACCATTTGACCCCATGCGTGATGAGGCTATAGAAGATGGAAAGAATGGTAGTACTGTAACTACTGTAGTACAGAAAGGATATGAGCTTAATGGAAAGGTACTAAAAGCGCCTAAGGTAAAGATTGGTGAGACTAAGTAGATACGAAAGAGCGCCAGAGTTATATCTGGCGCTCGTCAAACTAGGTTTATAGTTAGCCTAGAACTGTTGCTGAATGAAGATGATTTTGATCATCGTGTGCGTGAAATATGAACATGCCAATGCGCTGATTACAAGACACAACGCATATGTCAGTCCACGTCGATTTCGCCACCAGGATCCTAGTTCCTCAGCGGCTAGGCATAGAAGGGTCGCTGATAATATGATCAATATCCCAATGCCAGGAATGTAGGGAGCATTCATACATGTAAAATAGTAGCATGTATCCCTATTTCTGTCAATAGTCATCCAAAGGTACCATTGATGGACTGATCCCAGACATATTTTGAGACATAAAAGCTGGTAAGAGCTATGGCTATGCATTTGATGATGAACAAGTATCTAACTTTTTGATTCTGCAATCTCGACGTATATATGTGGTCGAAGCACGTATATGACGCCGTTCCTCCGAGAATTAGTAGAGCTAGTGATAGGAGTATCATAAGTATTTATCCATACTTATTATCTCATACAAAATATCTAGACAAGTACATAATTCCTGTTATAATACAAACATGTTAGTCACTCAAGAAAGAAATTTAAATAGTGTATTTGAAAGAATAATCCGAGACAAGAACGGTGTACTATTTCGAGTACGATTTACTATAGTAAACGTAAATGGTAAACCTCAACCACATGTACTTTCTGCTGAATCTTTAATACAAAACAAGGAGACAGTTGTTTGCCTACCTGAGGTTAAGGAAAAGATATTCACTGAATACAATTACATACCAAACTTTGTTTCTGAGATTAATTCATATCTTTCTCTTGAATTTTTAATGAGTCAACCAACTAGAGCACCATCTGCATAATAAAAAGGGCGACTACTTTCTCTCGATTTCGTCGCCACTGTCATCCCTCGTTCCACATATGTAATACCGACCTCCTTTCTTGTGTGGAAATTATAACTAAGTATCAGATATATTACAAACCAAAAATTAAAACATTAAATAACCATGTCCAAAATAATCGGAATCGACTTGGGTACCACCAACTCTGCAGTTGCAGTGATGGAAGCTGGTACACCTAAAATATTAGAAAACGCTGAAGGTGCTCGCACGACCCCTTCCATTGTCGCTCTGTCTAAGACTGGAGAGAGAATGGTTGGACTTCTAGCAAAGCGCCAGGGAGTTACAAATCCAAAGAATACCATTTACCAGATAAAAAGATTTATCGGTCATACTTTTGACGATCCAGCAGTACAGAAGGATCGAGCATCAGTTCCTTTTGAAATGCAGAAGAGTGCAACAGGAGGAATTGAAGTAAAGATGGGTGATAAGTGGTATAGGCCAGAAGAGATATCAGCTATGATTCTTTCAAAGATGAAGGCAGATGCTGAAGCTCGCCTAGGTACTACAGTTACTGAGGCTGTAATTACAGTTCCAGCATACTTTAACGATGCCCAGAGACAAGCTACAAAAGATGCGGGAAAGATTGCAGGACTCGATGTAAAGAGAATTATAAACGAACCAACCGCTGCAGCTCTAGCATATGGATTCGACAAGAAAAAGGATGAGAAGATCGTAGTTTTTGACTTCGGTGGAGGTACATTCGACATATCAGTACTTGAAGTAGGAGATGATGTTGTAGAAGTAAAATCTACAGATGGAGACGCTCATCTAGGAGGTAAGGATATTGATCAAAAGATCATCAATTGGCTAGCTGAGGAATTCAAGAAGCAAGAGGGAATTGATGTAAGAAAAGATTCATTAGCACTACAGAGACTAGATGAAGCTGCAGAAAAGGCTAAGATAGAACTTTCAACAGCTATGCAGACTGAAGTAAATATTCCATTCCTAACATCAGGTGCAGATGGTCCAAAGCATTTGCTTGTTACTATGACACGAGCAAAGCTTGAAGAACTTACACGTGAATTCATTGATCGAGCAATGGAGATTACAAAGAGAGCTATGAATGCCTCACCATTTAAGATTGCTGACATTAATGAGGTCATTTTAGTTGGAGGTCAGACACGTATGCCAGCTATGCAAAAAGCTGTGAAGGATTTCTTCGGTAAGGAGCTACATCTAGGTGTAAATCCTGACGAGGTGGTTGCGGTAGGTGCTGCTATTCAAGGAGGTATATTGGCAGGAGATGTAAAAGGAGTTCTCCTACTAGACGTTACTCCACTTTCTCTAGCGATTGAAACAATGGGAGGAGTTGCAACAAAACTCATTGAAAAGAATACCACTATCCCTACCCAGAAGTCTCAAATCTTCTCTACAGCAGCTGATAACCAGACATCTGTAGAAATTCACATTACTCAGGGTGAAAGACCATTGTCAGCGGATAACAAGTCATTAGGTAGATTCATACTTGATGGCATTGCTCCAGCACCACGTGGCATGCCACAGGTTGAAGTTACTTTCGATCTAGATGCTAATGGTATCCTTTCTGTTACTGCAAAAGACAAAGCTACAGGAAAAGCTAATAGTATAAAAATAACTGCTAGTTCAGGACTATCAAAAGAAGAAGTAGAAAAGATGAAGCACGATGCAGAGGTAAATGCTGCAGAGGATGCAAAGAAAAAGGAAATGATTGAGGCTAAGAATATGGCAGAGCAATTGATCCATACTTCAGAGAAATCTCTAAAGGATGCTGGAGACAAGGTTCCGGCAGATCTCAGAAAGAGTATTGAGGACAAGATTGCAGATGTTAAGACTGCAAAAGATGGAACAGATTCTGCAAGACTAAAGACAGCTTCAGACGCGCTATCATCTGAACTATCAAAGATTGGAGAGATACTATCAAAAGCTCAAGCACAGACACCACCAGCTGGAGAGAACAAGGGTCCAGAAGGAGATGTAAAGGATGCGGAGTTTAAGGAGAAGAAGTAGTTGACTTAAGATATTACGTAGATTAATATAGATGAACATGAATAAGAATTATTACAGCCTGGCACTAGTTAACCACAAGAAGTGGCTACTTGGTGTATATTCTATGGCTGTCTAATTCTTATAAACTATATCTAATTAAGAAAAACGGCCATACAAGTGGTCGTTTTTCTTTAATCTTATGAATACTAAATCAATACAACAAAATACAAAATCACTGTGGTACAAGCCTACACATTTTAAGCTCGCATACAACGAGGATTTTTTGGGTTTTGATGAAATGATGTAGATAATTTGCTCCATGTCATCAGCACCCAAAAACGAATTTTGGGACGGGCTGATGTTCTTTACAGGCAAAATAATTAGTCAACGTTTATGTACTACCTTAATTCAGTTAGTCAGGCGAAGGAGGAGATCAAAAAGCGTAAGAAGGATAGAGTGCTGGTTCAATCTATTCTTGACGGACATATCGAGAGGCAGTTCGGCATAAGGAATTTCAGCCAACTGATCTCAAATCAAGTATCTGCATCAGCTGTAGGTACAGCAATGCCGATAAACTGCGAGACAACTTACGGTGTACTGGCACGGCAGGTGCCTGGGTTGTCTGTTGAAGATATAGCATGCTACATGCTTTCACGAAGACTCGGATTGACGCCATGTGCTATGGCGTTCACTCGAGATACATTCCACTCAGGTAGCAACGACAAGCTATTCAGAGTCAAAGTCCCTTTTGCTTCGTGGTCGAAGAAAGGGAACCTGGTAGTGGTTCCAAACTCTGTGCTTGGTGGTGGAAAAAGTATACCGTACTCAGAACTCGATATGCTCCGGCTTGATAGGCTATCGGCTAATGGAGTACCGCTACCAATCTACCATCGTTCGATGCAACAGAGGGTATTCAGTCACTTCCAAGAACCATACATTTGGGGTGACGTATCTCCTCTGTGGGGTGAAATATTGGCTCAAACTCGTGAAGCTGGTAAGGCGCCAAATCCGATTTGGAGAGCTGGTCCAGACCACAAGGACACATTGTCGAATGGCACATACACAGTTGAGGAAGCGAGAGCTCTCACTGTCAGACCATCATCAAAATGGTACTATCACCTCTACCTGTCTATGTTTCTTGATGGAACGTTTGTTCTGCTTGAGACTTACGATAATGAAACTGGGGGAGTACCAGAGGCCAGACGTCTCTTCGAAAAGGAAATGGATAAAATCCATCAAGCTACAGGCTTTATGCCTTTGGTAGTGAAGACATATCCACTGAGGCCAGATATGCTCTATGTCAATCAGCACATCATTGATGAGCCACAAAAGGCTTCGCAAGTACTTGAGAATGCGAGGTATTGGTCAGAAGACACCGTCTCAATGACTCGCTGGTTTGCTGATCAGGTACTACAAGTGGGACGTTGACTTATTGCCCACAAAATCAATTCCCATCCTAGCAGGAAACTGCTTAGATTGGGATTTTTATACATCGATACGTAATGTTATATTTATTACAAAATGAAAGAAATTATCAAAAAATTAGTTAGCTTTGGAGACCGTCAAGGGGATGGGGTATTTTATGCATATAAATATCTAGTCGAACTCTTAAAGGAAAGAAATATTAAATTTAGGACTGAAGTCTATAAGGTAGACCTACCTATATGGAACAAAAGTATTTTAAAGGCAGATGGAGTAGTGATACCATCTCTACCCACAGGACTAAGTTCTGGAATTATTAAAGATTCTTCAGTCATTACAACCTCTTTAATTTCATCCAAAAATTTCTTAGACACTCCACACATCAACTTTAATCCAAAAACAAAAAAGATTTCCAGAGCAAACTTTTCATTTGCACCATCTTTTGCAATATCAAGAGATTATATTTCAAAGATTTGTAATGCGAAGAAAATCGAAGGAGAGTTAAAGGTGGTAAGGATAAAACAAAATACGTATCAAATCATAATAGGTAACACTAAAAACCCTAAAAATATTATTTTCTCTCACTTCGATTCAATTGGTACTGGTGCTATCGATAACGCTAGTGGAACAGCAGTTATGCTAGAGGCAATAGTTTCAAATCAACAATTGTTAGCCGATAATCTATTCGTATTTGATGGTAATGAAGAGATATCATATGACCATCCAATATATTGGGGAAAAGGATATAGAAACTTTGAAGGAAAATATACAAAACAAATTGCGAATGCTAACAGGTTAATTGTAATTGATTGTATTGGTTATGATAAAACTATTGTACTATCTGGCCCATCAGATAGACATATAATTAAACTAGCATTTCCGATTAAAAATATTGATAAATATTCAGATAAAATTAAATTAATTACATCAGACTACGATAAATTGATGAATGTATATCACTCCGATTTAGATCAGCCTGAATTGATAAAGGAAAAGTATTTAAAAGAAGCATTAAGAGTGTTAAATAAGCAAATTATATAAAAAGCCGGCTGTCCCAAGAAGGGAGGCCGTGCTCTTTGAGAGAGGTACACCATCAGTTAACACCTCCCAGCGGTTCAAGTTCGTCATTGGTAAGCGTAAAAGTACGATCTCCACCATGAGTTGCTACGATGACAGTTAGGGATTCTCCATCCCTTGATACAATGTATGCATTGTCACCTGCAATTCCAAGTATTCGTGTTCGATCCGTGTCTCTTACTGTATGTGTGTTTAATGGTCTCATTATTAAGCCCTCTTGTGAAGAACTCTCGAGCATCCGCTCGTGTTCATTTGCAATGTAACATATCATAAATATAGGCTATAGTCAATTCATAAAACAACACATTTCTGTTAATATGTAAAAGATGAAAGACTATTACAAAATCCTAGGCGTAGAAAAAAACGCTTCAAAAGACGATATAAAGAAAGCTTTTCGTAAGCTTGCTCATGAATATCATCCTGATAAAAATCAGGGGAATGACGCTAAATTTAAAGAGATTAATGAAGCGTATACAACCCTTTCTGATGATCAGAAAAGACAGCAATACGATACCTTCGGTTCAGCTGGACCTGGATTTACAGGATCACAAGGCTTCGGTGGTGCTGGTTTCGATTTCTCACAGTTTGCAAGACAGTATCAAGGTCAGAATGGACAAGCATTTGAATTCGATCTAGGAGATATATTTGGGGAATTCTTCGGCGGTGGAGGTGGACGTCGACCTAGAAAGGGTGCAACGATAAATATTGATATACAGATTTCTTTTAAGGAATCAGTCTTCGGTGTCTCAAAGGATATTGTTGTTAACAAAGAAAAGATAGAAATTAAGATTCCATCTGGAATTGAAAATGGTCAAGGACTGAGAGTCTCTGGTAAGGGAGAGGATGGTCCTGGAGGAAAAGGTGACTTGATTGTTAGAGTTTGGGTAACTGACCATGATGTATTTAGAAAGGAAGGTAACAACTTGATTATGGAATTGGATTTAAAACTCACAACAGCACTTCTTGGAGCTACACTGGATATAGATACTCTTGATGGGAAAATAGAGCTAAAGGTTCCAGCTGGTACAACTCATAATGAAATACTGCGAGTAAGACAAAAGGGTGTTCCAGATGCAAGGGGTAGAAGAGGAGATCTTCTAATCGTTACAAAAGTAGATATGCCAAAAAAGCTATCAAAAACAGCACAGAAATTAGTTGAGGAATTAAAAAAGGAGGGAATATAGGATATAATACACACATATGAAGATATTTACATACATACGTAGTCACGTTGTTCTTTCAGCCGGTATCGCAATTGTTGCGGTCATTACTTCAGTTATAGCTGGTCGTGTAGCTACCAGATCAAAGACTGTCACTGAAAATACTGGTAATGATAAAAAGGTTGTTCTAGTTGATGTTAGTAGTTTTAGAAATGATATTTCAAAAGTCTCTGCTGATGGAATCGTTGAATCTGTTTCTCAAGTTGATCTAAGAAGCCAGATATCAGCACCACTCGCTAGTGTGAATTTGGGTATTGGGGATAATGTATTGAAAGGACAAATAATAGCAACATTACAAAATGCGGATATCAGAGCTCAATTGGATCAAGCTAAAGCAGGTTTGAGACTCGTACAAGGTCAATACACATCAACTGGTGATCTTTTAGAGGCCCCAAGAAAGTCTGCACTCGAAACACTGCAAAGCAGCTATCTCATTGCAGATGAGGTTATTAACATTGATCTAAATCCTTTTCTCTACGATCAAACAGGTGGTAATCAACGCCTATCTTCCTTCATAACAGACAGAAATCTAGATGAATCAATTAGAGCAAGGTATCTAAAGGCAAAGGATATGTCGACATTTTGGAAAAAGAGTATTGATTCACTAACAACTTCATCAAGTAATTCTGAAATAGCATCAGTAATTTCATCATCACAAGAGAATCTAAAAAATATAAGTCTTCTTCTTGAAGATATTTCTAAGGTAATAAATGATGCGATAAAAGGTACTCCAGTATCTAGTACATATACGACTCTAACTGGTTGGCAGAATACAGTGAGTCTTGGTAGAAACAATATAAATGGAGCTATAAAGACTCTTACGTCAGCAGGATCAGGGCTATCAGGCTCTGAAGCACAAATATCTTCAGCACAAGCTATAGTAAAGAACCTTGAAGCACAATTAGCTAAAACAATTATCACTTCTCCAATATCAGGAAAGATTGCTTCTCTACCACTACGTGTAGGAGAACTTGCTCAACCTGGTCAACTCATTGCAACAGTAGTTGGAGGCGGTGGATTACAAATTAAGGCATATGCAAGTGGTGAGGATCTTTCAAAGATTGCTGTTGGAGCTAATGTAATGGTTGAATCTAATATAAAAGGAAAGGTAGTAAGTGTTGCTCCTAGTGTAAACGCTGTAAATCGAAAGGTTGAGACAAAGATTTCAATTGATAATGGTGAGCAATCAGGACTAATTGTTGGACAGAATGTAAACGTATTAATTGAAGCAGAGAAAACTACAGCAACTGCTGCTGAGAGTAATGTTTACCTAATTCCAATACAAAATGTAAAGATAATTCCAGGATTTGCCTATGTCTTTACCGTTAATGATGAATCAAAGATAGTTAAGAATTCTGTAACAATTGGAAAGATTCAAGGAGATTTCATAGAAATAATTAGTGGCATAAGACCAGATATGAAAATAGTATCTCCAGTATATGAACTAGAAGAAGGACAAAAGGTAATTGTACAATAAAAATTCATGGATAATAAAAATAAAGAACAATCATCAGATAGTCGATATCTAGAGCGTCTAGAGTTCAGACCTGAACTACGTAATACATGGTTAAACTTCTTCGTAACTAATTTTCGTGTAGTTATTCTCCTCATAATTATCATATCAGTCTGGGGTATATATTCATTCTTGTCTCTCCCTCGTGAATCGAACCCTGAAGTTAAAATACCGATTGCAATAGTTACCACTGTATATCCAGGAGCATCTCCATCTGATGTGGAAGAATTTGTTACAAAAAAGATTGAAGCAAAACTATCAGGTCTTAAGGGGCTTAATAAGCTAACATCGAATTCATATAACTCTCTTTCATCTATACAAGTTGAATTTAATGCAAATGAAAATCTTGAAGATGCAATAAGAAATCTTAGGGACAAGGTCGCTACAGTTAAAAATGATATATCAACTGATGCCAAGGAACCTGTAGTTAATGAAATATCACTTGATGACGCTCCAATATGGTCAATTTCTCTCATTGGTCCATATGATGGTTTTACACTGCGCAATTACGTAGATGATATTAAGGATGAGCTTGAAAAGAATCCCGGGGTAAGAGAAGTTAGGGTGTATGGTGGGGACGAATTGGAATATGAGATTGCATATGACAACAATAAACTTCTGTTTTATGGTATTACAGTAGATGAGGCAAATAGGGCGGTAATGATGTCTAATCTCGCGATACCATCTGGTAACTTCGAGAACAAGAATTTAATATTCCCCATACGAGTAGATGGTAGAATGACAGAAATACTGGACATTTCTCGTATTCCTGTATCACATACCTCAGATGGTAGTACAATCCTTCTTAAGGATATAGCGAAAGTTAGTGAAAAGGCGATAAAGAAAACATCATATTCTCGCCTGTCACAAGCAGGTTCTGAATCAAAAAACTCTATCAGTCTTTCAGTTATTAAAAGACAAGGTGCTTCTGTGCTAGATACTGTGGATTCAGTAAAAGATACTGTAGACGATATGCTCAAGACCTTTGCTCCTGGAATTACATATAGTACAACTATGGATATGGCAAAGGAGGTTAGAATAAGTTTTGATCAATTAAGTCATGACTTCCTAATAACCGTTCTTCTGGTAAGTATCATTCTTTTCCTAATTGTTGGACTAAAGGAAGCATTCGTAGCTGGTCTAGCCATCCCTCTTGTATTCTTTGTAAGTTTCGGAGTTTTGAATGCTCTAGGAATGACTCTTAACTTCCTTTCTCTCTTTTCATTAATTCTCGCATTAGGACTACTCGTTGACGATGCAATCGTGGTGGTATCTGCAACTAAACAGTATTTAAACACTGGTAAATTCACGCCTGAAGAGGCAGTGCTCTTGGTTCTAAATGACTTTAAATGGGTACTTACAACTACGACCCTAGCAACAGTATGGGCTTTCCTACCACTTCTTTTCGCAACAGGAATTGTGGGTGAATATCTAAAATCAATACCAGTCACAGTTTCAATTACTTTGATCGCATCTCTCTTCATTGCTCTCATGATCAATCACCCTCTTGCAGCTATTCTTGAACGTATCCGTCTAACAAAGAGATTCTTCTTCATCATAGAAGGTATATTAATCATCTTCACTTTCTTCATGTTCTATAACGGTGGAGGTATACAGATTACACTAGGTATCATTGCTGTAGCTATAGAGGCATGGCTCATATGGTGGTATGAAAAGGGAGGTGTCCCTAAAATGAAAGAGAACGAGAGACTAATGGCTCTTGAATGGAAAAGTGATGCTTTGATAAAGAAAAAACTTGCTTCTCAGGGAGATCGTACACATGAAAATTTCACTAATCGTTTGATACATGGAATTATTAATTTCCATAAATTCATTCCAATATATGAACAGACATTGAGATACTATATCTTCGACAAGAAGAGAAGAAGATTTGTCCTAGGTTTTGTAGCCCTACTCTTTGTTTTGAGTATTGTAATGGTCGGAACTGGTATTGTGAGAAATGAATTCTTCCCAGTCTCTGATCAGGACTATGTGTATATAGATATGAGTACACCTGTTGGATCAAATCTTGATGAAACTGATTCAAAGACTCGCCTGGTTGAGGCAAAGATGTCTAAGTATTCTGATATTACTAGCTATTCAACAATCATTGGACAGGGAAGTCCTAATTCAGGACAATTTGGTGGAAGTGGAACTGGATCATCTAATCTTTCTTCAATTAACCTAACACTTAAGTCAAAAGAAGAGAGATCAATGAAATCATATGTGCTTGCGGATTTAATTAGAAAAGATTTAGCAGAAGCAAATATACCTGGCATTAAGATCAATGTATCAGTTGCTGCAGGTGGACCACCAGCAGGAGCTGCATTTGAAGCGCATATTTCAGGTGATGATTTAGGAGTACTTACAAAAATCATGAGTGATCTACGATCACCACTGTCATCAATACCTGGAGTTATAAACATAGATACATCTATTAAAGACTCTGTTCCAGAATATACCTTTACCCTAGACAAAGCTGCGTTAGAGAGAAACAATCTAACTGCTGCATATGTCGGATCAGTGCTGCGTACGGCAATTTCTGATGTTGAGATTGCTAAGATTGCAAAGGGTGAGAAGGAAATTAAGCTCATAGCTACGTTTGATAAGAATAACTTACCAAATCTAGAATCAATTCAGAATCTTCAGATACTAAATGCTTTTAAGCAACCTGTATATCTAAAGGATGTTTCTAAAATTGAACTTAAGCCAGCTGTAAATGTAATTACTCGTATTGATCAGAAGAGAACTGTAGTTCTTTCTGCAGGTGCAGATTCAAGTACTAATGGTCCAACTATACTCGCAGCTTTTGAAAAGAAAATTGCTGACTACAAGTTACCTGCAGGATATACCATTTCATATGGTGGAGAAAATGAACAAAATGCTGAATCATTTGCTTCAATTGTTCGTGCAATGCTTATGGCAATATTCCTCATTATCGCTACTCTGGTTATACAATTTAACTCCTTCCGTAAGGCTCTAATTGTTCTTGTCCCAATACCTCTTGCTCTAATCGGGGTATTCCTTGGTATGGCAACGTTTGATGTGAGTCTAGGGTTACCTGCTCTAATTGGAATACTCGCTCTCTTCGGTATCGTGGTTAAAAATTCTATTATTCTTGTAGACAAGATTAATCTCAATCTTAAGAGTGGTATACACTTTGAAGATGCGATTATAGATGCAGGAAAATCTAGACTAGAAGCAATATTTATCACATCACTATGTACAATATTCGGTATATTGCCTGTAACACTATCAGATGAATTCTGGCAAGCTTTAGGAAGCTCAGTGATATTCGGATTAACTCTCTCATCATTTCTAACGTTGTTCCTGGTTCCAGCGTTCTATCTCATATTAATGAGGGATGAGGAAATAAAGTAAAAAGTCTGGTATTATATTCCCATGTCAAAAAAGATATTACTTTCAGGTATTAAACCAACAGGTAGACCACATATAGGTAACTATTTCGGCGCAATGGCTCAGTGGGTAGAATTACAATCACAATATGATTGTAGATTTATGATTGCTGACTATCATGCACTTAATTTTATTAATGATGGTAAAACCATGAAGGATAATATACTTAATCTTGTCATTGACTATCTTGCTATAGGTCTTGATCCAGAAAAATCCATTCTCTTCAAACAAAGTGATGTATCAGCACATACTGAACTTACATGGATATTTGATACCATCACAACAATGCCGTATCTAATGCGTGCGCATGCGTTTAAGGATGCTGAAGCAAAGGACAAAGAGATCAGTGTTGGCACCTTTAACTACCCAGTTCTAATGGCTGCTGATATTTTGCTGTACAACACTGACATTGTTCCTGTTGGTCAGGATCAGAAACAACATGTTGAATATGCTCGTGATATTGCACAGAAGTTCAATAATACTTTTTGAGGGGATATAAAGCTTACAGATGCAATTATTGTAAAGGAAGTTGCTGTAGTTCCAGGAACTGATGGTCAAAAGATGTCTAAGAGTTATGGAAATACAATTCCTCTTTTTGCAACAAGAGAAGAGATACAAAAAGCAGTAATGAGTATAGTTACAGATTCAAGTGGAGAGACACCTGTTAATGTATACAATATTCACAAGCTATTTAGATCTGAAGCAGAGCTAAAGAAGATATATGAAGAGAACAAGGGTAAGTACAAGATATTGAAGGAAACTCTAATTGAAGATATTGATAAGTTTATCAAACCTTTACGTGATAGAAGAGAAGAAATATCAAAAGATGTTGAAAAGGTAGAGCAAATACTTGAAGATGGAGCAATACGAGCAAAGGAAATAGCGGATGAGAAACTCTTTGCAATTAAGACAGCTATTGGGGTAATATAACGGAATGTTTCTATCTGGTGAAAAGATACTAAAAGCAGTAAAAGATAATAAAATCACTATCTCAAATTTCAAAAAGGAGAATATTAAGGGTGCAAGTTATGTATTCACGCTTGGTTCGAAAGTGACGACCCTAAAGGCAAGGAAATTTCTAGACTCTAGGGTCGATCCTGAATTCAATGTGAAAGATATTGGATCCAGTGGTTTTCTACTTAAGCCAGGTGAATTTGCAATATTCCATACAAAAGAAGGTGTTAAATTAAATGGTAATTATGTATGTATATTAAGTACTAGACCTACGATGGCCCAGATGGGGTTGGATACAAATCAGGGTTCAATTTTTTGTGAGCCAAATACTGATAATCAATTTGCTTTAGAGATAGTTAATAATGGACCAATTCCAATAAAAATGTATGCAGGTATAAGAATAGCTATAGGTGTATTTAGTAAACTAGAAAAATAGTAATTTATCCTCTTTTTTGCTATTATACAACCCATGAAAAGAACATACATTAAGGATCTAAAAGATCATGTTGGCAAGGAAGTCAGTATCTCTGGCTGGGTAGATATTAGACGTGATCAGGGTAAACTAATCTTCTTTGATTTCCGTGATGTGACCGGAAAGATACAGGGTGTAATTCTTCCTAATGCAAAAGAAGCACATACTGTCGGTTCAACTCTACGCTCTGAATGGGTAGTTAAAGTGCATGGAAAGGTAAACGCTCGTCCTGAGAAGAATGTGCAGAAGGATAAGCTGAATGGAGATATTGAGCTAGAGATTCTTGGTATTGAGGTATTAAACAGTGCTACAACACCACCGTTTGATCTACATGAAGATGGAAAGGATATTAATGAAGAAGTAAGGTTGAAATATAGATATCAGGATTTAAGAAGACCTAGACTGCAAAAGAATATTTTAAATAGAAGTAAGGTAACACTTCATATTAGAAATGCTTTTTCTAAGGAGGGATTTAATGAAATTGAAACTCCATTGCTGTCTGCAACAACTCCAGAAGGTTCACGTGACTTTATCGTCCCATCAAGACTCGATGTGGGTCACTTCTACTCTCTTCCTCAATCACCACAGCAATATAAGCAGCTACTTATGTCTGCTGGATTTGAAAAATATTTCCAAATTGCTAGATGTATGCGTGATGAGGATACAAGAGGAGATAGACAACCAGAGTTCACACAACTAGATATGGAAATGAGCTTTGTCGAGCAGAAGGATGTAATGGAAGTAAATGAAAAAATTGTACTCGATCTAGTTAAAGCAATATACCCGAACAAAGAAATACAAAAGACTCCGATTCCAGTGATGACATACAAGGAGGCAATGGAGAAATACAAGAGTGACAAGCCGGATATAAGAAAGGATAAGAATAACCCTAATGAACTAGCATTCCTTTGGGTGGTTGATTTTCCAATGTTTGAAAAGGATGAGGAAACAAAGGGTTGGACGTTCACACACAATCCATTTTCTGCACCAACTCCAGAGTCAATGAAGGATTTAATGGAGCAAAAGAATATTGAGAATATTTTTACCACTCAGTACGATCTAGTTCTGAATGGATATGAGATTGGTGGTGGAAGTATTAGAAATCATAATCCTGAAGCCTTGAAATCCGTATTTAAAATTATGGGATATGAGGATGAGAGGATAGAGAGAAACTTTGGACATATGCTTAATGCACTTGGATCAGGAACACCTCCACATGGTGGAATGGCATGGGGATTGGATAGACTAATCATGATACTAGAGAATGAACCTAATATTCGAGAAGTAATTGCCTTTGCAAAAACTGGAGAAGGAAGAGATCCTATGATGGGAGCACCAGGACAGGTGACTAAAAAGCAATTAAAGGAATTGGGATTGGAGATAAAGGATCGGGAGTAAAGATATAAAACATGATTGAGAGATTTTTTAAATTAATATATGTAGTTAGCCGATAGGAATTGTTATCTCACTGCCCATTTATCTGATTCAAACTATTCGGCTCGATGAAATTGTTGTTACTTCATATAAAGCGAAATGTAGTTTTAACAACCAGTATGTTGTATTAGAAGGTTCACAACTTAATCAACCATATGTATTTGATGAAATTCTGCTTAAAAATACTACTATTACCGACACGAGTAAGAAACTAAATTTTTATTGTAAAAACTATGACGATATAAGATCATATGTTATTGGATATCTTAGAAGTAAAACTCCAGAGGAGAGGATGGCTGTAAATAGGAAATATTTTGAATTTGAAGAGGAACATATTAATGACGTTTATTCATATCCACCATTATATAGACTCGAGGTTGTTAACAATGAGACCAAATTATACAGGGTGTACGGTCCGATATTAGATTGGATTATGATTGCTATACCAGTATTTCTATTTTTACAAATATTAAAGATTTTTTACATTTATATAGTAAAAGGTAAGATTATTCTAAACCCATTCAAGTAGCATCTCCACTTTATTTCCCCAAAAAACTGTGTTCTGCTATTTTGATAACCAAAACAAACCCTAATTTCACCTAGTATTCTCCAACTTCGTTCGCCAGATAAAATTCTGATAAACTTTTTGTCATTTTAAGTTTGT
>CAYNAH010000005.1:1755-24590 GCA_964395365.1 uncultured Candidatus Saccharibacteria bacterium | reverse complement strand
GGTGAAGCTTCCATACTTTACCATTCCGAAAACCATGACAAGCATGAATGCAGACACCAACATCATAAGATCCGAGATTACTGAGCAAACTCTCACTCTACGACGTAGAGTCTTGATTCGCCTGTATGCCCCGTCGAGTGAAGTTATAGACTGACCAGTGAGATTTTGCTTCTCCCACCCGGCAACCATTTCCTCCGGAACACACCTGAATAGCGGTTCCTTTTCTTCTGTGTTCTTCATTTGTAATTGCCTTCCGTGGATCATGGTGTGGTTATCACACATCCCTAGAGCCTTCTGAGCTAAAGGAATACTTCATTAATCCAGAACAGTTCGGCAGCTATTCCGTATTGGACATTACAACAAAATATCCATTTTGGCAATAGAAAAAGCGAGGATGTCTTCCCCGCCTCTTCTATATTTTTTCCTTATTTTACATCCACACCCATCGATCTACATGAACCTTCTATGATCTTCATAGCAGCTTCTATAGTACTTGCGTTTAGATCTGGCATTTTTCTTTCAGCAATTGCTCTTACTTGAGCCTTTGTGATTGTACCAGCTCTCTTTACTGCATGCTTACCTGATCCCTTCTCTACACCTATAGCTTTTAGAATTAGAGAACTTGCAGGAGGAGTTTTTAGGACGAAATCATAAGTACGATCTTCGTATACTGTGATAACTACAGGAATCATATCACCCATCATGCCCTTTGTAGCATCATTAAACTTCTTAGTGAAATCACCAATATTAACACCGGCCTGACCTAGAGTAGGACCTAGTGGTGGAGCTGGTGTAGCTTTTCCAGCTGGAGCGATAACTTTTACCTTTTTAACTATTTTTTTAGCCATATTTTATTAAATTAATTGATTTCCTCTAGAAGCGTGAGGTATAGAGATACTATATTAAATCTTGCTAACTTGCAAGAAGTCTAGCTCTACTGGTGTTTCTCGACCAAACATAGAAACAAGAACCTTCACCTTTCCTCTTGTATCATCGACTTCACTCACCTTACCCTCTAGATCCTTGAATGGACCATCTACAATCTTAACATTTTCATCCTTTACTAGATCGATTGTGTGTTTAACCTCTTCCTTATTCATTCTTCCAAAGAGTGAATCTACTTCTTTCTTGTCTAGTGGAACTGGGAATACTCCTGATCCTACGAATCCTGTTACTCTTGGTGTATTTCTTACAACATACCATGAATCATCGGTTACGATCATATCTACTAGTACATAACCAGGATATATCTTTTCCTCCTCCTCTACTCTCTTACCACCCTTTATTTTTATCTTCTTTTCAGTCGGAACAATAACATTAAATATACGGTCTTCCATTCCCAAAGACTCTATTCTCTGCTTTAGATTACGTGCAACAGCATTCTCATATCCAGCATATGTGTGTATTGCATACCAACTTCTTTCACCTCCAATTTGTTGTTTAGACATGTTTTTTTATTAAACTAATAGAGTTAGTAATCGAGCGAATATATAGTCAAACAGACCTAACAGAAAAGCTATGAATACTGATACTAGTACCACTGCTGATGCGTAAAGAAGAGCCTGTTGTCTACTAGGCCATGTTACATGTTCCATCTCTCCACGTGTATCCTTTATATATTCAGTTATTTTCATTGTCTTTCTATTAATTCTTGTATTAAAAAACCCCGAAGGGGTAGTACCTAAATACTACCCCCTCTTGGGCTTTATGTCAATGAAGTGTAATTTATCGTATTTCGTAAGTAATTGAAACACTTGCTGTAACCTTCTGTTCTCCCGTTGGGATCTGAGGTGCTGCAGCCTTTATTGACATCATATCAGCGCTTACCATAGCCTCTCTTGCATATGGAGCATATATCTGCTCATCACTTGAGTCATAGAAACTAGTTACACGAACTAGCTTAACTCCTAAATCTTTTGCAATCTTCTCTGCCTTTACCTGTGCCTTTGCAATTGCATCAGCTCTAGCCATAGCCTTTACTGAATCGATATTATCGATTGCAAATGAAAGTCCATTTACAGTCTGAACTCCTGCTTTTCCTATGGCATCAAACAGTTCTCCTGCTTTTGATAGGTCTCTAACCTTAACTTCAATACTCTGACTTACATCATAGCCAGTTAGTACATTTCTACCTTGTGGACAAGGTACAGTTACGCAATATATCTGATTATATTCGTAATGAGGATTAATATTGTATGAAAGAGTCTTTATATCTTTCTCTGAAACACCACCGGACTTTACTGCAGCTAGAGCTTTATTGATCTTTTCTGTAGCCATGTCTTGTGCTTCTTTAACTGTCTTTGCAGTCTCATTTACACTAAATGAGAAAGTAGCAATATCAGGAATTGAGATTGCCTCCCCTCTTCCTGTTACAGTTATATTAGTCATAGCAGGAAACTGCTTTCCTATATATGATATTGATTTAAATTCCTTGATTGATAACACTGCAAGGAATATTGCTAGTATAATTCCAACCCATTTTGCTATTTTCCAAACTTGTTCTTGATTACTCATTTTTAATTAATTAGCTACTAATATTTTGCATTATAACATGAATCCACCAGGTTCTCGAAAAGTGCCAATACTGTCATCTGTCCAACACCTCCTGGAACTGGGGTGATCATTTTAACAATATCTTTAACTTTTTCAAAGTCTACATCCCCAACCAGACGATCATCCCATCTTGTAATACCGACATCTATTACTATTTGATCTTTTGATACAAACTTTTCATCAACATGATTAGGTTTTCCAATAGCTACGATTAATATATCTGAATCTTTAGCTTTCTCTGGAATATTCTCACTTTCACTATGACACACTGTAACGACCGCACCACTATTTCGACACATATTAGCAATTGGAGTACCTACTAGCTTTGAACGTCCCATGACTGTTACCTTTTTCCCTGTGAGTGGGATTTTGTAGTATTCCAAAAGTTCAGATATTCCTCTTGCAGTACCAGGAGTGAACTTTGTATTTTTAGTTAATCCATCCACATCCTTACTCGGATTAATGGAGTTTATAATGACATCTGGATCTAAATGCTTAGGCAGCGGAAGTTGAACAATGATGCCATCTACATCATTATCAGAGTTATACTTCATTATTACTTCTATCACCTCTTCTTGATTAACTTGTTCGTCGAGATGAATATGTATTTCTCTTGAACCTATCTTTCCTGCAAAAGACTTTTTAGCCTTTATGAAGGCCGTGGAATCTTCCCTGTTACCTACCTGAATTATCACCAAACAAGGTGATTTTGATAGCTTTTTAATTCTCTCTTGGAGGAGAGGTAGATAATGCTCACGTGCTTTTCTTCCATCTATTAGAATCATAGTTTTACATTACCACGATTTTTGAGGAATCTCTAGGGTTACTGTTTTTCTTTCGTCTGTTGTAGCTGTAGTGAAAGATATCGAAGTCTCGGTGAGAGCGATCTTCTGATCTGGTAATCTAATAGTCGATCCATACTTACTATCCCCCACAATTGGATGTCCTATGTGTGAAAGTTGTGCACGAATCTGATGATGTCTTCCTGTTTTTAGCTTTACTTTTAAAAGTGAGAAATTTTCTTCAGTTTTAATTAATTCAAAAGATAGCTCTGCTCTATCTGCATCTCTTTTTTCAGTATCAAATACTTCTGCATAGTTTTGATTCTCATCATGTTTTAGGTAGTTAACCAAAGTCCTATTCTTCTCTTTAACAATTCCTGTCACCCAAGCATGATATATCTTTTCAACGGTATGCTCACGGAATTGCTCTGACACTCTACTCGCTCCTTTAGAAGTTTTGGCAAAAAGTACAATGCCATCCACATTTCTATCTAGTCTATGTATCAATCCAAGAAATACATTACCAGGCTTACTATACTTATTCTTCAAGTATGACTTAACCTCTTCCATCATCGAAATATCTCCCGACTTGTCACCTTGTACCAAAGTACCAGCTGGTTTATATACAGCAATTAGGTGGTTATCTTCGTAGAGGACTTTTGGATCCATATGTTAAATACCATATCATATATACAGACAACAAAAAAGCGAGCTTGTGGCTCGCCTTGTTTGCAGACAATGTCTGCTACTTGATCTCTGAACCGATCAAGGTTTTAAAGAACTCATTGTTTGCCGAGAGTTCATCGTATGTCCCCTCACCAACAATCCTTCCCTTATCGAGGACAATGATCCGATTCGCTTTTTTCACCGTACCTAGACGGTGCGCGATGATAATACCAGTGCGGCCATGGAGTGCATTCTCCATTGCAAAGTACACCTCTTTCTCAGTCTTGTAGTCCAAGGCGCTTGTTGCTTCGTCAAAGACGATGACCTTTGGATCGCCCGCCAGGACTCTAGCTATAGCGATCCTTTGGCACTGACCACCTGAGAGTTGTACGCCGTTTTCTCCAATCAAAGTATCGAGACCATCTTTTCCAAGTCTGTCCCGAAACTCATCGATTCTAGCGTGTCTTACCACAACATCTAGAGCTTCTGGAGTAAGGTCACGGTCTGAACCGAATAGGATATTTGCTCGAACACTATCGTCCCAAAGCATCGTCTGCTGAGAGACAGTCCCTATCCTTCTTCGCCAGGATTCTATAGCGATGGTATCGATGGGTAGACCATCGACGTATATCGTACCACCTTGTGGAGCGTTAGCTCGCAGTATGAGTGAAACGATTGTACTTTTTCCACTACCGGATGGACCAACAAACGCTACGGTCTCTCCTGGTTTTATGTGGAACGATACATCATTAAGTGCATGAGGCTTACCTTCCTCATATGCAAATGATACATGATCGAAAACTATATCCCCTCGGGGGTTTTCGAGTTGTATTGCATCATCTTGATCTGCACACTCAGGTTTTTGTTCAATGAAGTCTCTCAGACGCACGACATTGATACTGGACCTAATGATCTGGCGTTGAATCGTGCCTAGGTTATTCAAGCATGTATACACACTTCCAATTAGTGAAATGATGATTGCGATGTCACCAACACTAATGCTTCCTACCCTAACCAAGGTGAAGACTAGATAGAGCAGTGGTGCATACACCATATACTGGAACGGCATGTTTCTAACCATACCAACCATGATGTTGTATGAGCACCAAACTCTCTTCCCCTCATCAAAGGCGACATCTTGCTTTTCCAAATAGCCTTTAATCGTCTTTTCGTGTGCAGCCATGCTGATGACAAGTTTGAGATTCTTAATGATTTCCCAGTACTTTGTCTCAGTGTCAGTTTCCAATTTTCTTGCCTTCCGTACCCTATCGACATAGCGATTGTTTGTAATAACACTCGCAATAGCGAAACAAACGGATACAAGAAGAATGCATATTGCCACAACCCAACTGACATAAAACAAGAGACCGATCGAAATCAATATCTTGATGATAGTTGGTATGATATGCTCAAAGATGAGACTCATGAGATCAGTGACCGCTGATGAACCCTTCTGCAGGGTATCCATCTTCAGTCCTGTATTTTCACGAGTGATCTGACCCGGTGAAAGCTTAAAAAGCTTGTTCATGGCATAAATCCGTAAATGTCCGTCTGGGTCAAACGCAATATTACGGATGTGTACATAAGCGTCCATTATGTTCGAAAGGCACAATATGATTGAGATTGCAGCAATCAGTGCAGTAATGCCGCCAAGCGACATGAATTTACTTGAACCAATTACGATATCAACTCCCCTCCCGACCAAAAACGATTGCCCGATAGACATGACCTGTATTGCCAGAATCATGAAGGTGTACAGGTAGTACCTCCGATGAAGTACTGCTGTAATCTGCCATACATACGAGACAGCATCTAGTGCTATCTCCATACGGTTTTTCTTTTCTTTCACGCAACCTCCTTAGCTAATTGTTGTCAAAGCAAATAGCTTTATATCACATAATATAGAAAAGATCAAGACCCTTGTATTACCTACTCCATCTAGCAAAAATACCACATGGCAGAAGCCTATTTGTACCAGATTCAGGAAGAGTTAGTTCCCCTATTTCTACACTTCCACCAAATTTTTCAGTTAGAATATTTAACACATTCCTATACGCTATAGCTGAATGTCCTGCTGAATATCCATTTATTAAAAAGAATAGCGGTTTATCTTTTAAAAGTTTTATACAATCCTCAACCAAAGGAAGGAAGTCCTCTTCAATCTTCCATACTTCTTTATTTGCTCCGTGACCAAAAGCTGGTGGATCCATTATTATTCCATCATACTTGTTCCCTCTCTTAATCTCTCTTCCAACAAAAACACGTGCATCTTCTAGAATCCATCGTATTGGTTTGTCTGACAGACCAGATAGCTCAGCATTTTCTCTAGCCCAAGTTATTGCAGACTTTGATCCATCAACATGGACAACCTTAGCCCCAGCTTGTGCACATGCAAGAGATGCTCCACCAGTATATCCAAAGAGATTAAGAACATCTGCACCAGCATTGTCCTTAAGTATATTCCGCATCCAATCCCAGTTCACATACTGTTCAGGGAAAAGTCCTGTATGTTTAAATGCAGTTGGCTTAATCCAAAGTTTTAAACCACCAAAATTGATTGACCACTTATCCAGTTTCTCCTTTTTGTATGTCCATTCTGCTGAAACTTCTGATCTAGAGAAACTTGCGTGAGCATTTTTCCAATCTTTTTCATTTAAATGTTTGCGCCATAGAGCTTGTGGATCTGGACGAGACAAAACAAAACTACCAAACCTTTCAAGCTTTTCTCCTTCCCCAGAATCTAGAAGCTCATAGTCTTTTTCATTCATAATATATTTTGATTAGTCTTTGTACCTAGATACATTAAATGGAATGCAAAGATAGCTATGAATATAGTTATTACATCAGAGACCATACAGTATATACATATTGCATGAAGTACAAAGAGCATTATGGAGATAAAACCGAGTGATGCAAGAAGACCTAGGAATGACAGAATTGAGACAATTTTTAGACAAATATCTTTTATAGCTGGATTCTTTACATCGTAATATATGAATATCGATATTATGATTAATAGGTAGAATATCAAACCCAATAGTGCTACAGGTATTCCGAGTATTTCAGAGTAGCTACTAGAAAGAACATTTTCACATCCTGAAATTGCGCAAGGTGGTATAACACCCTGATAGTGTTTTACCGTTAGATATGTTGCATCAGCAAAACCTACTAACGACAGTACTAATATTAATACAGGTATCCACTTAGGAAGCTGTTGTAGTTGCAGTGGCTTCGTCAATAAGAGTTTTAAATTGTTCATAACTTTGTGCATTAATCTTCTTACCATTTAAATAAAATGTTGGTGTACTATTAACTCCAGCCTTTAATCCACTTTTTACATGTGACTCTATTTTTGCTTTTATCTCTGGTAGTTCATAGTCTGTTGTAAATTTATCTACATCAAGACCAAGCTTATTAGCGTAATCTATAAATATGGGCTTTGGAGCACTTTGATTCTCCCATGATTTCTGATTTTCAAAAATCATAGCGTACATCTCCCAAAACTTTCCCTGTATACCAGCCGCTTCTGCAGCTTGAGCTGCTGGTATAGCATTTAGATGTTGAGATAATGGGAAATGACGGTATACGAATTGATAATGAGTACCATATTTACTAAACAGTTCTTCAACTATTGGGAAATATAGTCCACATGCTGGACACTGAAAATCACTGTATTCAACTATAGTAACGGTAGTTGATGCAGATCCTCTAACCCAGTCTTCAGTTGTAACCTTATCAACCGGAGCAACATTATTGTTAATCTTTTCTGCCTTATTAGCAGCTGCAATCATCCCCCACACAATCAGACCGATAATAATAATTAAAGCAGCCCAACTAAGTATTCTGTTTGTTGTCATTCCGGCATTATATCACTTTTATAATAAATGAGAAAATTGAATGAGAAGATATATACCAAGCATATTCATAGCCAAAGCTATGGGAATAAGTACTACAGTCTTTACCTTAGACATACCTAGTAAGGTTATACCGAATTCATCTGGTAGTGGAGATGCAATGATTAGTGCACCAATTACCGGTGATAGCCATCTCATGAAGCCAAAGTGCAAAGACTTTAGAAAATATCTAGCGGTTTTTGCTCCAATTGCCTTTTTTAAATCCTCAGCAAAACGATCTTTGATAAAGAGGAATAGGACTAGATCACCAACCATAGCACCTAGACCTCCCCACAAAACCACACTTGTTGATGGTGAATCCTGGGCTATATGGACTAATGTTACTGATGCTGGAGCAATAGTAAAAACTGAAGTGAAAAAGAGACCAGCTATAAAACTAGCTATCATATAGTAATCTCTGAAGAAGAAAATTATTCTATCTATGAAACCTATCTTTGAAAGTATAAGTGCAATAGCAATACCTATAGCTATCATTACCACATCCCGTACTAGAGCATGAGCATTCTTTTTATCCTTTGTTTTTCTCATTTCGGATAATTATATCACATCAAAGAAAGCCATGAATTTTGCTGGATCAATTGATATTCCCCCTATTTTTATACTTAGATGAAGATGTGCAGCATCCGCATAACCAGTCTTACCACTTAATCCGATAATATCTCCCGCTTTAACTATATCTCCCTCCTTTACCTTTAATTCAGACATATGCATATACAGAGTACTCAGTCCAAGACCGTGATCTATAATTACAGTGTTACCATAGACAGTATATAGTCTTGCAACTCTGACAATACCATCATTCATTGCCATAACAGGAGTACCAATTGCAGCTCTAAAATCAGTTCCTTTATGAGCTATTAAGAATCCAACAGTATCTCGATTGTAACCATAGTCATCCGTAATGAATACTGATTCAAGTGGTTTAACGAATGTTTTAGTCCATAAACTAGTATTTTCTGTCTTTATATTATTTATACTCACATTCTCTTTAGCCAGATTATCTACAAGACTCTGCCCAGCTTGTTTAGTATTACCACCAAGCTTTTCTGGTATACCTAATGGTTTTTCAATTCGCTCACGTGGAGTTAAAGTTAATGGTTCATTAATTATCATTCCATTACTTAATGTTAACCTTATCATATGCTCCATTTTAGTTTCTTCAAAAGGAATAGCTATGAATGCAGATTCATGATCTTTATAGACAAAAGTTGGTATCTTTTTATTATCATACTTAACTTCCTCTGGTGTTGAGCTAGCATTTATAACCAACATAACTGGATCACCTGGGTATACAATTGATGGCTTGATAATTAGACTTGGAGCAATCGTTACCTTTTCTACAATTTCTTCATCCTTTACAACTGGAGTATTTGTTAAAAATATAGATGACAATATTAATATGGCGATTAAGATTCTATAGTATCCAAAAGCTGTTAACGATATCTTATTCAAATGCTTCTTTAGGAAAAGAATTACAAGTACTGCAACTAAAAGTGACACACCGAAACCGATTAGAAGATCGTCCCAGGAATGTAGCTTCAGTAGTACATCTCTTGTCTTGTATGCATCATAGACTACTGCCGCACCGAGCGTTGGAACTGCAAGAAGAAATGTGTATTCGATAATTGTAGATTTCTTAATTTTCCTTAAAATTCCTGCGATTATCGTTGCTCCAGATCTTGAAACTCCAGGTATTATAGCTACTGCTTGTGCTAAACCTATCACAAATGCATCTAATATTGATACTTCATCTTTACCAAAACTATCAAGACCTTGTTTTGAGTATTTTTTTATATAAATCTTTTCAAGATATATGAATATGAGTCCACCTACAGCCATTGTGATTGCGATTAGAATCATATTCCCTTCCAATAGTTGCTTGAAGAGTTTGTAGAATATGAATCCGACAACAGCACTTGGAATGAAGCTTACACAGAGATTAATAAATATTCTTTTGTCAGAAAAAATCTTTTTAAGATAGATAATCATTCCAGCAAACAAAGCTCCCATCTGGATGAAAAGAAGGTAGAATTTTATATATGAATCTGTTGTATCGACATTTAGAAACTTTGAAAGCAATATTAAATGCGCAGTAGAAGATACTGGTAAAAATTCAGTTATTCCTTCCAGAACCGAGAGAAGTATTAAGTATAGATCCATTTATATATAATATCTTGAATTCTCAAAGAAAGATATCCGAGTATTCCTAGTTGTATTGTTGGGGTTAGACCTACATTGAGTACTGGAATTATCGGCATTAATTCATTGTATGACCATCTTCCAACTGATATAGCCGCCCATTCTATACTCACGGCAACAACTATCCCTATTGCTATCATTATCCAATAGTTATTTTTAAATGTAGGAAGAAATATGAAAGGTAGAGAGAATATGGATATCATTACTGCATCACCTAGAGTGGCTCGCAGCAATATGAATTCGGTTATCTCCCCTCCCATATAGTGAGAGTATAGTAGAGAGTGAATGTTCTCCCATATTAAATTGAGTATGAAAGAGATTGTAAATATAATAGCGATTCTTTTCATTTATCCCTGCTTACCGTTATATACAACTATCTCAGTATGTGTTTCTTCTGCCTCATCTTTTCCGTGTCTTAGATGGAAATCATAATGCGGGTTTGAGATTATAGCCAAACTAATTGAAGTACATAGAATACATACATTTCTAAAAATGATATTCATAGTATGGAAATCAGTAATGAATATTCCAAACATTAATCCTGCTGCGGCAATACTAGGTAGAAAAATCTTTTTGCCAGATAGTATCCATAGTCCGATGATTAACTCTGCCCCTCCCCAGGTTATGAGAAGAATATCATCAATCTTCCACTCTCTCATAAAATCTGGAAAATATGCGAGCCATGGTATTGGATTAATGAAAGCGGATATTGAAGCGTATAGAAATACAAAAGCTACTCCGAATCTTAATAGAAACCACACTATTTTAATTTGTTTTGGTGTCATGTTTTGATCCATATGAGTATTATACACCAAATGGGTTGAGGAGATGGAAATAATGCATAGCAGTTAAAATGGGTATTTGATGTTTGAATCACTACTTATAATATATATTTGATGACTTCCTTAGCCACATCTTCTGGTGTTTTGTGGTCTGTATCCACAATCGGTAAATTATTCTGCTCAAAAATCATATGTAGTTTTGGTGCAAATGAGGCACACTGTTCGACAAATTCATCAAGAGAAACGCCTGCAGCCCTTTCGATTCCCTGTATACTATCTGGTGTCACATGTCTGCCATACAAGCGCTTTTCGAGGATTTCTGGAGATATATCAAGTAAAATTATCTGCGTAGGAATATCCTTATCTTGTTTATGAATATTCTTGAATTGTTCAGGGTTGATAAAACCAGAAATTACAGTGCTTTTACCGTTCTTTGCGTTTACTGCAGCCACATCGAGCCAATATCGTGTCTCATTGTCATGCCACTCCGGACCACCACCATCTGGCACCCCTCGTTCGTCGAAATCACGTACATCAAATGTACCTTGAGGTAGTATTTTTTTAAGCTGTTCAAGTGTAGATGTTTTACCTACACCCGAAACGCCTGATATAAAATGGATTTTGTGTTGATTCATAATTTTTTATAAAAAGAACCCGGAAAAAGCTTTCGCTCTCCCGGGTCCATGAACTACAGTGACTTTAAGAGCTGTGAAGCTCGCTGCTCGGCCTGTGCTACATAAGTCTTGTAATCCGGAATTCTGTTGAGAACCCCATCCGACAAGATGTATGTAGAGTCTAGTCGTGCTTTCTCAAGGAAATATCGGTCGTGGGATACGAGCAATATTGTCCCTCGATAAACTTCAATCGTTTCTTCTAAAGCTTCAAGTGCCTCAAGGTCGAGGTGATTGGTGGGCTCATCAAGGACGAGTACGTTGACTGACTGGACAGAGAACAGGGCCAGAAGCAAACGAGCACGACCACCAGGACTTAAGGTACTGATTGGCTGTTTGGCTTGACTTTGATCAAAACCGAACTTTACAAGCTGATTGTAAATCCCGTCGTCCTTGAGCCCTGCACGCTCCTTGAAAAACTCAAGAAGTGTTTGGACACGAGGAAGGCTTTCATGCTCCTGCATCATGTTTCCGATTTTGACACTGGAACCGATCTCGATCGTACCACCACGCGCCGCCAGTTGGCCGGTAATGGTTTTGAGTAGCGTTGATTTTCCTGTGCCATTTAAGCCCATAATGCCGATTCTGCTACCATACCGTGCCTCGAATGACAGTGGGCCGATACTGAAGCCGTCTGGATATCCTGCTACTACATCGATGAGACGGATATCAAGCGTACCGGAACCAATTTCGGCCTTGAGCTGAATCTCAAACGGATCGCGTTCAATGGGTTTTTCAACCTTCTCCATCTGATCAATCCGTTTTTCAATTGTTTTCGCTTTTCGTCCAGATCCTCCGGCACGATCTCGCTTAAAACCTCGCAGGAATTTATCATTGTCGCTTCCCCGCCAGTTTGATCCTCTGGCGGAAGCAACTCGCTGCTCTCGTGCTCGTTCAGAAAGGCGTACAATCTCCTCCTGTTGGAGTCGATATTCTTCCTTCTGCCGAGCAATGCGTTTCGCCACCATCGCCAGATAGTCACTGTATGTGCCTCCTGAGATGTTGAGTACGCGTGTATTTCGGTCAAGCTCGAAAATTTTCCTCACAACCCGATCAAGAAACCGGCGATCATGAGAAATGACAATGCAAGCGACATCGGACTTCCTAAGGAAATCCTCAAGCCAGATGAGTGCCGGTAGGTCTAGATTATTCGTCGGTTCATCGAGAAGCAATAGGTCGACACCTTTGAGGAGAATCCCCGCCAGTACCACTTTGCTTTTCTGTCCGCTACTTAAATCGGACAGACGATAATCGATGCCAATATGTTCAAGACCAAAGCCAGCAAGCATCACCTTGATGCGATACTCAAAGGTGTAACCGTCAAGACGCTCGTATTGCTCGTGTGCGTCCCCATACTCATCAGACTTCGCTTTGTCCTCCAGATGAGAGGCAAGTCCCTCGAGTTTTTGCTCAAGGGCATCAATGCCTGCAATCCGCCTCAAATACGCATTGATCGTTTCGTCGCCTGCGAGACTTGTATCCTGCGGGAGATATCCGATACACGTATTCTTAGCGAGTTCGATCTCGCCAGCATCAGGCTCCGTCAGTCCAGCAATGATCTTGAGAATGGTTGTCTTACCAGTCCCATTGTCGCCGACTAATGCCGCCTTCTGCCCTTTTGCCAAGGAGAAGGAGACATCAGCAAGCACAGTCAGAGTGCCGTAGCTTTTTTGAATGTGTTTTGCTTGTAACATAAATGCTTCCTTTCTTGGTAATTTTATCACTTTTAGCGAACATTTGCCCAAAAAAAGAATAACATAAAAAAGTAATGTTGACAATAAATTTAATTTTCTGTTTTAAAAGAAAACCCCACCGAAGAAACTCCGGTGGGGTGATTTTTACATACCTTCTTCATAGTAGGCTTTGAGAACAGTCGATGCACATCCGCACGAAAGTCCGTGTGCCTGCTGCCGTATGAATGCAAGCAGGAAACTCTTTGTCTTTTGGATATTGCCCTTGAAAATCTCGAGGACTTTGCCCATCTGACGCGGATCAATGACAAGACTTTCTTGAAGACCGACATCGTAATCTGTAACCGCAGCAATTGCCGCATAACAGAGTCCGAGTTCGCGTGCGAAGTAACACTCCGGATACTGTGTCATGTTGACGATATCCCATCCGTTCGCGGAAAGCCATCGACTTTCTGCGGCAGTTGAGAATCGCGGACCTTGTATCACAGCAACTGTTCCTTGCGGAATCATTGCTGTTTGGGTGGCAACGGCTTGTTCTATGATTTTCTTGCGAAGGTGACCGCAGTACGGCTCTCCCATTGGCAGATGGATAAATGAACCTCCATCTGCTTCTGAGTAGTCGTCACGACCCCACGTGAGATTGACGAACTGGTCAGGGATTACCAGACTGCCAGGAGCGATCTCTTTTTTGATACTCCCAACAATGCAGGTTCCTATGACATATTCGACACCGATCTCCTTCAGGGCTGCAAGGTTTGCCTTGTACGGCACCTTGTGAGGTGCCAGTGTATGCTTCGAGCCGTGTCTCGGCAAGAAAGCAACGAGTTGTCCTCCATGCTCGCAGATCGCGATTTCGTCTGACGGAAAACCATACTTTGTCTCAGGCCTTACCCTTGAGATTATCTTAAGGTCCGAGAATGAACACATGCCCGAACCACCAATAATCCCAAGTTTAGGCTTTCTGAGACTCTGCTTGGTCGTATCGTGACCAGATGAGTTCATTGAGTACCTCCTCAGAAAAGATTAGACTTGAATCATCAACGGCCAGCGGGCTTCCCTTGAGCTCACTCGAGCTCCAGGCACAACCGCCTCCGCACATCGCTTTCGCCTCACCAGAATGGTAGAGTGGGAGTCTCTTGCGCCATTGAATGACAACCGACTGATTCCAGATTCGGAACTCCTTACCTACTTCTCTCACATGACCGAGCCATGCTTTATAGAATGGACAGTTGGAAATCTGACCGTCCGGTTGGATAACCAGTTGATTCCCGTAGCAGGTGCAGTCAACCGGAAAGAAATCCTGCTGATCAAACGCAATCTGCTTTTTCTCCATCTGGTATTCGAATCCAGAGCTGCCGTGCCTTCGAGCTTGCTCGATGACGCTTTGCGAAGCCTGCCGGTAATAACCCTGAAGGTTGTCTTTACCGACGACCTCGAGAAGCAACCGACCCTTCAGAAAGTTGAAGCCGAATTTCTCGACACCAAGTTCCTTGAAAAAGTCCGCGTAGTCCACGATCTCGCTGATATTGTGAGGCGTGATGCTCGTTGAGGCGAATGTTCGCACGCCACCTTTGACGAGCAGTCTTATAGCCGCAACAATACGATCGAACGTGCTGTTGCCATTGCTATCAACTTTCATAGCATCGTTGGATGCCTTGGGACCATCAAGTCCCACCGCCACCATCACCCCATACTTCTTGCACAAGGCGACAGTTTCATCATCAACCAGAGCGCCATTTGTGGCGATCATGAAGTTTGTTTTCTCCGGCAGTTCCCCGGTATCCTTCTTCAACTTGAGATACTCAAGCGAATGCCTGATCACCTCTTTGTTGAGAAGTGGTTCGCCGCCGTAGAAGATGACAAAGTACTCGAGACTCGGGTCATACACGTCCTCCAAATGCTCCTGCCACAGATCGATGCCCGCAGAGGCATCTTCGTTAGACAGAACTGACTCTCCGTACCTTATTGCGATTTCCGGAACAGGACAATATGCGCATTTGAAGTTACAACCTTGGGCTGTCATCAAATAGAGAATTGTCGGCTGATTAAGCTTTCGCTCAAGAGCTGACGAAGCTACCTGGAACTCACCGACATCATCTTCCAACGAATCGACGATGAGTTTGCGTTGCCATAAATCATCGATAAGCACTTCAGCTCCATCAGTGATCCCAGCAACAACCTTCTTCCATTGCTCCGAGGAGCAGAAGACGGGGTTTGGATGTAGTTCGTGGAATATCGCCACAATTCCACAACGCTCTCTTGTACGTAAGTATTGTGACCACATAATAGCTCCTTTTATGTTAGTTACGTTGCGTAAAGCGATAGCTCCTAGTCACGCTATGCGACTAGGAGCTGGTTTTTCTGTCGGCAACATGTATGGTGCCGGCAAATTAACCGTTCTGATCGGGCTCTGGAGCAAACCGAGACTTGAGCTCGGCCCACTCCCGACGAGTCAATTGGACCTTACCACCGAAGTCATCTGAGAGGATGACCTTTTCTGGATTCGTGAAGTCGACCGAGGGGCAACAGCCCTGGACGCCGCACAACTTGACAGTGCCCTGTTCGGGCGTATACTGACGTGTCATAATGACACTCCTTTCATACAAGACCCAAGGCGGAACATATTGCGAATACCAGACGTTGGCAAACGCAAGCCTTAGTTAGTCCAAGATTAAAATAACATAAGAATGTTATGAGGTCAAATCACTATTCGTGAATTTGCATTCTAAATGCAACAAAGTTTGCAGGCTAATTGCAGCACCCTCTTATCCTTATACTTGCCGATTGGTAATCCTAGGGATTTTATTCTAGAAATCATGTCCATAAAATAATTATTGAAAATGATAGCAGTATAACCTCATCCCCGCACTTCGTTGTATGCAACTGCGTACGGGGTTTCCTGGTAAAAAACGATCCCCGGTGTGAGCCGGGGACTTGAAATTAGAACTATATGATGTGTGAATCACTCCTTAATGGTCAGAAAAATCACTGGCCCAAAATCATCAGGAGGAACGAGTGAACGGATCTTGAGTTCTCGCTCTGTTGAAATGGCTTCTGCCATAAATAGAGAGAAAATGAATTTTAGTGGGATATCTGGTACAGCAGGCCCAGATGATGTTGGTTGTAGCGATAACAGCGTAACTTTTACCGCGCCTGCTGCTACAGGGATATATTCCACCTCCTGTATAATTCCTGAGTATTCAATACCTTGGAATGTGAATCTGGCGGTACCGCCAGACAGCTTCTGAACGTCCTCCAGGTTGTCGAATCTCAGTGGTTGTATCTGCCTTTTTCTGCTGTGTTGCCTGATAACGAGGATTGCGACAGGTATGATTGCGAGAACGAGCAGAATGATGATTGCGATTGTCTTCACGTCGATATGAGTTGATTGTGCTTGGTTTACCCAGACCTCAACTTATATTATTTTATGAAAAAGTCAATTTTGTTTAATGTAAAAGAAAACCGCCACCTTGAGAGTGGCAGCTTTGTTCGCTTGTCTGGCAGAGTTTGGGTTAGACCAACCCAAACCTCTCACCTACTGAGTAGATCCACTGAACCACCTTTCCAATAAGTGGCGTAAGTGGAAATGTAATACCGCATATTATGCAGCCAATGAGATACATCTTGATGAATATCTCTGGGTTCCTCATCCCAAGTTGCCGAAGCATAAATAGGGGGAAGCTCATTAGAGAAGCCGCTTGTAGGAAGTATAGGAGATACGGCTGCGAAATTTTGTTGCTCCATACACTCTCTATGATTGGAATCACACTACTCGGTGTAGGTGTGAACCATGATGCTACGAGTGGTGTTAGGATGTGATGACGATTTAGGAATCCTTCGATTTCGGATCCGTACATACGTGTCATAATTGAGCCCAATGCCATCACCAAACTCAGAAGGATCATAAGAGGAAGGAACCTTCCTCCCAGGATCGCTGTGCCACCAACCCAATCCCTTACGAGACTGGTACTGAAGTTCTTTGACAGAAGTAGACTCCCAGCAAGAAGCATGAGCACAAGTGGACCGTTTTGCCACATGAACGCGCGATCAACCTTGATCGGTGCGACTCTGTAGAAACCGATCGACATTGTGATGAGACCGACGACGATAAGAGTAACGTTTGAGATTGTGATTGTTTTCACCGGTATTCTTCGCTGATTGTTTCAAAACCTAGTCAACGATACAATATTAGTTACTGCAAGTCAAATCGATGATTTTAGGTTTTTTACTTAACGATCTAATACCTATTTATGAAAACTATAAATTACAAGATTAACCTGAATACTCTTCCCCTTTATCTTGTCAGCAGCTTCCTTGTTCCAAACCTGTGCAAAAACACTTACCGCCTCTTCGTGATTCTTGAATTCAATTTCAGTATCTATTTTAACCTCCTCGGAATATCCATGGTCACTAAGCCATTTAAGCTTTGATACCGTCCTTTTATTAGCTTCACTGCCTCCTGTTAATTCCTTGTACTCCCCTCCCACATCATTTTCGAGGAGATATATACTCCCTCCAGGTTTAAGAACTCTTTTAAACTCATTTAGCACATCATAACGTACTTTTAAATCCTGTATGGAACCGATCACCCACGATGAAAATATCACTTCAACTGATTGGTCTGGGATTTGAAGTTGAGATTCCTTTGTTTTTAATATCTCTACATTACTAAGGCGTAAACTCTTTTTTCGAGCAATTTGCAATTGAGTTTCGTTTACATCAGTACCTATATATTTCTTTGCCTTTAATGATAGATCTGAAATGAATTTACCAGTACCACAGCCAAAATCTAAGACGATTTTTCCATCCACCTTTGGTAGCATGAAATGAACAATCTGCTTAGATGGATCTTCTGCTTGACTAAAGATCTCATACGCATCTGACCTTTTAGTATAGACATCTGAATCTGCCCTGAGCATATCTTGGATCATATTTTAAATATTATAGGGGTGACTACTCGGTTATGCTCCGAGGCTAAGAGCTCCACAAGCTCCTGTGCTGCTATTACACCATAGCCACCATGTATTACTTTGGTTTTACTACATCTTCAAACCTTTGCTTTTCTAGCTTATCATGATGTACTAGATAATGGCAATTGTGACACAACCACACCAAATTCTCTTTTTTCATATTTGAATGATCATGATCAATGTGATGGACAACTAATACTCTGAAATCTGTCTTCATACACATATTACATATTGCCTTAACATTACTCTTTAAAAGGATCTTTCTATATGTAGTCATTCCTCCCCTCCAACCAGAATGTCTATCACCGCTATATTCTACGTTTCTCCATATAGACTGGCATGTCTTACTACAAAAATACTTACCGCTCACTGAATGTTTAATTTGTGAAAGTGTCTTACTGGTAAGTTCACCGCAGACGAAGCAATTTAGCAGTTTTCTATTTTGTGATCCGAGACCCTTGCACTTAATTGAACAATATATTCCCCAACCTTTTTTTAAATGTGCAGGCTTAACATAAAATTCATTACTACAAATTTTGCATTTTTTAATTACCATATCCGACTATATTATTCAATCTCTCATATTCACTACTATAGTGGTGGACTAAGAAATGACAATTGTAACAAAGCCACGACAGGTTATTTATTTTATTATTGTCTCTATTATGGTCAATATGATGAGCCATAAGTATACGCTTATCCTGTTCTTTACATAATCGACAGACTCTTTCAACCTTAGAATTACTTAGAATATTTCTATAAACTGTCTTGCCATTTATCCAGTTAGGATGCTTTTCTCTTTTTCTTAGAGAATTCATTAGTATATTACTACATTTAATACTGCAGAAACTGTACTTATTGGCTAATTTAATTAGATCTTTGTTCTTTTTATAAACCCTCCTTGAACATACTGAGCAAGAAATTATCTTGCCCTTTCTTCTAGATAGATTTTGACAATTAATTGAACAGAAATGTCGCTTAGCAAGTTTGATCTGGGATATCTTTCTCTTAAAAATCTTTTTGCATAAGTAACATTTTACATCCTTCATTTGATTAATTCTAGCATGATGGGTGTCTATATGTAAGCACTAAAATCTCTAGATTAATGCCCTTTAGATCTTTTCCTTTTGCATGAGTAGAGTCTTTATATTTTATACAACCTCCTTTAGTATAAAATTAGCTACACCAGCTTTTTTGCTTCTTCTATTTCATGATACTTTCTAAATTTAAGAATGTTATAATTATAACATTCTTAAACCCCTCTGGGCTCTTGTCATCTTGACTACCTCTAATCCGTTCATTTCCAGTATGACAATAGCCATTTATGCTAGATCTGGTATGCCTGTTAAAACCTCCGGGAGAGGATCTTCCAATCCATTTCTTCTGTCCATTTTCTGGTAGAAGTAATATCATATCTAGTGTTATAATATGTGAATATGAAAATCGGTTTTATCGGACAAGGCTGGATCGGAAAACACTATGCGGATGACTTTGAAAACAGAGGTTATGATGTTGTTAGGTATTCTAAAGAACCTCAGTATGAGATGAATAGGGAGAAGATTGGTTCATGTAAGATAGTTTTTATAGCTGTTCCTACCCCTACTACCCCTAAGGGATATGATTCAAGCATAATCGAAAAGGTTGTATCACTCGTATCTCCAAAATCTATTGCTGTAATTAAATCCACCATACTACCTGGTGTGGCGAGACGTATACAGAAAAAATATCCTGATAGAATTGTTTTACATTCACCAGAATTTCTAAGTGAAGCGACTGCGGCAAAAGACGCTAAAGAACCTTTTATGAATATTGTTGGTATTGATACTAAATCAAATCAACATAAGAGTGCAGCTAAATTAGTTCACTCTGTACTACCTAAAGCTCCACACAGCAAAACTATATCTTATGAAGAAGCTGAACTAATTAAGTATGCTCATAATTGTAGTGGTTACACACAAATCATTTTCTTTAATTTAATATATGATGCTGCTCAAAAAGTTGGTGCCAATTGGAGTGAAATTGAGCCGATTCTCAAAGCTGATCCACTTATACCTAATAGATATGCATCACCAATACATAAAAGTGGTAGAGGTGCTGGAGGTAATTGTTTTATAAAAGACTTTGAGGCCTTTAGAAACTTTTATGACAAGACAGTGAAAGATTCACTTGGAAGCAAGGTTCTAGCATCTATGAAAAGCAAGAATATTGACCTATTAGTTAAATCTAAAAAGGATATAGATCTATTAAAAGGAGTTTATGGTAAGAAGATTAAATAGTTATCCTATCAATCTTTGCTGCAACGATAAAATCATTCTCTGTTAGACCACCAACTTCATGAGTTATGAGCTCAATATCAACTTTATTGTAGTATATATGTATATCAGGATGATGCCCCTCACCTTCTGCAATATCTGCTACTTCGTTAACAAACCTCATTGATTCTTTGAAATCTTTGAATTTAAAATTCCTTGATATCTTCTTCTCTTCTATCACTTTCCAATTTACGAGATCTTTAGAGAAGATAGCTATAGCTTTAGCATCCATTGGTGTTCCACCAACTTCACATGGTATACATTTTTTATTTGAAAGGTCCATATTTTTATTTATTTAATAATGTGCCCAGGAGAGGATTCGAACCTCCATACCCGTGAGGGCGCTACCACCTCAAGGTAGTGCGTCTAGCCAGTTTCGCCACCTGGGCATATATGAACTATATCTAATTAAGTTAATATTTTCAATAAAAGAAAAACTCGATTTCTCGAGTCTTTCTTTTACTTATGCTGTTACCTCTTCTTTCTTCTCTGCTGCTTGAGCTGCTGCGTTATGCTTTGTATCTGTATTCTGATCTTTGTCGATAGCGAGCATTCTTCTCATCTGTCTTCGGATTTCCTTTGCCGCTTTCTCTCTTACGAAGTATAGTTTTGCTCGTCTAACCTTTGATCGTCTTAGTAGGTCAATCTTATCAATCATAGGAGTATATAGTGGGAATATCTTCTCAACACCTACAGAGTCTATAACCTTTCTAACAGTAAATGTAGCACCTGCCTCTGTACCATGCTTACGAGCTAGTACAAGACCCTCAAAAGCCTGTAGACGAGTCTTACCCTTTTCCTGGATCTTCTGCCAAACTTTTACTGTATCACCAGGTCGAATATCGAGCTTCTTTCGCTCTTCGATGTTTACTGCTGAAATAATGTTAGTATTTGATGCCATATATTCTTGTATAAGTAAGAACAAATCTAACACAGACCCTCCTTTTTCGCAACCTCTTGTATACCTAACTCCTCTATAGCATTAACAAAATCCTCTGGTATTGGGGCTTTAACCATGACCTTCTTGCCAGCACAGTTAGTAAACTCAATTGAATATGCATGTAGTGCATTTCTATTAAAACCTAGTGCATTAGGCTTTTCTATGATCTTTTCTGGTGCATATAAACCGTCACAAACCACAGGATGATTTAATGCTTTGAAATGAACTCTAATCTGATGAGTTCTACCTGTCTTTGGTTCCACCTCAAGGAAAGAATACCCTGCTCTATATGATAGGAGTGTATACCAAGTCTCAGCATCACGTAGCTCTCCTCTTGCACCACGAGTAGCTGACCATCTTCTAAAGTCATTTGGGCTTCTACCAATTGGTCTTTTTATTATTCCAAATCTATCCTTTATCTCACCATATACGAAAGTTAGATATTTCTTTGTAAGAGTCCTGTCCTGAAACTGTGTCTTTAGACATTCATGTCCGGCTTTTGTTTTTGCAATTAAAATCACACCCGTAGTATCACGATCTAGTCTGTGGATAATACCTGGTCTATCGATAACACCGTATTCTTTAGTTTCAAGAGGCTCACCAACCTTTTTAGTCTTAGGATATTTCTCTAGTATCCAATCAGTTAAAAATGGCCCTTTTGAGCGTCCATCTGGGTGTACAACAATACCTGCTGGCTTATTAACAGCAACATTGTCTTTGTCTTCGTATATGATTGGAATATCCATAAAAACTTAGTCTGAATTGTGCGCGATGCAAGACTCGAACTTGCGACCTACCCGGTGTAAACGGGTTGCTCTACCAACTGAGCTAATCGCGCATTAGCTAATTTATACACTAATATAAACACAAACTCAAGTCACAAATTATAGAACCCTTATTTAATATGTTGTATATGGTATACTCTACATATGAAAATTGAAGAAAGAGAAAAATCTCGAATACTAAGAAAAAGAGGATACTCGATCAATCAGATTGTTCGAGATACTGGTTTTGCAAAAGGCAGTGTAAGTATTTGGGTCCGTGATATCACACTAACTAAAAAGCAAATGGATATGATTTCAGCTAATGGAAGGAGTATGGAGTCAGTTGAAAAAAGAAGGATGAGTAGATTAAAAAACGAATATAGCAAAAAGAGATTAATCATCGAAGCAGCTAAGAAAGATTATAGTGCTATATCAACCAAAGAACTCAAGCTTATAGGTATAATTCTCTATCTAGGAGAGGGTTTAAAAACGAATAAAGGTACAGTATCTGTGGCCAACAGTGATCCTGAAGTAATTAAAATAATGATGAGATTCTTTAGAGAAATATGTAATGTCCCTGAAGATAAATTT
>CAYNAH010000005.1:0-1745 GCA_964395365.1 uncultured Candidatus Saccharibacteria bacterium | reverse complement strand
ATACACACCTTTGAAAAAGCTAGTATATCAGATATTGAAACATACTGGTCTAACATAACTAAAATACCCACTACTCAGTTTTATAAGACATATACCAAACAAAGTTCATCGAGTCTTAAAAAAAGAAAGACTCTCCCCTACGGAACTTTTGATCTATCAATAAATAATACCAAGCTACTTTTAACAATATTAGGATGGATAGAAAAAATAAAGGAACTCGCACTGAAAGTATAAAACAAAAACCACCATATGGTGGTTTTTGTTTTAATTACTCCCCAATCAATTACATTGTCGGGTTACTTGAAGCTACACAGTTTGTGCAAGACTTCTTGTGTGTGATAACAAGGTATATTGCTGATAGACCTACTAGAATGTATACGATCCTCTCAACTAGAGTTCCTAGATATGTTACGACGTTAAGATCGAACAAACCAACTAGTAGCCAATTCAAACCCCCAACGATAACCAAAATAAATGCAATTACATGTAGTGCTTTCATTTTTTTATAAATTAATTATTAATAAATTCCTTCCTTAATTATACCCTATTTTACTACTCGCTAAGAACGGTATTATCCACATTGTGCCCCCGGTTGGAATCGAACCAACAATAACGGCTTAGAAGTCCGTAGTTATATCCATTTAACTACAGGGGCATTGTCTTACCAAAACCTTTTAATTGCTTGTAAGTCTTTCTCCTATGACAATTAGCACAGCGTATATCACATTTCTTAATCTCACCCATTATAGACACCCAAGAATAATGTCCTGATAACATTTTATTGATTGTCTTAAATTTGGTAGATTGATTTCTATGATCAAAGTCCAGAACTATTGGGTCAGCCTCTCCACAATCTATACACTTTTTATTACGCAGAAAGTCGAGTAGCTGCGACCTTACTTTTATACGATGTCTCTTTTGTGCTTTATATAAATCCTCCTTGTTTTTATAAGGCATACAAGGATTGTATCATATCACTCTAACCCAAGCACATGTCTATAGAAGAATATAGCAGAAAAAGTGAAAATTACAAAGAGGGATCCGATACTCCTCTATACCCTGACTTTGCTTGAATGCTATTATCCTGTTTACCTTTAAAGCGGTTAATTATGGTATCAAGATCTTTTTCATTAAAAATCTTGTTATTCGTACCACTCACTGTTTCTGAAGTTGTATAGTTACCTGTCGATATTTGCCAATATAGGTAGAAGCCGAAGAGTATTACTGCAATGATCAAGATAATATTAACAATTAGTATTATTAACCAATCTACAAAAGCATTTCTCCCTATTTCCCTGAACATCACTGAAAATGATGTATTTGGTACCTTCATGAATTTTTTCTTAAAAAGATTTGGCATATGTATTATTGTATCGCTAAAACTTCAATTTCTAGTCCTAAGTTCCAAACATGTTGTCCTTTTGCTTGGTCACCAGAAACATCAAGTCTTATATTCTTTAGATTCGCACTCAATGGTAGGTTCTCTAACAGACTAAGTGCCGTCATCACTCCAGACCAACTACCCTTAGCACTAATCTTAGCCTTTACCATTCCGGATGAATTAGATATCGATGACAGCTCTAAATCTGTTTTTGAATAGTCACCGATTTTCTCCACCTGTTCAATGAAATCAACCACCTTGTCCCCTACTATGAAGAATGATTTTAATTTAGATCTAGACTCGGTAGTTGAGTTGAATCTTTTTACCAGCTCTCTTTCACTCTTTCTCTTCTCATCTTCGTTTT
>CAYNAH010000004.1:0-27008 GCA_964395365.1 uncultured Candidatus Saccharibacteria bacterium | reverse complement strand
AACCTCTGCATCAAACGCACCAACTCTAAATACAATCATTGTACCAACGTTACCAAAAACTGCTGCTCTTACCTCCTCCTCCATCTGTTCGATATACTGATGCGCCATTGTAAGGTTTAGTTTGTATTTTCTGGCCTCAGAGAGAATGTCAGCAAAAGATTCATTGGCAAAAGATTGGAACTCGTCTACGAAGAGATAGAAATTGGGGAGTTTTTTAAGTACGGTATCTGGAACATCAGCACGAGAAAGTGCAGCTAGATATATCTTTGTAATTATCATACCTCCTAGAAGGTTTGCATTTGATTCACCAATTCTTCCTTTTGATAGGTTGATTATGAACAATTTACCCTGATCCATCATTGTACGAATATCAAATGATGATTTAGGTTGCCCTATCATATTTCTAATCAAAGCATTAGCTGTGAACTGACCAATTTTGTTTTGTATTGCTGGTACAGCCTCAGCTGCCATTCTTTCGGTATAGTTTGCAAATTCTTGAGTCCAGAAAGCTTTTACCGATGCATCTGTAACATATGACACCACCAGCTTTCTATACTCCTTATCAGACAGCATTCGGTTTACACCTAGAAGAGTTGCATCTGGGTATTCAAGAAGTGCGAGTAGTGTATTTGTCAGGATATATTCCATTCGGGCTGACCATGCATCCTGCCATATCTTCTTAAACGTACTCATTAGTCCAGATACAACCAAGTGTCGTTTATCAGGATCAACACTTTCAAGCACATTGAAAGATATTGGGTATTCCATATCAAAAGGAGCAAAATATACTACATCCTTTTGTCTATGCTCTGGAACATATTCTAGTAGTAGTTCAGCAGTCTTACCGTGTGGATCAATGAAGGCCATACCTTCACCATTTTTAATATCCTGAACAGCCATATTTTCAAGTACGGTAGACTTTCCCATACCTGTCTTACCTATTATGTATACATGTTTGGTACGATCTTTAGCCTTAATACCAAATTTTACTCTCTTATTTCGAGCATCAGTTTCACCGAAATATGTAATCCTTTCTTCATTCATAGTTTTAGAACTTTATATGGGATATTTTAGCATGCTTTCATACAAACCAAAACCCCGCCTTGTGGGCGGAGTTTTGTTAGTTAAGATATTAACTGTATGACTATATACAAGCACCGTTGTTGATTTGTGTTGTTGTGACTGAAGTTACGCCTCCATACAACTTTGTGTTTCCACTAGTATCTACACATTGTACTCCTGTTCCATCTGGAAGTAGTGCTGCTGCTGCAAACTTTGTTGCTGCAGACGCTGCATCAGTTGAACAGTATAGGTTTGTAGCTGCTGATAGGTTACTAGTGATGTTTGTTACGATAGCACCTGCAGCAGCATCTACTGCTGTTGTGTAATTTGTACCAGCAAGGTTACAAGCATCGTCTCCAACACCAACTGTTCCTGTACCATAATTGGTACCATTTGCTTTAATTTCCATCTGTGTTCTTAGACTAGCTAGACCACTCTTAACAGCTGTAGCCTTTCCTTTGTTTCTTGCTGTTGAAAGAGAAGCTAGCACTACGGAAGATAGTACACCGATTATAGCAATAACTACAAGCAACTCAATCAATGTAAATCCTCTTTGTAAATATGTTTTATTCATAAGATACGATAAATTAATTAACTAATACATTTGCAATTGTAACATATGGTGAATTTAAGGTATATACACGATATCTGTAGTTATAAACACCCTGAATCTATGCCTATTCGCTGCTTATGTAATATGATAAAGTACTTATACCATGAGAAAGACTCATCATGAGATTATTAACGAAACCGAACAGAAACACTGGTGGTATAGAGTACGAAGACAGCTGATTCATAAACTAGTCAGTCAGCACTTCCCGAACAAAAACGACCTGAAAATTATTGACCTTGGGTGTGGGACAGGACTGTTGATGACGGAGCTTCAGGGATACGGCATGGTTAATGGTGTTGATATCTCTAAAGATGCAATTGAATTTTGCAAGAACAAGGGGTTAAATAACGTAAAAGTTAGTGACATAGAAAACCTAGAATACTCTGACGATTCATTCGATATGGTACTACTACTCGATGTACTCGAACATACAAAAAACGATAGCAGAGTTCTGCAAGAAGCCAGAAGGATACTGAAGCCGAATGGGAAAATAATTGTATTTGTTCCCTGCTTTATGTTTCTTTGGGGAATCACTGATGTAGTTAGCGAACATTTTAGAAGGTATACATTGAAAGAAATTAGAACTTTAGTTGTTAATCAGAGTTTAATAATATTAGATTCATCATACTTCAATTTTCTCTTGTTTTTACCAATAGCAATATTTCGTCTACTTGTTAGAGTATTTCGGATAGATATCAAATCGGAGAATAATCTAGGGAATTCACTAACCAATTACATTATGTATAACATCTTCAAATCAGAGTTAGCTTTCCTTCCTGCTATATCATTCCCCTTTGGAGTATCCTGCTACCTTGTATGTACAAAAAAATGAAATATTCATTATCTATAGTATTACCAGCATATAACGAAGCCGAAAACATAGATCGGTCGGTAAAAACATTAATCGACGTCTCTAGATCAATATGTGATAAATTTGAAATAATTGTTGTGAATGATGGATCAACTGATAGAACTAGTTCGATATTAAACAGTATCGACTCTAAAAACCTAGTGATAGTCAATCATAAAAATAATCTTGGCTACGGAGAAGCGCTAAAAAGTGGTATTAGAAGTACTATGTATGATTACATTTTTATCACTGACTCTGATCTGCAATTCGATGCAAATGAATTGTGCGAATTTATTAAATTTATTCCTGAATATGATGCGGTTGTAGGATACAGATACAAAAGGAATGATCCGATTATTAGATTAATAAATGCTTGGATTTGGAACAAGATAAACAAATTACTTTTTGGTCTTAATTATAAAGATATTGATTGTGCTTTTAAACTTTTTAAGGCTAGTAAATTGAAGAACATTAAACTAATCTCCAGTGGTGCAATGATAAGTCCAGAATTAATGTTTAATATGAAATCACAGGGTTGTAAAATTAAAGAATTGCCAGTAAAGCATTTTGCAAGAATACACGGGAACCCCACGGGAGCAAAATTTCATGTAATTTTCAGAGCCGGGAAAGAAGTAGTGGGATTTTACTTAAACAAAATAATCTTTAAGAAATGATTGGGAAGTTAATAAAAGTAATTGAAAGTCATTATTTGGCTATAATATTAGCGATAATTATAGGATTGGTATTGTCATTACCAAACACACTATTCGTATATAATACTAATTACCGTGGCATACCGATGATGTATTCTGATTCTGATGATTTTTATCTGTCACGCATAAATGCCGCATCTAGAGGATGCTGGCTCAAATGTAATCCTTTTTCTGAAATGGAGCAGAAGGATTTACCCTTTTTTGACACTTCAATTTCGACGATATTTCTTGCCATACCGAAAACTTTTACCGGCTTATCAATTACACAACTTAAGTATACTTATGATTTTTTATTACCAGTCATACTTTCACTTCTAATATACTCATTAATTTATAGACTAACTCAAAAAAAGAGTGTGTCATCAACAGGAATGCTATTGATACTATTAGGCAATAACTTAATAAATGTACGTGATTTAATCTACCTACCCAATATACTTTCAATCATTACTTTAGATAAAATAGATTATCTTGACTATATGTTATATTCAAGAATTGTAAATCCTCTTTTCAGCTCTATCTTCTTTTTCACTTATCTACATTATCTCCTTTCAGTCACCAGAGACCCAAGGAGATTCAATATTTTAGTATTAGGTGTGTTGTATGGAGTATCGTTTTATATTTATTTATATACCTACCTATTCATAACCTCAATTATGGTTATTTATATTTTATATTTTTTTTATAAAAAGGATAAAAAAAGTACAATATACTTTATGCTTTCTTTTGTAATGGGAATTTTTATTGGAATACCCATTATCACCTCTTCAATTTTACTAGTTTTACACCCATTCCAGAGTAATATGATTGATTACGGTGTAATACGTACACATGTTCCCCATATCACATATTACGGTCTTTGCATCTTAGCTACACTATTAGCAATAGTATCAATTTGGATTAAAAAGAACAAAACACTAACCTCGAATGAGGTCTTTATTTTGACTCTCATTTCAAGTTGCTTCGTCGCTGTAAACCAGCATGTAATATCGGGCATGGTAGTGCAATACTTCCATTTCTACAATTATTATATTACCCCAATCTTTATAATTTTTGTGTGTTATGTTATGAATGTAACAATAAAGCACGTAAGAACCAATAATATAATACTGGTTGTGGTTATACTCATTACAACAACAAATGGTTTGATTGTACAGACTCAGATATATGGCCTATATCTACAACAATCAATATTGAATCAAAAATATGCCCCTGTCCTCAACTTCATTCAATCAGAATTACCAATTGATAGTGTAATAGTGTCACCAAACATTGAAAACCTAGTACCGATATTTACCAACGTAAAACAATTATGGACCCTTAATTTTGAATATTACTACCTCCACTCAAAAGAAAGAGAGTTCGTCGGTAAAAATGTATTACGTGATGAAATTACATTCAAAAAAGCTGTTCGCGATTACGGAGTAAAATACTTAGTGCTCAACACTAATGAATTAAATAGTCTAAATAAGGATATGAAAAAATATATAAGAAAAACAGTATACTCAGACAAAGAATTAAAGGTGATGGAAGTCGCAATTTAGTCAAACCAAAACCCCGCCTTGTGGGCGGAGTTTTGTTGGTTTAGATATTAACTGTATAACTATATACAAGCACCGTTGTTGATTTGTGTTGTTGTGACTGAAGTTACGCCTCCATACAACTTTGTGTTTCCACTAGTATCTACACATTGTACTCCTGTTCCATCTGGAAGTAGTGCTGCTGCTGCAAACTTTGTTGCTGCAGACGCTGCATCAGTTGAACAGTATAGGTTTGTAGCTGCTGATAGGTTACTAGTGATGTTTGTTACGATAGCACCTGCAGCAGCATCTACTGCTGTTGTGTAATTTGTACCAGCAAGGTTACAAGCATCGTCTCCAACACCAACTGTTCCTGTACCATAATTGGTACCATTTGCTTTAATTTCCATCTGTGTTCTTAGACTAGCTAGACCACTCTTAACAGCTGTAGCCTTTCCTTTGTTTCTTGCTGTTGAAAGAGAAGCTAGCACTACGGAAGATAGTACACCGATTATAGCAATAACTACAAGCAACTCAATCAATGTAAATCCTCTTTGTAAATATGTTTTCTTCATAACGAATTAATTAACCTAAATAATAAACTTTAATAATTAAACTTATGGCGCTAATTATAGCAAAACCTAGGAAAATAGGTTAAATACCCCGTGTGGATAAGTAAAATCTAGCTATTGTGCACTCGCAACGTTGTAAATAGGGATAAGAACTGAGGCAAGGAGTGTTGCTACACCGAGACCGAGCATAACAATCATCAATGGTTCGATAAGATCTACCAGAGCATCTACTGCTGTGGTTACCTCACGAGCATAAAAACGAGCCAGTGTCTTCAATATATTTCCCAATTCTCCTGATTCCTCCCCAACTCTCATCATTTGAATCATGATTCCTGGTATTTCCCCATTTCCTGATAGAGATTCAGATACAGTTTTTCCCGCTTTAACTGATTCAACAGCATCTGCCATAATTTTCTTATATATACTGTTATCTATAACGGATGCGGTTAGTTCTATAGATCTAATCATTGGTATTCCAGCAGAAAGCATTGTATTCATATTGTCAGATAGTCTAGCCCAGTATAGCTTTCTATATAAATTACTCAAATATGGGATACTTAGTTTGAATTGATCAAATATCGCTGAACCAGCAGGTGTTCTTATAAACCTAACCAAGAAGAATCCTCCGATAATTACTACTGCAAGCATTATAAAACCATTATTAACTAGGAAATTACTTATCCCCAACACTACTTTTGTATATACAGGTATATCCTGACCAGAATCAACAAGAATTGCACTAATCTTAGGTATAACCATAGTGAACATTAGAACCATCACAGTAATAAAAGTCATCATAACGAAAGCTGGATATATAAGGGCACTCTTTGCTTTTGAGACAAGTTCATATGTACGATCTAGGTAATCTGCAAGATAGCTGAAAGTTTCATTCAACTTACCAGACTCTTCACCCGCTTTAACCATGCTTACGTAGAATTCAGAGAAAACTTTTGGATGTTTTTGTAAGGCAGCAGAAATTGTACTTCCAGCTTGTAGATCATCAGAAATCTGAACCAGGTTTCTACCTAGAAGCTTGTTTTCAGCTTCAGCACCTAGAAGTCTGAATATTCGTAGCGCCGACACCTGAGCCTCAAAGAGTGTAGCCAATTGTCTAGAAAGGATCACAACGTCTTTATTAGACACTCTTTCAAACCAGTTAATATTCATTGATAGAATACCATCTTTCTTCCCCTCTTCATTAATTGATGTGATGACCAAGCCTCTTCTTTGCAGGGATGCAATTGCTATATCAACATTTGCAGCATCTATTGATCCTGTCTTTGGTGCACCTGTTTGGTCTACTGATTGATAGTTAAAAAGCATATATTGATTATATTATACCATTCGTTCAAGATTTTTTGGATTAAATGAGTTCACATATGCACTCTCAACTGTTATCTCTCCCCTTCTTACGAGTTCAGCAAGTGATCTATTCATATCTATCATTCCATCACCTGAACTTGTTTCTATTACTGTATTTATTTCATGAATTCTCTTTTCTCTGATTAAATTGGCAACGGCTGCGTTATTAATTAGCAATTCATATGCAGGAATCAAACCACCAGAAATTCTTGGAATTAATCTCTGAGAGAATATACCTGTCATACTTCCAGCAAGTTGAACTCTGATTTGATCCTGTTGAGATGATGGGAATGAGTCTATTATACGGTTTATTGTCTGTGCAGCATTATTGGTATGCAAAGTTGAGAAAACTAGGTGTCCTGTCTCAGCTGCGGTTACGGCAGTAGATATAGTTTCTGGATCTCGCATCTCACCCACCAAAGCAACGTCGATATCCTCTCGGAACATGGCAATCAATGCATTCTTGAAATCTGGAGTATCAATTCTTACTTCTCTTTGATCAATAATAGATTTCTTTGACTCATATATATATTCTATTGGATCTTCAATGGTTATTATATGTTCACTTCTTGTTTGATTAATGATTTCAATCAAAGCTGCTAGAGTTGTACTTTTACCTTGACCAATTGGACCCACGCACAGAAAGAATCCTTGTTGTTTTCTTGTAAAAGATTCAAGTATGGGTGGAAGATTTAGATCTGCTAGAGTTTTAATTTGTTTAGGAATGAGTCTAAGTGCGATAGATAGTGAAGACTGATGATAGTATGCATTACCTCGGAAACGAGCATTTGTTAAACTATATGAAAAATCTACATCCTTATCTTTCATTAAAAGCTCCTTATTCTCATCACTTAAAAAGGTATTTATATACCCTTTCATATCAGCCTCAGTACTAACAGATTTCTTTGCAAGTGGTATCAAATTTCCAGATACACGTATATGTGGCACGCGTCCCTGTGAAAGATGCAAATCTGATGCACCTTCTCTAAGCACCGTACTTACCAATTCTTCTATATCTTTTTTAAAATCCATATTTTTATTTTATTTCTTTACAACACCTGCACAAATCTTCTCCACTTCACTTAAGACTTCTGAAGGTATAGTTGTTGCTTTAATAATGTACCCATCAACACCAAGTTTCTTCGCTCTCGATATATCATCAGGTAACCCTTGGTTTGTAAGCATGATTACAGTAGTTTTTTTAATTAAATTCTCTTTTCTAAGTGTAGCGAGTAGTTCAACACCATCCATACCTGGCATTACTACATCAAGTAAAAGTACATCTGGCTCAAAACCATCTCTAATCATTTTCAAAGCTTCTTCAGTACCAGCACAAGTATTCACTTTAAAGTTATTCTTTGAGAACTTCAAAGCATACATATCTAGAAGAAATTTATCATCATCTACAAAAAGAATTGATTTTGGATTCATGGTTATATTATGACACAATTATAACACAGTATCACTACAGCTTATTCACTTCTTCAAAAGGAATCTGTCTCTGGAATGCCTTTATCATTGCATCCTCTTTCATTGTTAACATACCCTTCTGTCGAAGTAGTCTACTGATCTCCAGTTCTGTTGGACTCTTGAGGATAACATTCTCAATTTCCTTATCCATTTTAAATACTTCAAACACCGCCATTCTTCCTCTTGTTCCCTTAGGGCAATCAGGTGTAGGTTCGATACCATAAACAGTATTTGTCATAGGTATATCTTTCTTATACTGTTCAGGAAGATCAGAAAACTGCTTGTCTATCATCATTTTTATACTTCCCTCCACTGGTATTGGTTTACCAGCATTAGGAGGTAGCATAGATACAAGACGTTGAGCGATTGTTAGAATCAAAGTTGGCGCAATTAGATACGGATCCACACCCATATCAATCAAACGCGGGATAACTCCAGCAGAACTATTAGTGTGGAGTGTTGAGAACACCAAGTGTCCTGTTAGAGCTGCTTGTACAGCTAGTTGAGCAGTTTCCTTGTCTCGAATCTCTCCCACCATGATTATGTCTGGGTCTTGTCTAAGTGTTGTACGCAAACCGGCAGCAAAGGTATATCCGATTTCTGGATGGACTTGTGACTGACTTACACCATCCATGTTGTATTCGATAGGGTCTTCGAGAGATAGCACATTCATACCCTCTCTATCTACTTCATTTAACATGGAATACAGGGTTGTAGATTTACCGGAACCAGTAGGGCCAGTAATGAGTATTAGTCCGTATGGTCTCGTAATCGCTTCTTTTATGAGTTCTAGATTCTTTGGTGTTAAACTCATATCATCAACTTTCTTTACACCCTTTTCCTGATCTAGAATACGCATCACAACCTTTTCTCCATAATATGCAGGGAATGTAGATACACGGAAGTCTATCTTTCTACCATCTATTCTTGCAGAGAATCTACCGTCCTGAGGCTTCCTCTTTTCATCAAGCTTCATATTACATAACACCTTTATACGAGCCACTACAGCGTTATGCACCTGTGGTGGTAGTACAAGACTTGTATTTAGAGTTCCATCAACACGGAAACGTACACGAACCTTATCACGCATATGTTCAATGTGTACATCGGATGCATTACCTTCTGTTGCATATCTAACTATAGTTGCAACGATCTTAACAACGGGTGCATCCTCAATGATTACAGCATCAGCCTTTTTATCTGGTTTATTATCTTGTTTTAGATCAATAGTTCCTGCCTTATCAACAGAAAGAACTGATTCGAGTTCAGTCAGTGCCTTTGATACTTCACCACCAATACCCTTGTATGAACCCAGAACCTTTTGAAAGTCTTCTAGAGTGATCAGATAGACTTTATATGGAACATTATTCTTTGCTGCTATAAAGTTAAGAGCATCCCTTGCCTCTATATTATCTGGATCAACGATACCAACTTCAAGTGCCCCATCTTGTAAACCTATAGGTACAAATTTGTAATGTGAAGCTGATTCCTCAGGAATATAGTCTAGGGCCTCAAATGGAACAGTAGCATCTCCTAGACTTCTAGTTGGGATATTTAGAAATTCACCATGTGCAGCGAGGATGTCATCTGGGTGTATACCTTTCTCGATTAAAATTTGATCAAGAATTTCGCCCTTAGAGATTCTTTTTTTAATCTCTGCAATATCATCTTTTGTTATGAGATTTTTGTTAAAAAGTATATCTACAACACTCATATATTAATCATTAACGTCCAGTACCTGCTGGTAATTTAATTGGCGATGGTACAGCCCCACCGATTGGTGCAAATGGATTTGGTCTACCCACACCTTGTTCTGGTATTGTGATTGTATAGTCACGTAAAGAATTATATACAGCAGATTTAAACAATGAATCGTCTATCTTTAGAGATGAAATTGTATTCAAAAGGACCAAGACCCTATCAGCAGCAAGTTGTGCATCTGCAGATTCTGGTGAGCCAATAACACTGAGTGAAGATGTACTATCTGATGGTGTGCCTTTGTAATAGAAATAGAGACCTAGTGTTACCATGGCTATAACGATGAGAGCTATGAATGTACCTTTTGATGGTGATTTTTGTTGCATAATATTATTGTTTTAACCAGAATGTTTTAATCTCAACATTGTAATCATAATTTCCTGTATCACTTGCCTTCAAGGTAATCTTTGATATTTCAATTACACGTAAACTTGCCTCCAGGTCCTGAAGGAAGTTAATAAAATTCTGATAATTACTATTAATATCAAAAGATAGGGTTACTGTATTGTAAGTATTTGCAGTACTCAATCCAGCCACAGCTTGATTTGCAGTTTTAAGTGGTTCTACTGCATCCTTAGTTGTTATTGTCTTAACATTTTTTATAGCTAAACCATGTCTTGATGCAACACCGTTAACATCAATAATTAAACGAACATTGTCTACATTGTCAGGTAATATTCTTTCCAGTCTATCCTGATCATCTGGACTTATTTTGTTATACGTAGCAAGAACTGAGTCTCTAACCTTGATTAGTTTCTCTGAATTATCAAGAGCTTGCTGGTACTGAGCATTTACAACTTTTACAGAATCTAATTCCTCCATCTTTGTACGCGTAAAGGTGAAGTATATTCCAATTGCTAGCACTATTAGTATGAGAGGTGTTACGTTTTTATTCATAAAATTATGGTTTTGAAGTACTAGTATCCTCTGTTAAAACTTTTTCATATGATACATCTGATGGATCGAGGCTCGCTGTGAATGTGAAAGCAACATTACCCTTATCATCAAGTACTAGATCGGTTAGAATTGGATTCTTAACCACCTTGTTCTTTCCAAACTTAGTTGATTGTCCAAATACATCAGATTGCCATGCGATAGCACTGAAGCTATTACCCACTCCCTTAAGGGATATCTTTAATAGGTCTTTCTCTGACTCAGGAGCAGTAAATTCGAAGCTAGTAAAACGTATACCCTCTGTAGTCAGCGAGTTTAGGATTGCAAAAATTTCTGATATTGCTAGGTGCTTCTTCAACAACTTGCTACCTAAATCAAGCTTTGTATTTACCTTTTTTAATTTTGAAATCAGTTCAACATCAAAACGTGCTTCGGCTTTTTTTAATTCTACTTTGTAATTTTCTTGTTGTTTTAATAGTATGTCTTTCCAAACAAAAGTAAATCCTGCACCAGCAACTGATGCTAGAAAAAGGATTACGGAGATAAACATAAACACACTTCCACCGCCAGAGTGTTTTGTAACCTTCTGATCCATGAGAATTGGTTTTTTGGGAATGAACGATGTTTGAAATTTAGTATCCATCAATATAATTATAGTTGATTATTCCAATTCAGACAATCTACGTAATGCACAGCCGATAGCTACAGCAAACTCTGGACCTGCTGTTTGGAATTGTTCATTAAGGAATGCTGGAGTTTCTAGTTTAGAGAATGGATTAGCGTAGACAACTTCAGTTTGGAAGCTCACTTTTGCTAAATCAGTGAAGCCCTTTAAGAGCACTCCTCCTCCAGTTAGGATTACCTTACTAATGTTTTTCATATATTTCTTCTGATAGTTTAGAAGTGCCGCATTAGCTTCATAGAATATATAGTCTAGATTGACAGTTATAACCTCAGTTAGCTCTTTATACTCTGGACCACCCTTGAGCCCATAGGATCTCTTCATATTTTCTGCTTCATTCACAGTTAGACTCAGAGATTTAGATATTGCTAATGTTATATCCTGCGATCCACGATTAATGATATGAGATGCTCGTAATAGTCCTCTTTCGATAATATATAGCTTTGTTGATTGAGCACCCATATCTATAACCATAACAGCTTGAATGCCTTGTTCTACCACTGCTCTTATAGAACTAAATATTTCTATCTCATAAAAAGATGGTTGGAGGTTTAAGCTAGCAGATATTGCCTGATAATTATTAATGTATTCATTGTGTATAGCAACAACTAATACATCTTGTGATTGCTGTTTTGCAACCGGTGCAGCTTCTTTTCCTGGAACCTTTTCATCCGCCTTCACACCTTCAACATCTTGTGGATCAGATGAAAAACTATCTTCACGAGGTATTACTGAATAATCAAACATAACCTCACTCATAGGTACAGGTATATATTTTCTTGCCTCCAATGAAACCACTTCTTGTAATTGCTTTTCAGGAACTTGAGGTATGGTTATAAAAGTAATAAGACTAGAAGAAAGTGGTAATGCAACACCGCAAGATAGAGTAGTTGTTTTTGCTTCTCTTAAAATATCCTTTAAAGCATCGATAATCTTTTCTTTTGGTAGTCCAGTTGATCTTCCAACCTCAACTCCAGCATACGGACCTAGAGCAAGTTCACCATACGTCTCAAGTACCGCTCTTCCTCTTTTCTTCTTGATCTGAACTATTTTAATAGCTGAAGAACCAATATCAATACCTAAGACACTTTGTCCTTTGCTTGAGAATATTGATGAGAATATTTTATTAAGAAAATCCATTTTTACATTATATCACATGCTTTAGTGTATAGTGTAGAATATAATACTATGAAAATAATTGAGTATCTGGCCGATTTCATATTCCCTCCATCACAAATTGAGCTCAAACTCAGATCTGTATCCCCTATTAAACTGTTTGAAACAGCTAACAGAGCAGTTAAATCAGAGTTCTCATATATAACTTCTATATTCTCATATAAGGATCCGGTAGTTAGGGAGATGATTTGGCAGATAAAATACAAGAAGAATAGACATGCCATTGAATGTGCAGCATATGCCCTATACATGGAATTAATTAGATATGGTAATTCAATTACCCTAATACCAATACCCATTTCAAGCAGTAGAAGGAAGGAGAGGGGGTATAACCAATGTGAAATATTGATTGATGCAGTGTTGAGACTTGATAAGGATAAAAGATTTTCAAAAGACTTTTCCCTTCTAGTTAGATCCAAACATATTGATAAACAAACAATGAAGAGTAGAGTTGATAGAATTAAAAACACAAAGAATGTGTTTGAAGTAAATAAGGGTCCACTAACTAATCAGAAAATTATAATAATTGATGATGTTACAACTACAGGTAGTACTCTTAAAGAAGCTTATGAAGTATTAGTAAAATCCAACTTTACTGTTGTGAAGGCGCTGACGGTGGCACATTAGGTTTTTTCCATTTACCAACTACGAAGTACAGATAACATAATTCCAGGATACCAACGGTATTAACTATGAGTAAGGCAACAAACCATCCTGAATCTCCTCTTCTAGCTGCTGTCCAGAGTGAATATCCTTTAAGAATTAAGAGACCTATAATTAATACAAAGAAGAGTAGGGCTAGTATTACAAAAATAAATATGGTCCACATTCCATTTGGTAGTGATGTATCTGCGACATTAGCTATGAATGAATTCAACATACTATATATAATACACAAAAATGGCTGATAATGGTACGCATTAAAATGCCTATTTCTTTGTTTTTTGAATAACGGAACTTATTACACCGAAGACTCCTCCAGCTATTAGACAGATACCAACTACTGGCCAAATACCAGGATTAGGATTAAGTGGAATTATCCATACAGAAATTAAGACGCCAAGAACAAGAAGAATGGAGCAAATCGGGAGTAAATATTTGTTTGCTACTGATTGTGTATCAACCTCCTTTTTACGTAAAGAAAAAATCAAGAAAAGAATAAGACAAACTAGTATGATACAGACTAGAGTATATTCTTTGATAAGGTATGTAATAAATTCCAACATAGTTTAACTATAAAACATCTTACAGTGGCGGAAAGAGCGAGATTCGAACTCGCGGTTCCAATAAAGGAACGGCGGTTTAGTAAACCGCTGGTTTAAGCCGCTCACCCATCTTTCCTCAACGTATACTATACGGAAATTATGATGATTTTACAAATATTGATATAATCTCGCTATGAATGACATCTTTAATTCCCTAAAACCTCTCTTTAAGGGAGATATTGATACTAGTGATGAAATATTAAAGAAATATTCTCATGATGCCAGTCTTTTTGAAATACGACCTCGTATGGTTGCATTTCCAAAGGATAGTGAGGATATAAAGTGTCTAGTGAAATGGGTAAATGAGAATAAGGTGAAAGATTCGACTCTTTCAATCACTGCACGTTCTGCTGGAACAGATATGTCAGGTGGTGCTATAGGCAGCTCCATCATAATCGACTTCACTAAATATATGAGTAAGATTATAGAAGTATCTCCAGATCATGCAATCGCTATGCCTGGTTGTTTCTATAGAGACTTCGATAAAGAAACAAAGAAAGTTGGATCATACATGCCAGCTTTTACAGCTTCAAGAGAGATTAATGCACTTGGTGGAATGGTTGGAAACAATAGTGGAGGTGAGAAGGCAATTAAATATGGCAAGACTGAAAACTATATCAATTCTCTTAAGGTCATTCTCTCTGATGGACATGAATATGAAATAAAACCACTTAATAGAGCTGGTATTGAAGGGAAAATTAAACAAAATGATTTTGAGGGTGAGCTATACAAAAAAATATACAATTTAATTAATAATAATTATGAAAAAATAGTATCAGCGAAACCTGATGTATCCAAAAACTCAGCTGGGTACTATCTCTGGAATGTATTTGATAGGAATACAGGTAATTTCGATCTTTGTAAATTAATTGTTGGTTCTCAAGGTAGCCTTGGTATAGTTAGTGAAATTAACTTTAGACTAGTTCCTTTTGAGAAATATTCAAATATTCTTGTTGTATTCCTCCCATCACTAAATGATGTGAGTAAATTGATTACAGAAATACTTCCCTTTAAACCAGATAGTCTAGAGACATACGACGACAAGAGTATGTTTCTTGCAGTTAGATTCTTCTTTGACTTCTTTAAACAGTTAGGTTTCTGGGGCGCTATACGCTTAGGTCTACAATTCATTCCAGAAACATGGATGATTACCCTAGGTGGTATACCTAAATTAATTTTAATGATTGAGTTTGCTGGTCAAACAGAGGAAGGAATTAAAGAGCATCTTGTTCAGGTTAGAGACAAAATAAAACATTTTGGTTTCCATATGCATATAGCTCACTCGAGTGCTGAAGCTGATAAGTATTGGAGAATTAGACATGAAAGCTTTAATCTTTTAAGAAAGCATACTAAAGGAAAGAGGACTGCCCCATTTATCGATGATATTATCGTAAAGCCAGAATACTTACCTGCATTCCTACCAAAAGTAAAAGCTCTCCTTGATGCATATAAACTCGATTACACTGTACAAGGTCATCTAGGAAATGGTAACTTCCATATCATTCCACTCATGGATTTGAATTCTCCCTTCTCTTCAGATATTATATTGGAGCTTTCAGAGAAGATATATTCACTGGTAAAGGAATATCATGGTTCAATTACTGCTGAGCACAATGATGGAATCATTAGAACTCCATATCTTAAACAACAGTTTGGTGAGGAGATAGTAAAATTATTTGAAGAAACAAAAAATATATTTGATCCTTTGAATATTATGAATCCTGGGAAAAAGGTTTTTGGTACATTTGAAGATATTAGAAAAGCAATTAAAAATACAAAATAATGAAAGACTGGCATCCGAATATACGATCACTTATAGCACTTTTAGGTGTTGCGATTATATTCCTTTTAATTACATATGTTTCTGGATATATAAAACATAGAAAGGTTGAAAAGGATTTACCACCTCCTCCACCAGTTGAAACTGAGCTGTACACTGGAAAGATCTACCATATCTTCTTCCACAGTCTCATCGTATACCCAAAACTTGCATTTGATGGTACTCCGCATGCTCAAGGATATCAGGACTATATGATTACAAGAAGTGAATTTAATAAGATACTACCAATACTTTATAAGGATAACTTTGTGTTAATAGATACACACCTTATGTATTCAACGAGTACAGATGGAACGATATTAAAAAGAGATTTAATAATTCCAAAGGGTAAGAGACCGCTAATACTCTCACTTGATGATTTAAGCTATTACAGTGATCAAGATGGTCATGGTTTTGCTAATAGATTGGTGATAGATAGCAATGGAAAGGTGGCAACAGAAATTACAACTCCAGAAGGTCAAACCATTGTAACAAGAGATGGAGATGTAGTACCCATACTTGATGACTTCATAGCCTCACACCCAGATTTCTCATTTAATGGTGCAAAGGGAATCATTGCACTCACTGGATATGAAGGTATATTGGGATACAGAACAAACAAGAAAGATTCTCCTACATACACAGATGATGTCGCTAAGGCAAAAGAGGTAGTTAAAAAACTAAAAGAAACTGGATGGCAGTTTGCAAGCCATAGCTATTCACACGATATGTCATTTAGAAATGATACTGCCACTCTTGGACTTGTTATTTATGACACTGATAGATGGGACGCTGAGGTAAGACCATTAGTCGGTGATACTGATATATTCATTGGACCGTTTGGTCAGACATTTAAGCCTGGTGATTCTAGAAGAGACTATATTCTCTCAAAAGGCTTTAAAATCCTCTTCGGTGTAGGTATGGACTTGTACCTCAAATACTTCCCTAACTATGTAATGATGGATAGAGCAAATATAGATGGTATACGACTAATTCAAACACCAGAACATCTGGAAGAATACTTTGATCCAAAAGAAATCATTGATCCTGAACGAGGAATTAAGATATAAATGACTACACAGATTCGTCTAGAAAAATCATGGAAGGAAGTATTGAAAGATGAATTTGAAAAGACATATTTCAAAGAATTATCTTCTTTTGTTAGATCAGAATATACTAAATCCAAGATATTTCCTCCACCAAAGGATATGTTTAGGGCTTTTGATTTATGCCCTTTTGATATGGTTAAAGTGGTGATTCTTGGACAAGATCCATATCATGGTCAAGGACAAGCAAATGGTCTTTCATTTGCTGTAAATACAGGAGTAACTCTTCCTCCTTCTCTTAAAAATATATTCAAAGAAATTGAAGGTGATACAGGAATATTACCCAAAGAAGATGGTGATTTAACGCGTTGGGCAGAACAAGGGGTACTTCTTCTAAACGCCACCCTTACAGTTAAAATGGGTTCTCCTGGTTCTCATCAAGGTAAAGGTTGGGAGCTTTTCACTGATGCAGTTATTAAAGCACTGTCAGAGAAAAGACAGAATTTAGTTTTTATACTTTGGGGAAACTATGCAAGAAACAAGGGGGTGGTCATAGACAGAAAAAAGCATTTAGTTATTGAATCTCCACATCCCTCTCCATTCTCAGCACACAATGGATTCTTTGGTTCAAAACCGTTTAGTAAGACAAATGTATATCTTAAAAAACATGGGATTGAGGAGATAGATTGGAAATAGCTATTTCTTTGTTCCAACTCCAGGGATTGATGTCGATTTTATAGTCCGTGCTTACTAGTATTCACACCAAGAACTGTTGTCTTTAGCATGTCTGTGATTTTCTTTGCATCATCTAATGAGATACCTTCAATGGAAACACCATTAAATACAGATACTTGCTTACCATTTTTTGAAGTAAATGTTTGTTGAGCAGCGTTTTCAATCACAACACTTGCTATTCCAAATAGTCTGTCCACCATTCCCTGGTTTATTGTCACATCTTGTATAGATGAGTAAGGCATATGTTTTTCTGAAATACTTATCACGCCAGTACGATAATAGATATTATCTGTATTAAATTTAAAAGCATAGTTCTTTCTCCACAGGAAAAGAGAGATGATATTGTATACCAAAGAAACAACACACATTACAATCCATATTAGTAAGTTAGTTTGGAAAGTAGAAGAATCAGACATTCCACCAAATATCCATAGAACTATTACTAATGGGCCGAAAATAGAACCGAGTACCCTTAGTACCATTGATATGTAGAACCACTTATCGAGCAAAGGATACTTATCACTAGATATATCCTCACTTAGATTAATTGTCTTTACCTTGGGCGCTTCTGTCTGGTTTAATGTCTGAACGTTATCACTGGTATGTGAACTATTCTTTCCAGAACCTGAAACCTTGTTTAATAAAAACTTCTTTAGTCCTTCTGCGGCAGCGTGGTCAACTCCATCAATATGAGCCTCGATACCAGATGAAGCAGTGGCACTTGCAATATGAACGTCATATATACCAAGGATTCTGTCTAGAATATCTTGATCAACATATACATCTTGTATCTTTAACCACTGTACATGTATTTCAGTTGGAGCAAAAACTCCTTTCTTGATTGTAATAAAGTGCTCTTCACCATCGTAATAATAGCGTCTGATATATACCCTGAGATACCAGGCATAAATTAAAGTAATTACGGCTAGTAATACCATACCACCCAATATTACACCCCAGAGTATTGAGGTGATCAGAGAATCTATAGAGCCACGCGCTACATACATAATGATTATGTCCACAACTGCGATTAATAGTGCAAGAACATATAGTGCAGCCAGTCTCTCAATTAACTTCTTCCATATCTTTCTTGTACTTAAGGGGAATTGCTGCTGTAACGCGCTTTGTTGGTTCATTTTTGTTTGATTAATTATATGGCCAAGATTCTACCACTCTTTTTCTATATCACCTAATTTTCTGCCTGCTGTTGGTTTGTATCAAAAAGACCGTACACGCTATTCTCGCAATGTACGGTCTGTGCTTCACAGAAGAGTTCAGATCGGCTCGAATTGTCCTGTTATCAGATTCTTCTTGCACTTGTCCCACTTGTAGATGGTGCCGCTCATGACGATATAAACGCCCGGCAGGCTAATCTGTGCAGCGATGAGCGCGCCACCAAAATTGAATTCAGCGTCAGTATCACGCATGCGAGCTGGTTGTAAAGAGCCAGTAAGTACCACGACCTTACTCGGACAGCGTCTAGCGATGACAGATGCCGTCTTAATCATGGTATCGGTACCGTGAATCACAACGCATGATTTGTGGGGGCTTTGGGCACACCACGTTGCGATCGCCGAGCGATCATCGTCCGTTATATCGAGACTATCTTTCGCCGTTTCTGATTTATAGGACACTTCGATATTACGAATACCTAGCCGAGTTACTATGCCGAGAACAGCCGTTTCCTCGGGAAATGAGAAATCTCTAACTCCCGAACCGCTTCCATAAGCCTTGTCAAAAGTTCCGCCGGTGCAAAGCACGTGTATCATCTTCATTAGATTCCCTTTCGTTGGTAGAGTGTTTCAAACTCTAAAAAAACCATACTACATAAAGTATATAAAGTAAAGAAATAATCCGTAAGTACAGTGATTGCGCTCCTCCCATACACACTCGGTCATGCTTTTTTGCGGAGACGGTGGGTACGGTACCCAACTTGTTAGGTGTTATAAGGGTATTCTAGCCTTTTTCAAAGGACTCAAGAAGGTTTGTGGGTCGGGGTAATTTTCCCGTAAATACTGTGAAATTACGGGAATTTCGAAGGCAAAGTAATGCACCAGATTTTGCACAAAAAAGCCGATATGATACCGGTTATGGGAAATATTAAAACTTTAAAACCTTTTCAGTCAGGTTACGATTCAAGACGAAATACCAAAGGAAGACCGAAAGGTTCTCGGAACGTGAGAACCGTGCTTATGGAAATATTGAAGGAGAAAATCTTGTTCAAAGGAAGGATGACGCGCAAGGATGTAATCATCATAAAGCAGCTTCTGAGGAAGGCTGCTAAAGGTAATTTGAAAGCAGCAGAGATGGTGATGGATCGAGTGGACGGCAAGCCAGAGAACTATGACAAGGAAAGGCTAGAGCATGGCTATGTGGTGCAAAGCGAAGAAGATTGGGAGGAATACATCAAGATGTTCAAGCGGAAGAATATCCCAGAACCTCGACCTGATTCGGGAACGTCTGTAACTTAACTTCCTTCTTTAGATTTGTGTAGTCGGGTTATCCACTTAAGCAACTGGCTTGAATCCAACAATAATTTCCTTGTTGGGGACGAGGTGGACATCATTTTCTAACTCGTAGTAATCAAATTTCTTTTTGAGTTCATCAGGAGCATCTGCCATATATTTCTTAATAAAAGACACCAGTTCGTCGCAACGTTTTGTGCCAAGTGTTTTAAGAGAATCTTCATCCTCTGATCTAAGACTTCCTTTTTCATCTAAAAGCTTTTTCTTATCTTTAGAAACAAGCTCTGTTTCTCTCACCCTCATAGTTAACTGCGAATCTATACGATGTGCCACAGCGACATTTTGAAAACCTGCTTCTGTAAAAAGCTCTAATAACTCATCTCGTCTTGGAAAATATCTATTTGTTACAAGCTTTTCAAAACCTGCTATTTCATCTTTTTTACGGATAATGTCTTGAAACGCTTTTTGTGTTTCGGGATCTAAAAATGAAAGTTCCCATGTTACAAATTTACCTCCAGGCTTCAATACCCGATACATTTCCTGAACAACTTTTATTTGTTCGCCCTTGGGTACCTCATGGATTCCCATTTTGATTACTACCGTATCAAATTTATTATCTTCAAAAGGAACCTTTCGTATGTCTGCCTGAATTATATGTTGCTCCTCTGCATGTGGAATATTTTGTCGCGCTCGCTCGACTTGTACCGAACTTTCATCAACGGTATAGATTTCTAGATGGAATCCTTCGGCTTCAGTCTTTTTTAATATCTCTTTTGCCACGGATCCATAGCCATCCATTCCATCGAGAATTACCTGTCCTTTCTTGGCATCAATAATATCCACAAAGGCTGTGACATCCTCTTTTTTGTGGTTGTGTATGACACTAAAATCGACGATCCTGTCATCGAATCCAGCTTTTGTATTTTTGCCGTCAGAGCCGATCATGTTGCTATATTATGCCATAAATTATGGACTTTTACAGCTTAGCTTCCTTCTCCTCATTTGTGTAGTTGACTTCCTTCCGCTTCTGCTCTGTGAGTCGTATTCCGCTAGACTTCGTGAACGTTCGCGGTATGTTCGTGTGTATGGAAACAATCGAGAAGCCAATCAAGTACTGCCTCTATGCAAGGAAGTCGAGCGAAGCCGAGGAAAGGCAAGCGTTGTCCATTGATTCCCAGATTAAAGAGATGCTCCAGCTCGCTGAGCGAGAGAAGCTGGAGGTTGTGACGATGAAGCGAGAATCGCACTCTGCCAAAGAGACCGGGCAGCGACCTGTCTTCAACGAGATCATCGAAGAAATTAAGGATAACAAGTACAACGGTATCCTCACCTGGGCGCCCGATCGCATCAGCCGTAACGCGGGCGACCTCGGCAAAGTGATCGACCTGATGGATGTCGGGAAGCTCCATGAAATACGGACCTATGGTCAGTGCTTTACCAATAATCCCAACGAGAAATTCCTTCTCATGATTCTGGGCTCGCAGGCGAAGCTCGAAAATGACAACCGAGGCATCAACGTGAAGCGAGGACTGCGAACGAGAGTGGAGATGGGATTGTGGCCAGGGATGGCGCCGCTCGGATATCTCAATCAGAAACTGATGGAAAAGAAATGTCGGATCGTCATCGATCCAGAGCGTGCTCCGGTCGTGAAGCAAATGTTCGAAAAGGTAGGATACGAACTCTGGTCTGGTCGCAAGGTATACAACTGGCTCCGATTTGAGCTGAACTTCTACACCCGAGGTAATAAGCCTCTAACTTTAAGTGGAGTCTATCGAATGCTACAGATACCTATCTATTACGGACCATTCGAATATCCAAAGAACAGCGGCAACTGGTACCAAGGAAATCATGAGCCAATCATCACCGAGGAACTCTTCAAGAAAGTGCAGGAGCAATTGAAGCGAGACAAAATTGTTCGAGAAAATAGAGAATTCGCCTTTACCAAATTATTTACCTGCGGCATGTGCGGATCAGGCATAACGGCGCAGGAAAAGTACAAGGAACTCAAGGATGGTACGAATGCGAAATACGTCTACTACTCCTGTTCGAAAGCGAGAAACCGAAACTGCAAGAACAAATACATTCGTGAGGAGGAGCTTATCGAAGAACTATTTAAGATCATCGACAAGCTCAATATGAACGAACTTGGCATGCGGATGAAGCTCGAAGAAGAAATAAAACGATTCAATAGATTGCAGAGACTAGCGGTCAAAGGCAAGCCGAAGATGCAGATCGATGAGGACGATATTGCCACAAAGGAATATGCAAAATACGTACTCCGCGAGGGTACGCCACTTGAGAAGCGAGAACTGATGGGTCATCTAAGAAGTAGATTGGTGCTGAATGACAAGAAGATTACGTTCGTGGAGGAAAACTAAGCTTTGGGCTTAGGAGGCTGAGGTTGTGGAGGTTGCTGTGAAGTTGGTGCCATTAAAAGTTGATACTGCTTACCCCAAGATACTCCGTGCGCGCTCTCATATAGCTTCACGAAAGGGCCGATAGTAAAGAATCCGTTAAGGAGAATATGTGCTTCCCACATAAGATCCTGCAAGTCGCCCGTTGCTGATTCAACCTTCAGACCAAACTCCTTGAGCTTGTCGGACATAAGAGGTCGGGAATGAATTTTGTGCTTATCATAATCAGAGAAGAAAGATACCGCTTTCTTGATCTTGTTTATCGCTTTTGATTCTCCGGCGAGCATGTATTTCTTGAGCCATGATGAAACCAGATCCTTTGAAAGCTTTTCAGAATCTTCACAAAGTTCGAAGAGATCGAGTGAATATTTTTCGATCAGAGGAATATAGGCTGGCAGAGCGTCTGGGCCTTCCTTTTTAATCACTCCTCGGGCTTTAGCAAATCCGTTCAGGATTGATTTTGCAGGAACGAAGCGCACCGCACCCTCTTTGGTCGGAATACCAAGTTGTGGATCAATCGGACCAAGAGTAGCGCTCGGATGGAGAGTAACGCTGTTTCCAGAAAGAGCCAGCATCGTGGCGGCTGAATATGCAGAGTGAGGAATTAGGAAATGAACCTCCTTAAATTTATTACGTAAAATACCCACGATTCGCTCAGTCGCGTCAGGACGTCCGCCCGGGCTATGCAGAAGTACATCAACAGAGTCTGAACCGTTGACGTTATTTACAAGATCGGTGAACCCATCCACATCGGGAAGATCAATCTGATTTGGAGTGCCTGGAAGTACACCGTCTATAAATTTTGTGGCATAAACCAAAAGTGGCCTGCCTCGAAGTTTCTCTATTTCTTCGTAGCAACCTTTTCTGATCTGGAAAAGATCGTTTCCTGTTATTGGGGTACCCGCCTGAAGAATGGGACCGATGTGGTTATTCCAGTCTTGAGTGGTCTTAAATCGTTTGCGCGGTTGTTGAGTAGGCTCCATGGCGGTTAATTTCAAAATTAAGCGTTGAGCCAGTATCAGATTTGAAGATCACTCTCTTGCCCGATGCAAACTCTGCGCGTTCGATAATGTCAGCGGCCTTTTTGTAATTGCCGTAGGATTTAAGAGCAACAGAGTTAGCATCCAGAACTCGTCTCGATACCAGTTTGGCAACCATTTTGTTTTTTGACTGTTGTGTCTTTTTCATATGCCTATTATAGCGCATTGCCTGCAATTATTGAAGACGTATATCACTATACATAATTACGATAAAATCTTGATAAATATCTTATAAAATCGAGACCTTTGTGGGTCATCAAAACTACCGGGTTCTTAGTGCGGAACCGGAGGGATTCGAACCCTCGAGACCTTTAAGGGGCCTACATCTTTAGCAAAGATGCTTATTCAACCACTCTAACACGGTTCCGTATTGCAATTCTTGCATAAAACTGGCTTTTAATCAAAATGTAGTATAATTGGAATATTATCATCTAATACATACACAATATGAAAAAAACTATAATATACGTAATCCTCTTAGCTATAGTTATCTTCCTTGTAATTCGTTTTGGTTTCGATCCTAAAGACGATACCAATCTACCAGTAAAAAATATTGATTCTGAGGAGAAAGTTAATATTCCTCCAAGAAATGACGCTTCGGACTTAAGGGTAAAGACAGTAATAACATATACAGACACAGGCTTTAGTCCAAACAAAGTCACAATTAAGCAAGGAGAGGTTGTAACTTTTGAAAACAAGTCATCAAATAGTTTTTGGCCTGCTTCAGATAGTCATCCTTCACATAAAATATATCCAGAATTTGATCCAAAAAAAGCCATACCTGCTGGCAACACGTACGACTTTACCTTTGATAAGGTTGGGGTGTGGGGATTCCATAATCACCTTAAACCATCAGATAAGGGTATGATCACAGTAGAAGAATAAGGACATAATGCAATACAATTCCCTAATTACAGATCATTCGCGTCTAGTCCCGTCACAAAAAGCCGCACTCAAAAAACTTGGTATAGAAACCATTAAGGATTTGCTATACCATTTCCCTGCTCGGTACGGAGACACTTCAGAGACAAGAAATATTTCATCACTATCAAAAGGTGATGTTGCTGTCATTTTTGGTAAAATCAACAACCTAAAAACAAGTAAGGGTTTTAAAACCAAGATAGCAATGGCTGATGCATGGGTATTTGATGATAGCGGGAAAATACATTGTGTCTGGTTTAATCAACCATACCTAGCAAAAATGACACCCGAAGGTGCAATGGTGAGAGTTGAGGGTAAGGTTTCAGAAAGAAAAAAGACTGGAGAAATATATTTTTCAAACCCAAAGATTGAAATTGTAAACAAGTTACCTGTAGGTGTTGGGGATTCGCTTTTCGGAAGTGACGGAATGTCACACACACTGTATCCCATATACCCAGAATCACGTGGCATCAGTTCAAACTGGATATACCATAAAGTTATAGATATTTTTAAAAATAATGTATTAGATTCAATACCAGATCCAATACCTAAGGAAATACTGGATAAATATAATCTCCCTAGCCTAAAGACTGCATTAATTTGGATTCATACTCCAATGAAAGCATCTGATGCAGCTTCAGCTAGAAAGAGATTTGCTTTTGAAGAGATATTCTTCATACAACTTGAAAGACAGAAGGCTAGAAAAGAGTATCAACTTAACAAGTCTTTTGTTATAGATTCAGAGAACAATAACCTACAGGAATTCATTAAGAGGTTCCCTTTCGAAGCTACACAAGCACAGCAAAGATCAATTACTACCATAGTTGAAGACTTCAAAAAGGACTATGCCATGTCTCGGCTACTAGAAGGAGATGTAGGATCAGGAAAGACTGCAGTTGCAGCATCTACAGCATATGCAGTGGTAACAACAAAACCCAGAGATCGTAAGTATGGCAATCTACAAGTTGCATATATGTGCCCAACAGAAATACTCGCCTCACAACACTTTGAATCTTTCATACAATATTTTTCTTACCTAGGTATACAAGTTGGTTTAATAACTGGTAGTGGGTGTAAGAAGTTCCCTTCAAAACTTAATCCAAAGGGATGGACGGATATATCTAGATCTCAACTTTTAAAATGGGTACATAACGGTGAAATACCGATACTCATAGGGACTCATGCATTGATACAAAAGACAGTTAAATTTAAAAACTTGGCATATGTAATCATAGACGAACAACATAGATTCGGACTGAAACAAAGATCATCGCTTGTACAAAAAGATGCTCTAGGTCTTGCACGCGCACCACACCTTCTTTCAATGACAGCAACACCTATACCTAGAACACTAGCATTAACAATATATGGCGACCTTGATCTTACCCTATTAGATCAGATGCCACATGGTAGAAAACCAATTATCACTGAAATCATCACACCCGAAAAACGTAATACTGTATATGAAAGTATACGTAGCGAACTAAAGCTAGGTAGACAAGCATATGTCATCTGTCCGAGGATAAATGAACCAGATCCGGACAAAGAGATGGCTGTAAATGCAAAGTCAGTTAAAGAAGAGTCAAAGAGACTAAAGGAGAATATATTTCCTGAATATGAAATAGGTATACTACACAGCAAAATGAAACCAGCTGAAAAAGATAGGGTAATGCTAGATTTCAAAGCAGGAAAAATTGATATCCTATGCGCAACATCTGTAGTCGAGGTTGGAGTAAATGTACCTAATGCAACAATCATAATTATTGAAGGTGCCGAACGATTTGGATTAGCTCAACTTCATCAATTACGCGGTCGAGTTATACGATCGAATCACCAAGCATATTGTTACGTATTTGCAGAAACAAATTCACAGAAGACTGTAGATAGATTAAATGCCCTTAAAACAGCTAAGAATGGTTTTGAACTGGCTGAGTACGACCTGAAGTTTAGAGGGGCTGGAGAGCTTTCTGGAGGCAAACAATGGGGAGTTTCAGATATCGCTATGGAAGCACTACAGAATATAAAGATGGTAGAAGCAGCAAGAACAGAGGCACAACTAGTAATTAATAACGGTTTGGATCTATACACACAGATTAAAAAAGAATTAAAACAAAGAGAGAGTAATATTACGCACTGGGAGTAGGTTCGGAATATATTGCAAAATACAGACTTAACACACTTGCAATAATTACTACAAAAAATCCTAAATCATAAGTAATAATTGAGAACACTTCGGTGTATTTCAATAATCCAGTTGTAGATAGTAAATAATTCCAATCATGGATCGCTCCATCACCTCCTAATAGTGGAAGCTCTTGTCTTATCGAATCTCCGATATAAACTGAAACATTAATTATATTTTGACCTACCCAAAACAGAAGAATGGATGCAGAAAATAATTCCCTTCTCCATATAAGGAAGTAAAGTACAAAAACAATAGGAAAGAATATTTGGAATAACGAACCACCAAGTACATGCATAAATTCACCAAAGAATATGAATATCATATGCCCTGCCTCGTGGAATATTAGATCCACACTATCAATAATATTCCAGTTGTCGATATCTTTAGCATAGTATGCATAATGAAGAAAATACACACCAAGTAATAGCGAGAATACTATTTTAAAA
>CAYNAH010000003.1:18545-31089 GCA_964395365.1 uncultured Candidatus Saccharibacteria bacterium | reverse complement strand
CTACGACCTTATCCTTAAGAGGGATCTGCTCTACCAGCTGAGCTATGGACGCATATTATTGATAGCTGTAGCTATATTGAAACAGCTATTGTCTACATTTAATTACCACAAAAATATAACAGAAAACTAGGTAATTAGCAATTAACTGTGCTCGGGGTGGGAATCGAACCCACACGACCTTGCGGTCGACAGATTTTAAGTCTGTTGCGTATAACCAATTTCGCCACCCGAGCGTATTACACCCCCATACTTTATCATTTTTGCTGTATCATGCAAACATTCCAAAACTATCACTTTTTTCCTCTCCAAGCAAAAGCAATTCATATAATAAACTTCACGAATAATTTTTTGTGTGGAAAGTTTGCCAAACTTAATAATGTACATAGTTGATTTCGACTGATATTTTTGAATATACAATCTTCCCTTAACGCAGTATCGTTTTTCGATCTTGTTTTTAAGCCAACCTATGAACTCTGGTGCCGCCCCGCTAATCCTTAAAGACCATTGTGTATGATTATTTGACTGGTTTCTCCAATGATTAATACATCCATCACCATCAATAACACCTCTAATAAAATCAGAAAAATACTTTTCATTTATCTCGAGTCGACCCATACTCCAGGTTTTGCCTGCAAATATGCCGATAGAATTCAAAAATTTATAATTTGATATACCTCCTACCTGTAATACTGCATATTTTTTCTCTTTTTCTGCTTCTCTTGATTTCATAACGATTTTTGAAGTAATACCAAATTCACATCTTATCCTCTCAAGATGTTCCACATCTTTTGACGTTATAGAAACATGTCTTTTGTCTTTGCTTAGAGACCCATCAGTTGCTATGTATCCTACTACGTACCAAAAGATATTTTGATTTATATCGTTTTGGTTTTTCAATATTGCATATGCTATCATGTAAGTATATTAATTGTAAATTTAGTAGTAATAACTATAAACAATATGTCATCACATAGCCCAGCAATTACACAGATGGAAGGCGAGAAGAGAAAGAAGGAAGAGAAGAAACACCAAGTCGAAAGTGAAATAAAACAAAAGAAAAGCCAATTAGAGAATGTTAAAAGAGATTTAGAAAGACGGGCAGAAGAGATTAGGGGTCTAGAAACTGAAATAGCTCAATTAGTTGCTGGGATTGCACATATTGAGCAGCAGATAATCGAACAGGGAAAGAAAGATGAAGCATTTGAAAGATTACAGAAAGAACAAGTAGGAAAACACCACTAAATCTGAGGCGTAGACCGGGTTCGAACCGGTGCATGGCAGTTTTGCAAACTGCTGCGTTAACCAACTTCGCCACTACGCCATAGGGCTATTCTACAACATTTCTAGATATCTCGTCTATTTTTTGTCTATTCTTCTCACCTTTATCAATTGCAAAATCGAAAAAGGGAAGTGCTCTCATACGTGCCTTGTTTTTAAAAAAATCTCTAAAATCTGCTCTCTTTCTCTTAACAAAATCAAGAGCACCTTTCTCCTTGTTCTCTGGAAGAACAGTGAAGAAGATAGTAGCCTGACTTCCTCTGTCTGATAGTGATACATCTGTTACTGTAAGTATTGATGTATAGTTACCTTCACGTTGAAGAAACTCTGCAGCTGCTTCTCTAATTACATCCCTTAGTTTTTGATCTCTATCACTAGTCATATTACTTCTTTTCTATAGTTACAAAGCACTGAATCTTATCACCGAGAGCTATTTCAACTTTTGATTCGATCATACAACCAAATTCAAATCCCTCTGTAACCTCATCAGTACGTGCCTTTGATTGCTGCAACTCCTTTATCTTTCCTCTGCCTATTTCAGCATCCCTACGTAATATTTTAACTTCAGAACCAACCTTAACATTTCCTTGCTGAACTTTAGCACCAAGTATCTGCTTATCCTTGTTTTTACTAAATATTGCTAATACTTTTGCTACTCCTGAAATCTCATCAATGTATTCCTTAGGTACTTTTGACAGTACAGTCTCTTTTACGAAGGTAATTAGGTTGTATATAATATCAAATGATTTAATCTGCACTGTCGATCTCTCAATTAGTGCTTGAGTTTTGGCATCCGGCTTACTATTGAATGCAAGAATGATGATATTAGGGTCACCTTGTGTTGATTTAATATCGTTTTCATTTATATCTCCAATACTTTCAGATACAATCTTAATCTTCACCTTATCATTCTTTATCTTTGCTAATTCGTGTTTAATACCATCTAGACTGCCTATGACGTCAGCTTTTATGATTACTGGTATTGATACTATAGAGCTGTTATCTTCCTTTCTAGACATAACAGGTTTTGATTGCTGATTAGAATCAGTGTATGTTGCTGCCATATTCTCAGCAGTTTTCTTATCAGCACAAGTTATGAATTCTGCACCTACATTAGGTATTTTGTTAAAACCTATAACTTTAACAGGACTTGAGAATGTAGCTGTTTTTATAGACTTACCCTGATAGTCCTCAAGAATTCTAACTGGAGAATATGCATCTTCAGCTACAACATACATTCCTTGTTCCAGAGTACCATCCTTAATTAGAAGGGTAGCAGATATACCTTTTTTGCTATCTCTGTATGACTCTATAATTGCACCTTGTGCACTAGCAGTAGGATTTGCTTTTAGGTCTGCTAGATCTGCGACTAGGATGATCATATCTAAAAGGTCAGGTATACCAGTTCCTTTTAGAGCAGATATAGCTACAACAGGAATATCTCCCCCATATCCCTCTACGTATATTTCATTTTCAGCGAGAGATTGCTTTGTTAGTTCTACATTAGCTCCCGGCTTATCAATTTTATTTATCGCAACAATGTATGGAATCTTTTCAGCGATAATACACTTAAGTGCTTCAATTGTCTGAGGTTTAACACCGTCCTCAGCAGATACAACAAGTACAGCAATATCTGCCACCTTAGCGCCTCTTTCTCTGATACTACAAAATGCTTCATGTCCTGGAGTATCTAGAAAAGTTATTTTGCCTTTCGAATGCAATACTTCATATGCACCTAAGTGCTGTGTAATACCTCCAGCCTCACCAGCAACAACATTAGTCTTTCTAAGGTAGTCGAGAAGTGTAGACTTACCATGATCAATATGACCCATTATTACAACAACAGGTGGGCGAGCTATACTGCTATTACCTTTATCAGGTGTTTGTGTCTGATTTTTCTTTGCCATAGAAGTATATTTATGGATTTTTACTATATCAGAAAAAATATGATTTGGCTAGGATAGGTTCTTTTTTGCAGCATTTAATGATTCCCGCTCTTCGTCTGATAGCTCATATTCAGAATCACCCTTGTTAACTGGTTTAGAATATACACTTATATGGTCTCTGGAATATAGGCTGGAGATGATAACACCATCTTTCTCTTCGTTGAGGAAAGTGGTAGAAAAACTTTGATTACTACCAGAACCAGTACCTTTAAAAGGATTAAAGCGTACTGTATTGATTGATTGAACACTCTTCTTCAGTCTTTTTTCTACAGTTATTAAATATGATTCCATATCATTCCTAAATTTTGTTAATTCTTCCAGCGATTTACCAACCGATGATATCGCTTCATCTAGATTTGTTGATCCTCCGATCAGAAACTTGCTCAACTTTTGATTAAGGTGGTAGATGAAATACAAAAGAGCGAGGATTATAATGAGGAGGAGGATAAAGATGATTGTAGTGGTATCCATTGTAAAATTCATGATTAGATTATAGTATATATTTTACAAATATGAAAAGAATATATCTAGACTATGCCTCATTAACACCGATAGATAATGGTGTTCTGAAGGTAATGAAGAAGTATTCAAAAGGGGAGTATTCAAATCCCTCATCTCTTTATGCTAGCGGAGTGAATGCTAAGAGAGCTATAGATGAAGCAAAAGAGAGAATATCTAAAATTATACACTCACATCCAGATGAAATCATATTCACTTCTGGGGGTACAGAATCTAATCATTTAATCCTAAGGAAATTTGAAGGTAAAAGAGTGATAATAAGTGCAATTGAGCATTCATCAATTATCAAAGATATTAATGCAGTACATATTCCTGTAAATAGTGCGGGTTTGATTGATTTGGAGTTCCTAAAGGAATCATTAACTGTAGATACTACTCTTGTATCAGTAATGCTCGTAAACAATGAAATTGGATCGATAGAGCCAATACATGAAGTAGTTAAGATTGTAAGAGATTTTAATAAGAAAAATAATACTAATATTCTAGTTCACACCGATGCATGTCAGGCAGCAGTGCATCTACCGCTATATGTTGAAAAACTAGGTGTTGACCTCATGACTCTAGATGGAGCAAAGATGTATGGGCCAAGAGGAATCGGAATGCTATACGTCAAAAGAGGAAGTATAGATATAACTCGTGCTGGTACAGAGAATGTGCCAGCTATAATGGGATTTGCATATGCTTTTGAATTGATTGATAGAAAGAGAGAAAAGGAGACAATTAGAATAGCAGAATTAAAAGCAAATTTTATAAATGAATTACAAAAGATCAATCCAGAAATAACAGTGAATGGTGGACTAGATAATGTGTCTCCACATATTTTAAATATTTCCATTCCAAATATTGATAATGAGTTTTTCTTGTTCCAATTAGATGCAAAGGGTATAGAGGTATCTACAAAGAGTGCTTGTTTGAGAGATGAAGATGAATCGTACGTATTAAAGGCTATTGGTGGTAATTCAAGGAGTTCAATTAGGTTTAGTTTGGGAAACAAGACAAATAATGAAGATCTAAAAAAAATACTAAATATTATATTAAGGATTTTAAAAAGATAAATATAAAAAACGGAACCCCACAGCACGTCTGCTGCGGGGTACGGGGAACTTATCTTTTTGTTATTTTTCCCCTCTACCTTCCTTTATTCACCCAGCGCTGGGTGGGGTTCAGGTGAAGTGTGTGTCCTTGTCGCACGTTTTTTCGTGCGGTGGATAACCTGCTTGTCCACATACACTATACACTCTATATACATATTGTCAAGTATAGTGATTTTATTGCGTAATACGAATCTCTTCCTATAGAAAAAATATTTTGACCCAACCTCATTTTTTTGATACCATACAGTCCATATGCCACCATTAGCAAGCTTTACAACTAAGGCTAAAGAAGCCCTACGCCGTTCACATGAATTGGCTATTGAACGTGGAATGAACCATGTAAATCCAATACATTTGATGTGCGCTCTCATACTACAAGAAGAGAGTATGGTTACATCTATACTAGAGAAACTCGAGGTTGATACTATGCTTCTAACTGATCTAATTCTTGAGCAAATAGAGGCTCCAGAAGCTGGTAAAACGCTATCTCCTTCATACCAGATATATATAACTCCTGAACTTGCTTCAGTACTTGAAAATGCTGGAAAAGTAGCGAAAGAAATGAAAGAAGAGTTCACTTCAACTGAACACCTATTCGTAGCTCTATTTGATGTTCCTGGTCCAGCTAAAGATACTCTTTCTAGATTTAAGATTGATAGGTCGAGTATATTAAACGTTATTGAAGAATTGAAATCATCTGACTTCGTTGGTGAGGCTAAACCAAAGCAGTTTAGAACTTTAGCTAAATACACCAGAAGTCTAACGAAGCTTGCGAGAGAGAATAAGTTGGATCCAGTTATTGGACGTGATAATGAGATATTGAGAGTAATACAAATTCTTTCTAGAAGAACAAAGAATAACCCCATTCTAATCGGTGAAGCTGGAGTTGGTAAAACAGCAATAGTAGAAGGTCTAGCTATCCGTATGGCTCAAGGTGATATACCTGAATCATTGAAAGACAAGGAATTAGTCTCTCTTGATCTAGGATCATTGATTGCTGGTACTAAATACCGTGGTGAATTCGAGGAGAGACTAAAAAATATTCTTAAGGAAGTCGAAAGAGCAGAAGGTAAGATAATTCTTTTTATCGATGAAATACATACTATAGTTGGTGCGGGTGCATCAGAAGGATCAATGGATGCTTCAAATATGTTAAAGCCAGCGCTATCACGTGGAGAACTACGTGCTATAGGTGCTACAACTCTTCGTGAATATCAGAAGCATATTGAAAAGGATCCAGCTCTAACTCGTCGCTTCCAACCTGTAATGGTGAATGAACCATCTATTGAAGACGCGATAGCGATACTTCGTGGTCTTAAGGAAAAATATGAGCTATATCACGGTGTGCGTATAACCGATGATGCAATAGTTGCGGCTGTAAACCTATCATCCAGATACATTTCAGATCGTTTCCTACCAGACAAGACTGTTGATCTAATAGATGAAGCTGCATCTGCTTTGAAGATTTCTCTTGAGAATATGCCTCCACAACTTGAAGAAACACGCAGAAAGATTATGAGATTAGAGATTGAAAGAGAAGCTTTAAAGAAGGAGACTAGTAAGGATGCTAAGACTCGAATGCAGAAGATTGATAAGGATATTGCTGATCTAAAGGAGAGTACATCTGAACTTGAACTTAAGTGGAAGAATGAAAAGGATACAATTACTGATATTAAGAGAATAAAGAAAGAACTTGAGACTATAAGAATTGAGGCAGAAGCTGCTGAAGCTAAAGCAGACCTCTCAAAAGCTGCAGAGATTAGATATGGAAGAATTCCTGATCTAGAGAAGGAATTAGAGACAAAGAACAAGAGATTAAAGAAACTACAGTCATCAAGGAGAATATTGAAGGAAGAAATTACAGAGCAAGATATTGCTGATGTCGTTTCTCGTTGGACAAATATTCCTGTCACAAGAATGATGGAAGAAGAGGCTCGTAAGCTTGCTAATATGGAAGAAAAGTTGAAAGAGAGACTAGTTGGACAAGATGAAGCTGTAAAGAAAATATCGGATACTATTAAGCGTTCAAGAGCTGGTATAGCCGATCCTAACCGCCCTATAGGTTCATTCATATTCCTAGGACCAACAGGAGTAGGTAAGACAGAGTTAACAAAGTCTCTTGCTGAATTCCTGTTCAATGATGATAAAGCACTTATCCGTGTCGATATGTCTGAGTTTATGGAAAAGCATTCAGTTTCAAAGCTCATCGGTTCTCCTCCAGGATATGTTGGTCATGATGAGGGGGGTGGTCTAACTGAACTAGTACGAAGACGTCCATACTCAGTAATTTTGTTTGATGAAATAGAAAAAGCACATCCAGAAGTATTTAATATACTACTTCAGGTTCTTGATAATGGTCGTTTAACTGATTCAAAGGGAAGAACTGTTAATTTCAAAAATACAGTCATTATAATGACTTCAAATATTGGAGCACAGTATATTGAGAAGATGGAAAAGATTGGATTTACAACTCAATCAGAACCAAATGAGAAAGATAACTATGATCAGGTTAAAGACAAGGTTATGTCTAGTTTGAAGGATTACTTTAGACCAGAGTTCCTAAACCGTGTTGATGATATTATCCTCTTCGATATTCTAAGCAAGGAGTCGATTGAGAAGATTGTGAAGATACAAGTTGATATGGTTATAGCTCGACTAAAAGAAAAGGATGTGAATCTAGTTGTATCTGGTGCTGTAATGTCATATCTAGCAAAAGAAGGATACAACCCACACTATGGCGCTAGACCACTTAAGAGATTGATACAAAACAAGATTCTAACACCAGTCGCTAATTTGATGATTTCTCAAGGAGTTACAAAGGATGGAACAATTAATGTGGATATGAAGAACGGTGAATTCACTTTTGATGTAAAGAAGCGAAAGAAGGCTGATAGTCAGATGGTTGTTCCAGATATTGAGTTGAAGAAGTAAATAGTAATATGAAATTATATATCTTATTTAAAAATTTTAAGGGAGCAACAGGTAAGGCTTATTCTCTGCTGGGTAAATTCTAAAAATTCTACATCATAGGCATACTATTTTTGGAAAACTCAGCACAAACTGGGTTTTAATTCTATTAAGTTAATCTAAAAATATGATACAAGCTAAAAAAATAACAAAATACATTCTTGGGGAGCCTCTTTTTAGAGATGTTTCTTTTGTTTTGAATGCTGGTGATAAGGTTGGACTCGTTGGTCCGAATGGAAGTGGTAAATCTACACTTATGAGAATGATTCTAAATCTAAGTGATTATGATGGAGGAAGTATACAGATAGAACATGAAAGAATAGCTTACTTACCGCAGGAGATTTTGTCTGAGAATGAAGGTCTGAGTAGTGGTCAAAAAACAAAATTAGCACTCGAAACTATTCTAGCTCAAAAGCCTACAGTTCTTCTCCTTGATGAACCTACAAATCATCTCGATATAAAAGGACTTCTATGGTTGGAAAATATCATTAAGAGTTTTAATGGAATTGTTATTGTTATATCACATGACCGTGCTTTATTAGACAACTCTGTAACAAAAATATTTGAAATAGATTCAGCCAATGCGACGTTTAATGAATATCAGGGTGGTTACACTGACTATATTTCAGAAAAGGAAAGAAATATGAAATTACAAGAAAAAGAATATTTATGGCAACAACGAGAAAAAAAGAGATTGGAGCTTTGGTTGACGCTTAAAAGACAAGATGCACGAGTTCGACCTGATCCAGCAAAAGGCAAACAGATACGTGCGATGGAGAAGAGGCTCGAGCGAGAGATTTATAGTAAAGAGATAAGTAAACCCTCATCTTTTAAAAAGATACGAGAAATCAATCTTGCTGGTAAAACCCACACTTCTAAATTAATTCTTCAGTGTGAGACGGTAGCGAAGTCTATCGGAAGTAAGGTTATACTTAGAAATATTACTATGGAAATACGTGGTCGGGAGAAAGTCCTCTTGTCAGGTGAGAATGGTTCTGGAAAAACTACACTACTTAAGATTCTTATGGGTGAAGTGAAGATGGATAAGGGGAGTACTAAAATAGGCCAGAACGTGCAGATAGGATATTTTTCCCAAGAACATGAGTATTTAGATCGAGATAAAACAGTGATGGAAGAATTTATGGCTACAGAAAGAATGCTTGAGCTTACAAAAGATGCCAGAGTAATTTTAGGAAGTTATTTATTCAAAGGCCAAGATGTCTATAAGAAAATATCAGATTTAAGCCTTGGGGAGAGAGTTCGTCTAATCTTTGCCAAATTATCCTATCAAAAAAATGAACTTCTGATACTTGATGAACCAACAAATCATCTCGATATAGCATCACGAGAGATAATTGAAAAAGCTCTCATTGATTATGAAGGAGCTCTTCTTGTTGTTTCTCATGATAGATACTTTATTGAAAAAATAGGGTTTGATAGGGAGGTCCGTATTATAAGGGGGATGACGTTCTAATTATTGAAAAAGAAAATTATATTAAGTATAATTAGTGAGCTTCAATAATTTCTCAATCACATTTAGATAAAGTAAAAGAACTATACTATGATAAAAAGTATAGTATGAAGGCTATTGGAAAAGAGCTTGGTTTCTCGCTTGACAGCGTCACATATTTTATGCGTAAAAATAATTTAAAGAGAAGAACCTTTGCGCAGGAACAAAAATTGAGGTTTGATAACAAGAAACCCACATTTACCCTTAGGAGAGGAGATAGGTACACCAAAGAACTAAGAGCTATCGGTGCTATGTTGTATTGGGGTGAAGGATATAAGGGTAATGATGTTGTGCCAGCTAAGTCAGTCGATTTTGCTAATAGCGATCCAGATATGATAAGGCTTTTCCTCCTTTTTCTCAGGAATAATTTTGATCTGACTGAAAAAAAGTTCCGAGTACTACTGTATTGTTATTCAGATCAAGATGTTCAATCACTAATTAGATTTTGGAGTAGGGAAACAAACATTCCAATCGAGTCTTTTACAAAGCCATATGTAAGAAATGATTTTAAGGTTAATTCTAGAAAGATGACCTATGGTCTCATACATATAAGATACTATGATAAAAAGCTCTTGCTAGAAATTAAGAAAATGATAGACTCATATAAGAGTAAGTACATTAAGTCATATGCGCCGGTCGGTTAGCGGCTATACCAGGTGACTGTAAATCACCGGCTTTTTAAGCATCGCTGGTTCGAGTCCAGCCCGGCGCACAACATATATAGTGAAGTATTGCTCTTTTACCCTAAATACGGTATATTAGTTTAACTATGTCACAGATTCAACTTATACAATTAAAGAACAAGGAAACAGGGGAGATTTACATGACCCGAAAGAACAAGAAGAAGGTAGAGAGAAAAATAGAGTTAAAAAAGTACAGTAAGACTCTAAGAAAGCATGTAACTTTCAAGGAAGCAAAGAAATAGCAGAAAAGGTCGCCGAGAGGCGATTTTTTCTTGAATATGCTATAGTATTTTTGTAAGGGCGATTAGTTAAGTGGTATAACTACGGTCTCCAAAACCGTTGTCCGAGGTCCGATTCCTCGATCGCCCGCAGATTACTTATACCTCTTAAACCATAGCATTTGTCTCTTTGCATAGTGCCATATTTCATTTTTTAATTTCTCAATCATCTCTTCCTTTGTGATTAGATTACGTAAAAATCTAGAAACGTATCTATACTCCAATCCAAACTCCTCCATTCTCTCCCATGACAATCCTTTCCTATGTAGTGCTTCTACTTCCTCAATCATTCCATTATCTATTCTCTTAATTAAACGCCTATATATACGCTCCTTCAATTCATCGCTAGGTAAACTTAGGTTTATCCATTCAACAACATACGGAGATTCACTTTTGGTAAGTTTTGGTATCTCGCCAATCTCTTTCGCTATTTCAATAGAGCGTATTAGTCGCTGAGTATTGTTTCTCTCTGAGTTGTTCAAACCTTCAGCATATTTAGAGTCGTATTTTTTTAGGGTATTAAACAACTCATCAGCATCCATTTTTGATAGTTCTTCACGTAGTTTAAAATCATGCTCAACATGCGGATATGAAATATTATAGATTAACGCATCGATATAGAAACCGGTACCACCACAGACAATCGGTAACTTACCCCTACTCGTAATATCATTAATTGCCTTTTGAGCTAGTATCTTATACTTCTCCACATTAAAATTCTCACTAGGTTCAACAACATCAAGCAGGTGGTGGGGAATACCTTTCATTTCATCAATTGATATCTTTCCAGTACCAATATCCATTCCTTTATATACCTGTCTAGAATCAGCAGATATTACCTCACCATTATTCTTAATGGCATATTCAACAGCAAAATCACTTTTACCTACAGCTGTGGGGCCGATGATAACTACTACTTTTTTCTTCATAAATATTACTGTACAATATATAACGGATTAATTCCACATGACGGTCACACACACGTCATGTAACTTAGGTTACCCCAGGAACCTATGCCAAGTGAAATCGTTCGAGAAATTGTACGTCAATGTGATGCAGGGATTCACGCATTCACAATGGTCCCTCACACCGAAGCAACTCGTTATGCTCTCTCTCACGCCACAAGAGAAAGCGAAGAACGAGGTGTAAGGGAAAAGGTCGACGATCTAATCCAAAAACTAAGCAACCCACTGACCAGCCCCAAAACAACTGAAGATTTAAGATCCGTCATCCAAGAATTTATCGATAGAATTTAACACCATCGGTCTGTTTAAGTGATTGACCAATTATCCCACCCTCTCTCATAGTCGGTGGGACTTCTGTATATTTAAGTTGTGCCGGGAAGAGGAGTCGAACCTCCACGGATTTCTCCACACGATTTTGAGTCGTGCGCGTATAACCATTTCGCCACCCCGGCATAAAAATCAATCTAACATCTCTAGTCTACTAAATCTGGCGAGAAAATCAATTGTAGGATAAAATACTTGCATGTCATCATCACAATTTTTCGGAGATTCAATATTTTGGATAGAAGTAGAAAAGATTAGACCAAACCCATTTCAACCAAGAAGAGACTTTGATGAAGCTAGATTAAAAGATCTTGCTGATTCCATTCGTATGTATGGTCTTCTTCAACCCATCACAGTTACTCGTAAGGAATATGAAAAACCAGAGGGTGGATTAGCTGTAGAGTATGAACTCATAGCAGGAGAGAGACGCTTACGTGCTTCAAAGATTGCTGGTCTTCAGCAAATACCTGCACTCATTCGTTCTGGTGAACAGGATGATAAGGTGAAACTTGAATTGGCTATTATCGAAAATCTTCAGCGTGAAGATATTAACTCTGTTGATAGAGCTCGAGCATTTAAAAGATTGGCTGATGAGTTTGGTATGAAGCATGTTCAAATTGCTGAGAAGGTGGGTAAGAGTAGGGAATACGTTTCAAATACACTAAGAATCCTCGATCTACCAGAAGAAATTCTAACTGCACTTTCAGAAGGTAAATTGTCTGAAGGTCATACAAGACCACTTCTAATGCTTTCTGATAGAAAGGAGGAACAGTCTGTTCTGTTTAAAGAAATTATAATTAAAAGAATCACTGTACGTGAAGCTGAGGCTTTTGCACGTAATGCTGCAAAAGACAGAGTACGTAAGAAATCATTGATTGACCCAGCTTTGGCTGAACTAGAGAGAAAGTTTAAGGAAACATTAGGTACAAAGGTATATATTGAGAAGAAGGAAAATGGTGGAAGAATCATGATTGATTTCT
>CAYNAH010000003.1:9042-18535 GCA_964395365.1 uncultured Candidatus Saccharibacteria bacterium | reverse complement strand
TATGACGCAGATATTCAATCTCTACTAGAAAGATTCTCTAGAAACAATACTGATGGTGTGCAATCGATAGCTACAATAACTGAAGCAACACCTTTGAATGTTTCTGAACCAGTAGATGATCGTGCTCCTGCAGATGTATCACGAGAAGAAAACAATGAGGATCTGTACTCAATGAAGAATTTTGTAGTTTAATCTTTTACTCTGACTTCTTTTTAGTAAAACGTCCTTTTCTCGGAACTTTTGGTGTGTTTAGAATAGCTATAGCTCTATCTAATGTAATAGTATATGGATCATCACCATCCTTTGCTTTAATAGATCTAAAATCTCCATCATGCATTACATATGGTCCGAATCTACCTATATTTGCAGTGATATTTTTTCCAGTAGGGGGATATACTCCAAGAACTTTTGGTAAACTTAGATATTTCATTGCATCAGCAACAGTCACATTTGTTAAATCCATTCCTTTTGGTATAGAAGCCATTCTGGGTTTTGCTAGAGCAGGTGGTTTAGGTATGACTGGATCACCCTTCTTTCTTCTAGGTTTTTTGACACCAGGCTCGGCTTTCACCTTCTTAGGAGCTCTTTCTCCGAGTTGAACATACGGACCATATTTACCTACAAGTACATATATTGGTAAACCAGTCTCAGGATCATTACCAATTGGTTCATCCTTTTTAATTTCTGTTCCGTCCATCATTAGCGCTCCATCACAATCAGGGTACCTTGAACAAGAAAGGAACTTTCCGTTTCTTCCGAGTTTGATAATCATATCAGAAGCACATTTTGGACACTTGTATTTAGCGTCGGCATCACCAAGGTTTGTGATCTTCGCTTCTTTTTCCATGAGTCTTATTTCCTTAAGGAAAGGGATATAAAACTTCTTAAGTGTAGAAACATACTCCTTGTCACCATTAGCAATATCATCCAAAGAATCTTCCATCTCTGCTGTAAAAGAATCATTAATATAGTTCATGAAATTTGTCTCAAGGAATGTCGATACCACATCTCCTGTGTCTGTAGGTTTAAGTGCTTTGTTTTCCTTCTCTACATATCCACGTTCTTCGATTGTACGGATGATCGAAGCATAGGTAGACGGACGTCCAATACCGCGCTTTTCAAGTTCCTTAATCAATCCAGCTTCACTATATCTTCCCGGTGGTTGAGTAGCCTTCTCTTCACTTGTAATATCTTTAAGGTTAATTGAATCTCCTTTATTAAGTTTTGGTAGCTCAACATCCTCACCGCGAGCCTCAGGATCCGCCTTAAGCCATCCAGGGAATATTAATCTTGATCCGTTTGCATGGAAATCAGGTATTTCACCGACTGGTTTAATGTTTGCAGTTATCTTTGTTCTCAATAGCTCAGCATCTGTCATTTGTGATGCTACAGTTCTTTCCCATATTAGTCTATATAGTTGCTTTTGTTCATCATTAATTCCTGCATTATCAACGGAGATGTGTGATGGTCGTATAGCTTCATGAGCTTCCTGTGCATTCTTGCTCTTTTTTGCATAGGTTCTGAATTGTAAATATTCCTTTCCGTACTTTTTCTCAACTACTTTAGCAATTTCAGCTAGTGCTACCTGACTTAAGTTAGTACTATCTGTTCTCATATACGTTATGTGTCCAGCTTCATAGAGTCTCTGTGCAATGGACATAGTACGAGATGGAGCATATCCAAGTCTAGATGAAGCAGCTTGCTGAAGTGTTGAGGTTATAAATGGAGCGCGAGGAGAACGCTTAATTGTACTTTCATCTACCTCAGTAATTTCCCAAGGTTTTTCCTTACCAGCTTTAATAATTCGTTCAACTTCCTTAAAATCTGTTGGTTCTTCTGAACAGGTTAATAGAAGCGAATTTTTTGGATTAGATGTGGTCTCAGTGTTAGCAGTTATGACCCAAAAAGCATGAGATTTAAAAGCTCGTATTTCACGCTCTCTTTCCATTATTATTCTCAATGCTGGTGATTGTACACGACCAGCTGAAAGACCATATCTAACCTTCTTCCAAATGAGTCCAGAAAGGTCATATCCGACTAATCTATCAAGCACACGTCTAGCTTCCTGAGCCATGCGCAGATTCTCATCAATTTTTCTAGGATGTTGCATTGCTTCTATAACGGCATCCTTAGTGATTTCATGAAATACTACACGCTTAGGGTCTTTTAGTTTAGCTGCTTCAGCAATATGCCATGCTATAGCTTCACCCTCACGGTCGGGGTCGGTTGCAAGTATTACCTCATCAGCTTTCTTTGCAAGAGACATGATCTCATCAAGTACTTTTTCCTTACCAGGAGAAATTTCATAGTGAGGTATGAACCCACCTTCAATATCTATAGCTTTCTTGTTGCTCTTTGGTAGATCTCTCACGTGTCCAACAGAAGCTTTAACGGTATATTTATCATCCAAATATTTGGAAATAGTTTTTGCTTTTGCTGGTGACTCTACAATTAATAGTTTCATATTTTGTACACTATATATATGTGTGACTGACTAAGTATTACATGAGATTGGGAAAAGTGGCAAATTTATACTCTCAACATGTATATATTAAATGGGTATAATGTTGTTATGAAATCGACAAGGAACAAACTTTTTTTGTAAAAGCTAAGGTATGGCGCTGGCCTGGCGATATGGGATGGTATTTTATTAGTTTAGATAGCAAAACATCAGAAATTATACGAAAATCTTTTCCAAAAGGTTTTGTAAAAATTAAGGCTAGGATAGGAAAAAGTGAATGGAATACATCCTTGTTTCCTCATACTGAAACAAAAATATATTTGCTTGCAATTAAGAAATCTATTAGACAAAGAGAGGGGATTGTTGAGGGAGAGAACATTGCGGTCAATTTCGAGGTACTCTAATAGTGCTATTGATATTTCCTTGAAAGTGTGAGATTATATTACCCGGCCTCTTTTCCGTGTGGAAAGGGGAAGTGTACCAACAAAAATTCTGGATATAGAAACCTATGCCAGTTGCATATGCGGTTATAAATTGGGTCAATGTTACAAAAGGTGTTGCTGAAGGAGTACTTCTCAACCATAGTGATACCTTCACGAAGACTCGTGTGCGAATCTTGCTTAAAAACAAGTTCACTGTTGCCGCGAGTACCAGTGGGCCCTACCTATCGAAGACAAAGTCGCGTAAGCGGCCCCGTGTGGGAGATGAAATCATCTTTTTTACTTCGAACCGGTGGAAGGTACCGGTAGACGACATGATCACCCCGAGGAAATGGGGATTCCGTAGCGAGTGGATAAGTGGAGGAGTTATTGTTAGAACAGACTCCTCCATCCCATTCGCCGTCCAGTATACGACCGAGGGCGGGTTAGCCCAAACTGGATGATGTTTGTCCAGTAATGATATTGCCGGGGACTCGTTCCCCGGCTTTTCTGTTATAATTAATCTATGCTTAAAAAATATTTTCCACATGTTCTTTTGGTTATTTACATAATCGAGTTTGTTATCGCAGGTATCAATCCATACAGTCGAGCTGTTTGGTACGTTGAGAATGGACCGATTCTCGCTCTAGTGGTCTGCATAGTAATTTTGTATTTCAATAAAGTTAGATTTTCCAATACTGCATATGCATTAATGTTTGTACTTCCATTTTGGCACACCATCGGTGGTCACTATACATTCGAGCTAGTTCCTTTTGATTGGTTTAACAATTTCTTTGGATTTGAAAGGAATATGTTTGATAGGATTGGTCACTTCGCTGTTGGTTTCTATGCATTACCAATTATTGAATACTTGGTTAGTAGAGGTATGGTTGCTAAAAAGTGGATTGCCATAACGTATGCAATATTCGCCATATCTTTTGTTGCTGTTTTTTATGAGTGGATCGAATGGATATATGCTGATACGCAGGGTGGGGAAGCTGGAGCCGCATTCCTCGGATCACAAGGAGATATATGGGATGCACAGAAGGATATGTTAATGGATGTTTCTGGAGCCGTCCTTGTATCTTTCGTATATATAGTCTCTAGATTTTTCAAGCGTTTGAAATAGATATCCACTTTTAGTGAACGTACGTTCACTGTATAATATGTGGATGAGAAAAAGAACTATTTTCCACATGGATGGTGATGCATTCTTTGTTGCGGTGGAGATTGCAAAGAATCCTAAACTTAAAGAACTTCCTGTCGTAACTGGAGAAGAGAAGGGTATTGTCTCAGCCCTTTCATATGAAGCAAAGGCTCTGGGAGTAGTTAGAGGTATGCCAATTTTTAAATTAAAAAAAGAGTTTCCTAATGTTCTAATACTACCTGGAGATTACGATTCATACGCTCGATATTCAAAAATGATGTTTGATATTGTAAGGAGATATGCAGATGATGTGGAAGAGTATAGTATCGATGAATGCTTCGCTGATCTGACTGGTCTAGAACCTCCACTTAAAATGTCGTATATAGAAATTGCTGAGAGAATTAAAAAGGAAGTAAATGAAGAATTAAACCTCTCCGTATCAATCGGTCTTGCCCCCACGAAAGTTTTAGCCAAGGTTGCTTCTAAATGGAAAAAACCAAATGGTTTTACAGTAATCAAAGATGAGAATATAAATGACTTTCTTTTAAAAACGAGCATTGGAAAGGTATGGGGTATAGGTAGAGAGACTTCGTGGTTTTTGGAAAGGAGGGGAATAAAGAGCGCACATGACTATATCTCTAAAGATATTTCATGGATACGAGAAAACTTAGCAAAACCTCATGAAGTTATCTGGCATGAGCTTAAAGGAATATCCATAATGGAGGTTGATCCGAATCCTAAGATTGTATATTCATCAATTCAGAAAACTCGTTCATTCCATCCTTTTACTAATAATCCAGTATTTTTACTGTCGCAACTTTCGAAACATATGGAGGATGCTTGTTCTAAAGCTAGGTACTATAAGCTCATACCAAAAGAGATTTCATTTTTCATTAAGACAAAAGATTTTATTTATTTCAGTAAAAATATATCTCTTTCGGTACGAACAAATACTCCAGAAAATTTAATTAATTTAGTAAACAGGTATTTTGAAGAAATATATAATCCTAAAGTTTTGTACAGAACAACAGGAGTCACATTATCAGGTCTAACTCCTGCTAGCGCATCACAAAATGACCTATTCGGTGGAACTACTAGAGCACATAAATTTGAATTAATACATGAACAGATAGATAGGTTGGAGGATAAGTATGGAAAAAGAGTTGCATATTTAGCGTCCACGCATAATGCTTTAATGCAAAAAGAGAAGGGTACAGATATGGATGATTTGGAGAGGAATTTGCTGTTTTTGTGAGAGAAAAACTCTTGACTTTAGTATCAAAAAGTGTATACTATAAGTGTAGAGGTCAGGTCATTGAGAGATAAACAGGGAAAAAAGATGAATGAAATTGTATCGGCTTTCCCATGAGTTTAATTCCCCAAGTACACTCAGCGCATTTTGCCCCGATACAATCCATTTCATCACCACCCTCTCTCACCTTCCTCATTTGTTCTTTCCTTCCACCACCCTTCCGTTCGACGCCTGGTCACTTTGTGATCAGGTTAATTTTATATATACTACCTAATATGAAAGGAAGAAGAAGAGAATATCTTAAATATCGAGAACAAGCTCGCACACTAGCACATAATAGGATTCAATTTTTTAATCAAATATATAACTTCAGAGTTAATAGAATTACGATACGAAATCAAAAAACTAGATGGGGAAGTTGTTCTAAAAGGGGAAATATTAATTTTAATTATAAAATCGCTCTGCTTCCATCGGAACTTTCAGACTATATAGTTGTCCACGAATTATGCCACCTAGGTCAGTTTAATCATTCAAAAGACTTTTGGGATTTAGTTGCACAGGCAATACCTGATCATAAGGAAAGAAGAGCGAGATTAAATACAAGAGGAGTTAATCTATCTTGATATTCTAAGTATATCTAGAATATCTTGAGAACAGGTTATGGGCATAGCATAATTTCCAAGTAGCCAATTGGGTCCATTTGAAAGTGCTGATCTAATATCACCTGGCACTGCGCCTACATCTCTATTGTATTCATGAGCTAGTCTTGTGGTTATGAGAGATCCCGATGGAAGTTTTGCCTCAATTACAATCGTAGCATCAGATATGCCAGCCATTAGCCTGTTTCTGAGTGGAAATGTCCAGTCTCGTGCTGGAGATATGGGTTCTAATTCAGATATTAATCCACCACCACTTTTAACAATATCCCGTGATAGTTCGATGTTCTGTTTTGGATACAATACGCTCTCATCTAAACCTGAACCTGGGAAAGCAATTGTTTGTATACCGAACTCCAATGCTTTTTTATGAACCAGACCATCTATACCCTTAGCCAACCCTGAAACTATACAAATATTTTGATGTTGCAATCCTGATATTAATCTATGTACAACATCACGACCATATTCACTGTACTCTCTTGCACCGACTATACATAGTATCTTCGATCCGATTCTGGGTAATGAGCCTCGAACAAAAAGCTTTAATGGTGGTTGGGGAATTTCATGAAGTTGTAATGGTATGCTTTCACCTGAAATCGTGTATATGTCATTCATATACTAAGTCTAGCAATTCCTCCATGAAATATTGATAAAATTTTCACGCATTATTTGCCTAAAAAACGAAGTTTTCAACATGATATACATTGTGATATGATGTACGTTATGTTAGATATCAAATTCATTAGAGAGAACAAGGAGGTGGTGCAAGCAGGTGCTAAGAAAAAGCACGTAAATATTAATATTGATGAACTAATTACTCTTGATGATAAGAGAAAAGAAATACTCCTATCAATTGAAAAGAAACGATCTGAACAAAACTCAATTAGCGAAATGATGCCAAAGGCTAGCCCAGAAGATCGTCAGAAGATGATTGACAGTATGAAGACTGTAAAAGAGTCACTACAAAAGGAGGAAGAGGTGTTGAAGGGAATAATGAAAGATTGGCAAGAGATGATGCTCAAGGTTCCTAATGTTCCCGATATGTCAGTTCCAGAAGGTGATAGTGATGCAGAAAATGTAGAAGTTAAGGTATGGGGAGAAAAGCCTAATTTCTCTTTTGAACCAAAGGATCATGTCGAGATTATGACAAAGCTTGGTATGCTTGATATTGAAAGAGGAACAAAAGTTCATGGTTTCAGAGGATATTTTCTAACTGGGGATGGAGTGAGACTATGTTTTGCAATTTGGAATTATGCACTAGAGTTCTTCTCAAAAAAGAACTTCACTCCAGTTATTGCTCCAGCTATTGTTAGAAAAATTAATCTTTATGGTACCGGTCATTTACCTGGTGATATTGAAGACTTCTATATGACACAAGATGGTGATGTTTTGTCAGGAACAGCTGAGGTTCCACTTATGGGTATGCATAGTGAGGAGGTTTTTGAACAGAAAAATCTTCCTGTTCGCTATCTAGGATTTTCTCCATGCTATAGACGAGAGGTTGGCGCACATAGTAAGGATGTTAAGGGATTAATTAGAGTTCATGAATTCTTTAAATTTGAACAATTAATTCTTTCAGAAGCGAGTCATGAGATGAGCGTTTCTTTCCATGAAGAACTCAACCGAAATACAGAGGAATTCATTGAATCAATGGGTATACACTATCATACAGTATTAAACTGTGGAGGTGATTTAGGCCTAGGACAGGTTAAAAAATATGATATTGAGCTATGGGTACCAAAGGAGAATAAATATAGAGAGATATCATCCGCTTCATATTTCCATGATTTCCAAACAAGGAGAGCTAATATTAAGTACAAGGATCAAGATGGAAAGGTTAGATACGCACACTCTCTAAACTGTACAGCTATACCTACACCAAGAATACTTGTTTCTCTAATTGAAAACTATCAGCAGGCAGATGGTTCTATTAAACTTCCAGAAGTGTTACAGAAATACATGGGTAAGGAGTTTATTAAATAATTCATTGTTTAAATGAAAATTGGAAGATCTCGCACATTACAATCTGCTAGATATGTACAAAAAAAGAGAAAGAAAATGATAGTTACAGCTTCAGTAGCTACAGTTTCAGTTCTTGTTGTATTTGTAATTGCCATACTCATCCTAAGACTTCCTTTCCTTAGAATTACAGCGATTAATGTGAGTGGAGCGAAAACTGTGGATATAGAATTAGTAAAGAAAATTGCTCAAACCGAACTTGATGGTAACTATATGTATCTAATACCAAAACAAAGCATCTTTTTCTACCCCAAAAGAAGTATCAGAGAAAAATTAATAAGTGATGTTTCGAAAATAGAGGATATGAGGATTAATGTGATTAATATGTCACTACTTAATATTGATATAACTGAAAGAGGTCCTTCAGTTATCATCTGTGAAGGGTACAGGGAAGATTCTGATGATAGCAAATGCTCATATGCAGATCAAAATGCAGTCACCTATGAGAAGATTGCTTCAAGTACTATGAATGCCACCCTGTTTAAATACTATGCTAATGCACCAATTGAGATTAAGAGATTTAATGAATTACAAAAGTTTGTAAGTGATATTAAAAAAGCTGGTATAGTAGCCTATGCAATGCTCGTTGGTGAGGAAGGAAGCTTTGAGCTGTATATTGAGAATATGGATAAATCTTCAGCAACTGTGTATTTTGATGATAGGACAAGTTTCGATAAGACTAGATCCAATCTTTTAATATTCTGGCAGAATGTGATGAGTAAGAAGATTGGATTGAGTGAAATACCTAATTTTGAGTACATCAATCTTCGTTTTGGAAATAACGTTTTCTATCTAGTAAAGTAATATGAAGTTAGCATCATCAATGTTAAAAGCCTGCATCTTAGGAGCAATCATTGCTACTGTGTGTATTTTTGTAATTAGAGGATTTTCTAGTGATGTTGTAAGAGATACAACTATCTCCTCATTACAATCTCAAGAAGCAAATCTTGTCTCTGATATATCTAAACTGGAGGAAGCAGATCAGGATCCATCATTCATTTCAAGATTCTCAAGAGTATTCATATACTCCGCTGACGATGGTAAAGAGGTGATAGAGAGTGCAAAAAACTCCCTTCCTAAGAAAAATAATTCAAAAGTAAGTGCAGAAGCGTATGTGGTTTTAGACGTAGATCGTAACGCCATAGTTTTAGAGAAGAATTATGATAAATCACTTCCAATTGCTTCGGTTACAAAACTCGTTACTGCTGTTGTTGCAAGAAAACTAATTGATCAAAATGATACAGTTACAATTAATTCAAAAATATTAAATACATATGGTAATGAAGCAAAGTTAAGAGAAGGAGAGAAGTTTAAAGTTTCAGAACTTATGTATCCGTTACTCATGGTTTCAAGCAATGACTCAGCTGAGGCTATAGCTAATTCATATTTTAGAGGACGACAGCAATTTCTACGTGAAATGAATAGCTGGGTAAATGAAATCGGTGCATATCAAACATATTTTGCTGATCCATCTGGTCTTTCAGCAAAAAATACTTCAACCGCCAAAGATCTTTCAATTATAGTTAGTTGGATTAT
>CAYNAH010000003.1:4698-9032 GCA_964395365.1 uncultured Candidatus Saccharibacteria bacterium | reverse complement strand
AATGAACCTGAAATTTTTAATATAACCCTCCTTAAATCAAAAACCATCCGTGTCCATACATGGACTAATCCAACACATTTCCTTAACCTAACGTCATATGCTGGTGGTAAAAATGGATATACACCTGAGGCAAATAGGACAAGTGTTGCTTTGTTTAAATTAGGTAAAAATAATAGGCTATACGCTGTAATTCTTCTGGGTAGTAAAGCACGTGATAGTGATATGTTGGATTTGCTAGAAGAGGCAATTAAATAGTAGTATAGACGTTCATGAATAATTTTTGGAATAAGCTTAAAAAACCCATATTTGTCATAGCTCCAATGGCTAATGTGACCGATGTCGCATTTAGGTCTATGTTTGCTAAATATGGCAAACCAGATGTAATGTGGACTGAATTCGTATCAGCAGATGGTTTATGTTCTCCTGGAAGAAAAGTCCTTCTAAAGGATCTGGAGTTTAGTGAAAACGAAAGACCTATCGTTGCTCAGCTTTTCACTGGCCATCCTGAAAAAATGTATGAAGCAGCAAAACTTGTTGCCGATTTAGGTTTTGATGGAATCGATATTAATATGGGTTGTCCGGATCGAGCTGTGGAGAAACAGGGATCTGGTGCGGCACACATAAAAGATATGGAAAATGCAAAGGCAGTTATAGAAGCTGCGCGGAGAGGTGCACCTAATATACCTGTATCAGTAAAAACTAGAATTGGATACAATAAGGTGGAGATTGATACTTGGATAGCTTTTCTTTTAGGACTTAAATTACCAGCTCTCACTGTACATCTGCGTACTAGAAAGGAAATGTCCGATGTTCCAGCACATTGGGAACTGATGCCAAAGATTGTTGCTTTGAGAAATACGATATCTCCTGAGACATTGATACTCGGTAATGGTGATGTGATTAGTATTAAAGATGGAAAGGAAAAGATAAAAGAAACTGGGTGTGATGGAGTAATGGTAGGAAGAGGAATATTTGGAAATCCATGGTTTTTCTCTGGTAAGATATTAAGTGAAATATCTCCTAAAGAACGACTAGAAGTAATGCTTGAGCACGCAAAGGCCTTTAATGAACTACTTGGAGAGCATAAGAATTTTGCAATAATGAAAAAGCACTTTAAAGCATATGTATCTGGATGGGACGGTGCAAAAGAATTGAGAGTTCAATTAATGGAAAAAGATACTTTTGAGGAAATAGAAAAAATTGTTAAAGACTATTTGAAAATGCTACAATAGTTTTAATATGAATAAACAAAAAGATTCTACTGTACTGTATCGTAAATATCGTCCTCAGAACTGGTCTGATGTGGTAGGACAAGATCATATAGTTACAGTTCTTGAGGGCTCGATTAAACTTGAGAGAATAGCTCATGCATATCTCTTTGCTGGTAGCAGGGGTACTGGTAAGACGTCAATTGCTCGTATATTTGCTAGGGCTCTGGGTGTTAGTGATAATGACATATATGAGATTGATGCTGCTTCTAATCGCGGTATAGACGATATACGTGAGATTAGAGATGGTGTTAACGTTCTTCCATTTGAATCTAAGTACAAGGTCTATATTATCGATGAGGTACATATGCTAACAAAAGAAGCATTCAATGCTCTCCTTAAAACTCTAGAGGAACCACCATCTCACGTGATCTTTGTCCTAGCTACAACTGAAACTGATAAGATTCCAGAAACAGTGTTATCTCGTTGCCAAATATTTAGTTTTAAAAAGCCAAATAGGGAAGTACTTAAGACTCATGTTGCTAAGGTTGCTAAAAAAGAAGGGTATACTCTTGAGGCGGGTGTATCTGACCTTGTTGCTTTACTTGGCGATGGATCATTTAGAGATACTCTGGGTATTCTACAGAAAGTTATTTCCTCTTCAAAAGATGACAAGGTAACTATAAAAGAAGTTGAGAGTATAACTGGAGCTCCGAGGGGAAGTCTGGTTAATGATTTCATTACTGCCCTTGCTTATGGAGACAAGGATAAGGCGCTTTCTGTAATATCTCTTGTTAAAGAAGCGAATATTTCATTTAAGACTTTCATTGCTCTCTTGCTTGAGAAGATGAGGATAATTTTAATACTTAAAAACACTACAAAAGGGAAGGAGGGAGATTTAAAACAACATGTTTCTGAAGATGATTGGAAAGTTATTGAAAAAATTGCTAATGATGAAAAGGCTAAGGTTGGATCAGGAACTTTGCGAGAATTACTTAAAGCCTATGACGCTACTTCTCTTGCGTATATTGAAAGTTTGCCGCTGGAATTATCAACAGTTGACATTGTAGGTTAGACATTATAGTATATTTGTGGCATAGAGATCTGTGCTAGAAAGGAGATTGCCATGAATGGCAAGGACGAAAGGAAGCGAGACAAGAGTGATGGTTCACCGCAGATTGACGGCCCTGAACTGCCTCCAATTCTGGACCACCCGACGACAGCCGATGAGATCATCGCTCGTGAACTCGCACTGGAACCTGATGGGGTGGGCTTTGCCTATCCCTGAAGGCGAACAATAAAACAAAAGAAGGAGGTGACAAAAAGTAGAACCCCCAACTCTTCATTAGACCCACCTGCACGGTTCCGCAGGTGGGTCGCTTCATATCTAAATATACATGCTAACGCGGGGCTTTTCAGTTATGCACCTGTGTATTTGCATGATACATAATATAGTGGTATTCTTTTTGAGGCTTTTTGAATCATGGATGAAAACATAGAAGCAGTGCCTACTAAAGATAGGCACCGTGACCACAAACGCAACAACATGCCGGCCAACGTCAAGTGGCGTTGGATCGGCACAACCAGAAGAAAGGGGGAAAAACCGAAATAAGGTCATTCGTCGGTATCTGTCCACTCGCGCACCAAGCGAGTGGACTAGTTTTTTTATTATCTATTTTCGCTTTTCAGTGATATACTCAGTCTATTATCACTAACTATATAAAATTATGTTAATTACAATCGCAATCATATTACTTGTACTGTGGCTTGTAGGGTTTATAGGTTTTCATGTCTTGGGTTCATTTATTCATATTTTACTTGTAGTCGCGATAGTTATGTTTCTAATTAGAGTTATTCAGGGTAGAAATCCGTTGCAATAATCGCTAATCTTAAGGGTAAATTACTTTACTGTGTGCATTTTTGATGTGTCTTGTCTAATCTGCATTTACAAGTTAGTATAGAGAAGTTCAATATTTTGCGGGATCGTATAATGGTAGTACGTCTCCCTTTGAAGGAGAAAATTTTGGTCCGATTCCAAGTCCCGCAGCAAATTGACTTTTCTATTAGTCGGTTGCATTATATAGACCATGATAAAAATTAAATACTTCGTTCATGGAACTACAATTGACAATGAAAAGCATATCTCTTCTGGTTGGAAGGATGTTGAACTTTCTGAACTTGGGGTTAAGCAATCGATCAATTTGAAGGAACAAACTAAAGACCTTAAGTTTGATGTGGTTTTCTGCTCTGACCTTCAGCGTGCTCATAATTCAGCAAAACTATCTTGGGATGGAATATATGAAATTATTCCTGATGCTCGTTTACGAGAATGCAACTATGGTGATCTTAATGGCGCGTCTTCAGATATTGTCGAACCAATGCAGGAGGAAGAATGCCTCACCAAACCTTTTCCAAACGGTGAAAGTTATGAAGATGTGAAAGCCCGAATCTCAAGTTTTCTAGCTTTTCTAAAAACAAACTATGACGGGAAATATGTCGCAATTGTTGGCCACAAGGCACCCCAGATTTCTATTGAAGTACTTCTAAATAACAAGAATTGGAAACAGGCGTTAGCTGAGGATTGGAGAAAAACTAAAGCATGGAAGCCAGGTTGGGATTATATTTTGAATTAAATGAATTGTGTTTTCTGCACTGACCTAAAAGTTAAAAATATAACCATCATTGAAAATGATCTAGCTTTTGCATTTTTAACAATCACACCTATTATTCCTGGTCATGTTTTAATTTGTCCGAAGAGACATATTCAATATCTAGAAGACGCTACTTTAGAAGAAAGAGAGGCAATTGAAGAGTTGAGAAATAGCATAAAAGTTTCCTTAAAAAAGTCTTTTGGTGCACAGGGTTTTAACTATGCTTGGAATGAAGAAAGGATCGGTGGCCAGTCTATACCACATTTTCATTTGCACATAATTCCTCGAAAAGAAGGCGATGTAGGCGTGTACAACTACGAACCTCGGGAGTTTTTGTATCGTCCGGGACCCCGTGTTGTGGCAACACCTACTGAAGAATTAATAGAAATTACAAATTTGTTAAGGAGGAATCTGTAAAATGGTTCTAATATTGTCCTAGACGGTCAGTAAAATAGTGGAATAGATTAGAAAGATA
>CAYNAH010000003.1:0-4688 GCA_964395365.1 uncultured Candidatus Saccharibacteria bacterium | reverse complement strand
TAGCTGGTGAAATGCGAGATTTACTTAAAAGATAAAAAAATGATACGATAAAGTTATGGAAAAATTTTCTAAATTATCGAAGGGAGATAAAGTAGCAATCCTGTCACCAAGCTTCGCAGCACCTGGGCTTTTTCCTGAGGTCTACAAACTTGGATTAGATCGGTTGCAAAAGGTGTTTGGACTCTTGCCGGTTGAGTATCCAACTACAGCTAAACTCGGCGCTTCAATAGAAGAAAGATCTGCGGATCTCATCTCTGCTTTTAAAGACCCAGAGATTAAGGCAGTGATTGCAACCATAGGTGGTAATGATCAGGTTACATATGTAAAAAAACTCCCTCCTGAACCTTTTGCTCAGAATCCTAAACCTTTTTTTGGATTTAGTGATAACTCACACTTATCAAACTTTCTCTTTTTGAATGGCATCCCTTCATACTATGGGGGTTCAATTTTTTCTCAATACGCAATGCAGGGTGAGATGGATAATTTTACTATTGAATATCTAAAACATGCGCTCTTTGACAAAGGAGAATTTGAACTTAAATCATCTGAAACATACAATGATATGGGATTAGATTGGAATGATACAGCGCTGCTTAAAACCAAGCGTCAACATTGGCCAAATGAAGGTATGATCTGGGATGCATCAACAAATACAAGGGGAGTGCTCTGGGGCGGATGTGTGGAATCAATCGATGAGATGTTGCGTCACGATGTACCCATTCCAAATCTCGAACAGTTTGAAAATATCGTTTTAATGCTAGAAACATCTGAAGAAATACCAAGTGCAGATTACGTATTTCGTGTTATGCGTGCACTTGGAGAACGTGGCATACTTCAACGAGTTCAAGGTGTATTGGTGGGAAGGGCAAAAGCCTGGGAATTTAACAAGCCTAATTCTCTCGCAGATAAAATTGCTTACTGTAAAGAGCAGCAGGATACTATTATCAAAGTTGTACGTTTGTATAATCATATTGCCCCAATTATCCAAAATATGAATTTTGGGCACACTGATCCACAAATACCGATGCCTTATGGTGGTGAAGTGAAAATTGATTCTGCTAGTAAAAGGATTTTCGCTAATTTTTGATTTAGATAAGTCATTGCTACCTGTGTTTTGTGATGCACATCGCATCCAGTCTATCTATTGACCAAGTCTCTAGGTAGACGCGAATTAAATTTTCCATATACTCAAATCTACATGTGGTTATACACAACATAATCTACTAGATTATAGGTTATAATCTATATATGAAACCTGTTTTTCTATACCTCATAACATTACTAGTCATCACTATTTCAGATTTTACTTGGTTCAAACTCACATCATCTTTCTATCAAAGAGAAATTGGTTTTCTCTTTGGATCTAAAATTAACTATCTACCGGCTGCGATCTTCTACCTAATGTATGCTCTGGGTATCGTATTTTTTGTAATTATGCCACAAATAAAGTCAGGCTCATCATTAACTGCTGTGTTCATTACAGGAGCCTTTCTGGGCTTAATAGCATATGGAACATATGATTTAACTAATAATGCGACAATAAACAATTGGCCTGTAATAGTTACTATAGTAGATATTCTTTGGGGTATGTTTGTGACTGGCTTTGCTAGCTTGATCGTCTTTTCGATTAATAAGTATATTTAAAATGGAAACAACAAAAACAAGTAGGTGGTATAATAAACTCATGTCAGTAATATATGTACTTATCGTCATCGTTATCGTCTGGTCAGCATGGGGATATATTTCATCAAATGTGGAGAGTGCTGAGTATAAAGTTCTTGTTAAGAATGATAATTACGAGATTAGAATGTATGCTCCACATATAGTTGCTCAGACTACAGTTAAAGGTTCATATAGCAAATCCTTAAATGAAGGTTTCCGTATAATTGCTGGTTATATATTCGGAAACAACACTAAGAGGCAAAATATTGAAATGACAACACCGGTTGTGGAGGAAGCAAAGCAATCTGAATCAATTAATATGACTACTCCTGTTTCATCAAATATTGATGGGGAGGAGCATACAATTACATTTGTGATGCCAAAATCATATACTCTAGAAACATTACCTACTCCCAACGATCCTCGTGTACAAATTAAAGATGTTCCAGAAAGAAAGGTGGCTGCTTTAAGATTTGGTTGGATGCGAACAGAAGATAGGGTTCAAACTAAGAAGGAAGAATTAATAGAGTTACTCAAAAATGACAGGGTAGTGATTGTGGGGCAGCCTCAGTATGCAGGATATAATGCACCCTTGACTCCTCCATGGATGACTCGAAATGAGGTTTTGATTGAAATTCAATAATATATGATTAAAAAATACAAGGTATTTGTATTGATTTTAGTATCTGCTCTATTACCACAATTTACATATGCTCATCAACCAAGATTAGTAGAAAGTAGGGAAATTAATGTCATAGATCCAGAAATATCAAAAGCATATTATGGAAAGTTAGTCGGAGTACCAGATACGTATACAATAAGATCAGATAAAGACTTCGATCTATACGTTAATATACTAGTTCCTTACATCGATGGTCAAAAGAAGGATATTTCTGTAAGGATTATCAAGGATAATGTAGATATTGCTAACCTAAATGAGGTTCCATTTAATTGGGAGAGAATGTTTGAACCATTTGGATACGATACATACTGGAAGGGACCAGAATATAAATCTAGAACTAGTGCCGGTACATATACAATTATAGTTTCTAACCCGAACAATGATAGTAAGTACTCTTTGGCGATTGGAGAAGCAGAAAATTTTAACTTTGAAGAAACACTCAATGCACTAACCATAATTCCAAAGCTGAAAAAAGATTTCTTTAATGAATCTCCAATTAACTTTATACTATCTCCATTCGGCTGGGGTCTTATTGTAATCCTCTATCTAGCCTCAGCTATTTTTGGACTATTATATAGATTTATACTAAAGATATTCTTTAAAAATACAATTCGCGGTGCAGATAAGAATATAGGGTATGTTGATAGATTAATCCGATTACTTATTGGACTAGGTCTGCTTCTACTAACAATCTCGACATCTTGGAATCCTATACTAATTTTCCTCTCAGGATTCGCTATATTTGAAGCAATTTTCTCATGGTGCGAGCTCTATGCTGCTCTAGGTAGGAATACTTGCCCGATCTTGTAGAGAACCGAGGAGAGGATAAGATAAACAAGGCCAGCACCTTAACTCGTTCCACGGGGCTATTTTTAATTTAATATTATGTTAAAACATATCCACAGTTTCTAGATTGCGCAATATCGAAACTAGTACGATAATTAAGTACTGCAATTATTAGTAATTTTTTAAAAATAATGTCCAAAGAAAAATTTACCTCCATTATCAAACGTGACGGATCAGAAGCTCCTTTTTTACAAGAAAAAATTACAAAAGCTATTACTCGGGCGGGGCTTGCTACTCAGGAATTTGATGAAGGTGTCGCACAAACTCTTTCGGACAGTGTTATTGCGGCAGCAGTATCTAAATATGATACAGAAACTCTACGTGTTGAAAACGTTCAAGACCTTGTTGAACAAGTTCTAATGCGTTCCAAATATAAGAAGACTGCAAAAGCATATATTATATATCGTGCTCAGCATGCTGAAATGCGCGCCTTTGTAACAGCAGCTAATCTCGGTCTCATTGATAACTACCTGGGCAAGCTAGATTGGCAGGTTAAGGAGAATAGTAATATGGGGTATTCTCTTCAGGGCCTAAACAACTATATATTTTCCGAAGTAAGTAAGACATATTGGTTAAATAAGATTTATCCACGTGAGATAAGAGAAACTTACGAGAAAGGAGATATACACTTGCATGATTTAGGTACATTATCAATATATTGTGTCGGTTGGGACCTAATGGATCTATTACTAGAAGGATTTAGGGGTGTTGCAGATAAGATTGAATCAGCACCAGCTAAGCATTTCAGAACAGCACTCGGCCAGGTAGTTAACTTCATGTATACACTTCAAGGTGAAGCTGCTGGAGCAATTGCTTTCTCGAATTTTGATACACTACTTGCTCCTTTTATACACTATGACAAACTCTCACAATCAGAAGTGAAACAGTGTCTGCAAGAATTCGTATTTAACATGAATGTCCCAACTCGTGTAGGATTTCAAACACCATTTTCGAATATAACCCTAGATCTAAAACCATCACCGAACTTCAAAGATCAAAGAGTGGTTATCGGAGGGAAGCTTCAAAAGGAAAGTTACGGGGAGTTCCAGAAGGAAATGGATATGTTTAACATCGCTTTCTTTGAAATAATGGCATCAGGCGATGCTGCTGGTCGTGTGTTCACTTTCCCAATCCCAACTATTAATGTTACAAAAGACTTTGACTGGGATAACCCGAATCTTAAAGGTCTGTGGGACATAACTGCGAAATACGGTGTACCGTATTTTAGTAACTTCGTGAACTCAGATATGAAGCCAGAAGATACAAGATCAATGTGTTGTAGATTAAGATTAGATCTTGAGGAGCTTGATCGAAGAGGTGGTGGTCTGTTTGGAGCAAATGCCTTAACAGGATCGGTTGGGGTTGTGACGATAAATATGCCTCGTCTAGGATATATCGCTAGAACAACAGGGCAAGACTTTAACACACTGCTTGCAAAGAAAATGGATATCGCTAGGGAAAGTCTGGAGATTAAGAGAAAAATCTTGGAGCGTTTCAC
>CAYNAH010000002.1:22580-34235 GCA_964395365.1 uncultured Candidatus Saccharibacteria bacterium | reverse complement strand
ATTTATTCAACTGTGAATCTTCGATGAACATAAATACACAAATGAACTAGGTAGTCCCTAAATTATATCAGGTAAATTGTATTGAAGGGAGGGATAACTATACCTCCATATCCAATTCCAAAAAGAATGTTGAGCCCTTACCCTCTCCTTGTGATTCAGCCCAGATTCTGCCTTTGTGTGCAGTAACAATCTCCTTTGCAACATATAGACCTAGTCCTGTACCGTATATATTTTGCTTGTTTGCATTCTCAGCTCTGACGAATTTTGTAAAGAGTTTAGGCATAACTTCAGGAGATATACCTACTCCAGTATCCTTGATTGAGAATATTATTTTCCTGTCTTTTGTATTTCTACTAATTGAGATATCAACGGATCCGGCGGGTGTATACTTCACTGAATTATCAATCAAGTTAGCAATGACCTGCTTAATCTTATCCTTATCAGCATGAACAATATATCTAGTACCAGAATTTGAATTGACTGATAGCTTCAATCCTTTTTTCTCAATATTAGGCTTAAGTTCCCCTATAACATTATCAGTCAGCTCTTTCAGATCGATAATTTCAAAATTATACTTCATAGTGCCAAGCTCAATTCTAGAAATATTTAGATAGTCATCGACGATATGTGTGAGAGTAGAGGATGAATCAAATATTCTACTCACAGCCTGCTTAACTTCACTAGAAGTCTCCCCCATTTCTCCCTCTAGTATTAGAGATGTATACCCTTTCATAGCAGTTAGAGGTGCTCTTAATTGGTGGGTTGCAAATGATACGAACTCAGATTTCTGTCTATCTAGATCTAGAAGTCGAGTATTAGCTGTTTGAAGGTCTTTAGCGAGCAATTCTATTCTTTCGCGTTGATATACCTCCCTTCTTATTGATTTGATTAGTATAAATCCAAATATTACAGATATTATGAGAGTTATGGAAGTTACAGCATGACTAACACTAATATCTTGTATTGCAAGAAGCGAACCAATTAATAGCCAGAGGAAGAACACTAGAACATTAGCTCCAATTAGTTTGAGATTAAAAAGTTTAAATTTAACTATGTTGTAGGCAAGGAGTGCAATAAAAACTGGCATACCGAATAATCCATACTGTGCCAGTGCCCAGTCATCTGATAGACTTCCAATTATATTCCCCCAAGAGAATGCTAGTAGAAAAAGTAATATGCCACTTCCAAATAGTAAATTTTGCTTGAATGAATCAGACTGTTGCTTCTTTAAGTTTCTTATAATAAGCACTACGATCCATATCACGAATATGATTTCGGTTAATAAACCATAATATGCGAGCGCACCCTGAATCACCTCCCTATCACAATTGGTATAATCGAAACCTACTATTGCTAATTTTGTAGCTGAAAAAAGAAGTGTAGGTGCAAGTAATAACATTATTGCGTTCCTTGAGCTCACTGACGCATCTCGTTTTGAAAAGAAAACTATAACAAAATATAAACAAAGTGCATATATTATTGGCTCGAAGAGAATTGTAAGTGACCAAAAAAACATTATATGACTAGATGATCCATCTGCCCATAAAACTAGATCCGAAAATGTCCAAATACTAAAAGCAATTGTAATAGCAAAAAAAGTTTGTGCGAGTAATTCTCTTGGTTTTTTAAATAAAATAAAAACACCAATACACAGAGATATTAGTAATGGAATTATATGTGAATAATAAATCAAAGAACTAAATACGTTTTCAGAAAAGATTAGTAGAGTAGCTCCGTCCCAATTGCAATTTAATGTATCTATAAATAAATTCATTCTATTTAAAAATTAATTTTATACTTTCGTAAATATTTGGTATTTCATCTTCACTATGGAATACAAGAAAGTCATTTAAAACCACATAACGATAGAAACAAACTAACGACACCATAAGCACACATACAAATATGAAAACTAGGAAATTTTTAAAATTATTTTTCATTTTTCTTATTATATTTTAAATAAACTTTTTGAAAATATCTTGGGATATATGGTAGATATGATAGAAACTTCTTCTTCGGCATAAATTGGATTGATCTAATCACCTCTGGTTTCCTTGGATTTTCTTTATTTTCCATTGACCACAGCAGTTGCTCTTCAGTTGTTGAGTAATCAATTGTTACCTCCTTATTCTTTTTAAAATCTCTCATTGCACACACCGTAACCATACCTTTTATGCCACAAGTTGGCTTAGATGAATGGTTTAAATATATGGCATGTTGCTTCGGATCAATCCAAGTATTCTTACCTATCCCAATCCAGTTTGGAGCATACTGAGCTGTCTTTTTATCTTTTACATTAAATCTTCGGATATCACCTTTTATTATAAAAAGTTTTTCTCCTTTCTTAACATCTACTTTCGAAAACAGGCCGAATCCATGTATCCTACTTTTTGAGATAAAAACTTTTTTCTTCGGTGGTATTTTTATTATATCTATCCCCTTCATATTTTTAAGCAAATCGAGCTAAAAGAATTATTGACACTATCCCAGTAATCAGACCTACAATTTCATAAGTACTCAGACTCTCTTTAAAAAAGAGTGTGCCGACAATCGTTAACGATAATACCATTGTAATTGAATATATAAGACCTAGTGAACTCAGTTTAACATGTTTCATTATCAGGAACCATCCGACAGCAGTACTAGAATATATGACAGTACCAAGTAAAAAAAGTTTTATATTTATATAATCAGAACCAGACCCAGAAAGTTTGAGAAAATAATCACCCAGCACACCCACCAGACTTACTAGGATTATGAAAAATACTGCCATTGGATTATTATACCATAATGTATATCTTTTTTAAGATGAGTATTATCAATATGCATTGGATAAGTAGATTTTATATATGTTATACGATTTAATAAACACATGTACAGGAGCACAAGAATTCGGCCACATAATATACTATTCTCATATAATACCGATTGTCGTCGGATTATTTCTAATCTATATCATCCCCAACAAAAATAAGATAACTCAAAAATTACTTATATTATTTATTTCGAGTTTTTGTTTGTGGCTTTTTTTCGACACAATTACTTGGATTTCAACAAATCTACATCTAATATCAGTATTTTGGGCACCACTCGATTTTATAAATATTTTATTTTTTTTATTTAGTGGATATTTCTTTGTGGTGTATACAACCGATCAGGACATAGGCGTATTTAAAAAGAATGCTTTGATTTTAATTCTAGTGCCAGCATTGATAATAACAATATCTGGAAATTCGATTGTGGCACTCGATCAAAATAATTGTGAAGTAATGAATAACCAATTTTTAACCAATTACAAATTACTAGTAGAGATCGCGACTGTAATAACAATTATTTACTATTCCATAAAAAGAATACTTGGATATGGGTATTCTAATAGTAAGAATATCTTGAGTGTAGGGGTCATGTTAATCATATTTTTGTTGATTTTTTCAATCACTGAATATGTTTCAAGTATAACAGGAATTTACGAGATTAATCTATACGGGTTATTGATATTACCCGTACTACTAGTTTTTATTGTTTACGTTATGACTATTGTTGGTTCACTTAATATATCAGTAGTTGGGTATAAATTATTTCTTAGCTGTGTGATTGTACTTATATCGAGTGAATTGATTTTAAATATCAGTAATACTACCTCAATACTAAATATTACAAATATAATACAATCAGTATTAATTGCATTACTTATGATGAAAGTTATGAGGAGTGAAAGATTTTATATAGAGAAGATATCCTTATTAAACTCCTCCCTCTCAACACAAGTAGCCGAACAAACAAAAGAAATTTCCCTCTCCTACAACCTCGAAAAGAAAGCTCGACGTGAATTAGAAAAGCTAAATGAGACTAAGGATCAGTTTGTATCAATAGCTCAACACAATCTACGCATACCGATAACAAGTATTAATAATCGGTTAAATAATATTGTCTCCGGCAAATACGGAGAGATTAACCCGGAGATAAGTAAGGTACTTATGGAAGCCATCGATTCATCTAAAAATCTAACTAATATTGCTAATGATTTTAAAGATATAGCAAAACTCAAAGCTGGTTCACAAATCTTAAATCTTTCAACGGCTAGTTTGCTAACAATACTTGAATCAGTATTACAAGAATTAAAGATTGATATTGAGCAAAAGAAGATCAGAGTATCTTACCCCACCAATCCTAATGATTGGCCAATCGTTCATATCGATGTAAACAAAATACGTGAGGTTTTAATTGTTATAATTGAAAATGCAATTAAATACAATATAATTGGTGGCACAATTAACATATCTAATATGGTTGAGGTTAATAATCTAATAATTACAATCGAAAATTCTGGTATTGGTATCACTACAGAAGAAAAGGAGAATATTTTAAACCATTCATTCTATAGAAGTAATCGAGCGAAGGATATTAATCCGACAGGAATGGGTATCGGGCTATCTGTCTCTCGAACAGTGATAGAAGCACATCATGGCACACTCAGTATTGAATCTAAAGGCAGGGAGTGTGGAGCAACAGTTACTATTTCCCTACCTTTAAACTTTCTACTTCCCACTGAAGTGTAGATAGGCAAGAATACAAAAAGGAGTGGTAATTATTGTGAATGGTATTAGTGCAGATTCATGAAGCATTATCAAAAACCCTTCCCAGTGATAATAGGTATATATACTCACGGGAAGTACGATTACGTAAAATACCCAAAGATAATGTAAGAAGCTGAGTAGTAAATGTATTAGATAATATACCAATAATACGGTAAAGAAATCAGAGAAACGAGTAAATAATCCTACAATTAAAACAGCAAATATAGCCAATTTTGTTAACTTGTCATTAGAGGTTATATTACCAAAGAAATATTCCTTTGGTCCACCAAATTCGTGTATTTTTGGATCTAGCATATTTGGTATTCTAATATAAAAATAAAAAAATATCCTCCCCCCTACTTTTTGCGACCGATATAGAACAAAATGCAAAATACGAATAATATAAAAGTAATTAATATTCCTTCTTCATGTGTATCAATATAATTTCTAAAACTAGAGAGATTTAATATTACATAACCCAACGCTGGAATTATAAAAAATAACATCCACAACTTGTGTGTTATCTCCAATACAAGATAAAGCATGAATAAACATACAAAAGCAAAGTATATATTCTTAAGATCAGTATAGAGACCCGCAATACCTACAGCAAAAAGAAAAAGTGCATAGACTCTCCCCCACGGTACCATCGTGGTAAGTCTAAAACCTAAATTTACCTTACTAGATTCGTGTAGACTTGGATCAATCATATAATTACATTAAGACAAGCCCTGCTAATGCAAGGCTTGTTTGTTTTGGAATCACTCAACACTAATGACTGCCGTCATTCCAGCGTCCTTCCTCGTAATCTTCATTCGAGACACCGCTGTTCGATTTTGCCAATGTGCAGAGACCAACAACCGCTGCAGCACACGCCAAAGCTTCGCCGATAATCATTTTTCTCACCTCCTTTCAATCTTCTTGGTTAAGGGTTGATTTGGATCTCGTATTTCTACGAGTTGAGATTCGATGGTTTTCATTTGAAAATATGTACTATGTCTGAGTATAAATATATAGATAGAAATATTTTAACCAATTTAAAATGTGGTTAAAAAATACAAAAATTTTATCAAAATTTTATCTGCGTCAGAAAGGCTTAGAAATTAGGATTAAATTGATAATTTAAAACCAGAATATCATACTAGGAAACAATTATTTAAAAAAGCAATATGTAAAACTCAATTGTTGTATGTATATAGCTAGTAATTTTCTGCTTTATCACAGTATAAATACCTATATAGATAGCCATATATTTGACTTATAAACAGTATAATATTGCTTTACTTTTTAACTCGACTATGGTATACTATACCTAGGCGTTGCTCATTGTCGTGATGAGAAATACGTGAACTAAACCAGCTGTCGTCCTAGCGGACGTAGGCGCAACTTAAGGAAACATCATGAAGAAAATTCATGTTGTGATCGCGACACTCGTCGCGGTTGCAATCGTCCTCTTTGCGCCAGCCGCAAAGGGACAGGCACCAGCAACAGCTGTTGTGCCATCGAAGGTGCCGAGCTCCCTCAACATTGGGAGTACAAACTCGGTACTCGAGTGGGTCGTTACGAACAAGCAGTGGAATCTCTACGGAGACCCGTTGGGAACTCACACTGGTGTAAGGGTCAACTATTGGAAGAAGGATGGAGCAAAAGCCGCCAAAGTTCTTTCCATAGCCGATCTGGAGTACGACTCATTTGCAGATTTCGAACAAAAGATTGCGGACGCAGGTTCGCAGGCTCTTGGTTCACTTTCGAAGAGTACAGTAATTGATACCTCACGTCCTCTGGATGTGTCGGTCACTTACGGTTACGATGACTACCCTAACAACGAGGTGAACGGAACACCTGGTGAAATGGGTCTCTACATGAAAAAGGATCTTGGTTTGCTATCAGAGCTTTCCAGAGACTCCTTCATTGGAGGGTACACTTTTACTGTCATCCAGGTTGTCATCAGGGTTGATGACTTACAGGAATTTGAGGTTCTCTCGAAGAACCCTTCTCGACGACTGCTCTGGAAGTCTCCTGATGCAGTTAAGTCAAGTGCGGGTCAACTTGAAAGAGTTCGACCCGGAGTGATTGTCCTCAACGGACTCCACTACGCAAACCCTGACAGCGAAGTCAGTTTTCGAGTCAAGGCTGGTGGTCAGGAGAAGCTCTACAATGAGTTTCCTGCCATTAAACTCATCGATTCCTCGGTGTTGGAAGTCGATCTGATCGGTTTTCAAACAGGAATTGAGTCTAGCACTGACTTGGTGCACTGGGCACCATTCAAAGTATTTCAAGCGGGAGAAGTAGGGATCAAGCGGATTCCAACTTACCCACCGCCCTCATCAAACAAGCAGATGTTCTTCCGGGTTTGGGTTAACAAGACCACCTCCCCATAAGAACGCAAAGGACCTGGAGCGCACATGCGCCCCGGGTCCTCTTTCGTTTATATATTATTTTATATTATATTTCCTGTATATCTGATTGGGTAATCTGGAGTTTCGTAGGATTACTAATTTTTTCAGTTACTATACCACTTAAAGGGTCTGTGCGTGAGCACTGAAGATTAAATGTATATATACCTGTATCTATATTTAAAGTCTGAAGACTAGAAAGTGATCCTGAAATATCAGTTGAATCATCCCATAAAGGCCATAGTCCGTATGCACTCTTATTATTAATTTTTCTAGTTACCGCCAAACACTCATAATCACTCGGTAATGTACTCACCCATTTTATATTAAACACTCCTCCTTTCTTAATCTTATATGGCGCCACCTTACTTGGATCTCTTTCTGGCGGATTTACAGGATCAAATGTCTTACTTAATACAGATGTACTTCCCAAATACAATTGAATTTCAGAATCTCCATTTTTTATTTCCCCACAATTTCCACTTGGACAAGTTGGGTCTGTACCCCCTCCTCCCACGGTCACATTTTCAGTATCACTAGCTGACCCAAATGCATTTGTACAGGTTAGTGTATATGTTTTGTTACTTGTAAGATTTGTTTTAACCTCTGGTGATGAATTAGATGATAGAGCTTTTGATCCATTCCAATCAACACTAGCGGTACATGATGTTGCATTTGTTGATGTCCATGATAGTGATGTAGAACCACCAGAAGATACATTACTTGGAGTTGCTGTTAGGGTTACTGTCGGTGCTGATGGATTGACTGTAACATCAACTGCTGCCCATGCTCCAACTATTCCGTTAGTACAAGTAATAGTATATGTTCTATTGGATGTTATATTCGTCATTAATTCTGTATGATCACCAGGTGTGGCAGCTTTTGATCCTGACCAACTACCCGTACCTGTACATGATGTTGAATTTTTTGCATTCCAAGTTAGCAAACTTGAAGCACCTGAATTAACAGCTGTAGGGTTTGCACTGATTGTTACAGATGGTAGAGATGATGGTGTTACAACACAACCAATACAAGTTGCTGGTGAAATACTAGGGTTAAAAAGAACCCAACCAATCACATTACCTCCCCAAGCATATCCTTTTATTGCACCAGTTGATGTAGCTAGTGTAACTCCTGTTCCTGGACTTGCGTGCCCTGTTCCAGATAGCTCTATCCATCCATCCCATCCGTCTGTTCTACCTATACCAGACACCACTCGTATCCAACCTGTTACTGCACCTGTTGTCATATTGATTTTTGGAGTACAGAAAGTTGTTCCGCATGTAGAAACATCTGCTGCATTAAAACTAACCCAACCGATATTTGAAGACCACGCATAACCAGACATAACACCTGTAGTTGTATCCACATTTACACCGTATACAGGAGTAGCACCAGGTCCTGCATTAGATGATGAGAAACTTATCCATCCTATATTTGAAGACCAAGCGTAACCTGTTACTGGGGTTGTAGCAGCGTGTACTGCGTTGTTTGATAGAACAAATGCACTAGCTATAGCTACTATAGCGATTATTCTAGCTAATACTTTTATTCTTAGTCCTTTAATCATAGTTAAAATATATTACTGACTCCAATGTGTAGTATCTGCGAATCCTGATGGAGCTCCACTCATACAAAGACCTATATACTCCTTTTGCCACCACTCTACACCTAGAAAAGCAGGTGCTGATGTACTTCTTGCCAATAGAGTCATAAGTGGACTACCATCTGTACATGAAACACTTATACGAGATAATCTACCATCAGAATTCGCCCCTCCGTACAATAGACCACTGCATGTACCAACACCTGAAGTAGACTGACACTTGTATGCAGTTTGACCGCCATACACACCTCCCCCATCCTTCTCATATTCTGACCAATAGACAATTCCTGTTGCACTTGAGATAAGACTTCCAACTATTGAAGTCCATGATGCTACTCCTAATGTACCATTAGGATCACTTGCTGGATCATTAGAAAGTATCTTCCCTTTTCCCTGACTTCCATTATTTAAAATCAATCCTCCATTTATACTCACGCCAGTAGACATTATAGTACCAGCAACATCAAGAGCCGCTAGACCCAGCATAGAAGTACTATTCGTACCAATCGCTAGTCTTCCAACCTTAGCCTGATTAGTAGAACCAACATTAATAGGAGCGTCAACATTTCCACTAGGTGGTGTAACTCCAGGTGGTGGAGGTGTCCAAGTACCAGCAGCACTAGCAACAGTTACCCCTACTATAAGAGCTACTGCTACAAGAGAGATCTTCTTTAACATATTTTTTAGTGTTTGTGTCATATTTTTAGTTATTTCTTAGCTTTTAATGCTTGCTGTGATAAATACTTTGCCTGTGCTTTTAATGTTTCCTCTGATATATCGCTCACTGCCCTATCTTTCAAATACGTGAGCCTCTGAGTCTCCATATTAGGTGGAGGACTGGATATTTCTTCTGTTGTGTTGTTAATTTTCATCCAATATACAGCAAATATTGCTGCTGCAGCGAGTATGGCTAGTAAGAATACTAGTCTAAAGTGTGTCTCATTTAAATGTAAAGGTTTTTCAGAAATCATATTTTAAATTACGTATTACATATATAGTATCATAAATAGTTACGAGCAAATATCATTTAGCTTGTGGATAACTGTATTGTATGATATATTAGTGGAGTCTGAAGTTCGCGGAAGTGCGAACTATTTTTTATAAAAAAATCAATTAAATATATATGTTTGATCTAAAAGTTATACATTCAGTCCTACAGCAACTAGAGGACGAGCGAGGAATACCTAAGGAAAAGATGCTTGAGGCTATTGAACTTGCCTTGGCAACAGCATACAAGAAGGAATATGGTAAAAAAGGCCAGATTGTTAGGGCTGTTTTTGACAATAGCTCTGGAAAAGTAGAGTTCTACCAAGTAAAAATCGTAGTAGATGAGTCTAAGGTAATCATGGAAGATGAGGAGGATGAGCAGGATATTCAGAATACTGCTGAAGAGAATATCCGTGTTAGATTCAATCCTGAACATCATATTCTTCTAGCTGATGCTAAAAAGATCAAGAAGGATGCTAAGGTTGACGATGAGATCGTCTTCCCTCTTGAAGAAAAGGGTGATTATGGAAGAATTGCTGCTCAAACAGCTAAGCAAGTTATAATCCAAAAGATACGAGAAGCTGAAAAAACCTCAGTTCTTGCTGAATATGGTAAAAAAGAGGGTGAAATTGTCTCTGGTACAGTACAAAGAGTTGAAAGAGGTTCAATATTCATAGATATGGGACGTGCTATGGGTATAATCTCATATGAAGACCAGATTCCTAACGAACACTATAAGCAAGGAGAGAGAATCCGTGCCTACCTATACGCCGTAGAAGAGTCTCCTAAGGGAATTATGCTTAAACTATCACGTTCACATCCTAAATTCCTTTCAAAACTCTTTGAAGTAGAAGCTCCTGAAATAGCACAAGGTGTTGTAGAGGTAAAAGCAATAGCACGAGAAGCCGGGGCACGCTCAAAGATAGCCGTATATTCAACAGATAGCCATATTGACCCTATCGGATCTCTTGTAGGACAAAGAGGTGTACGTGTATCTACAGTAATGAGTGAATTAGCAGGTGAAAAAATCGATATTATACAGTGGAATGAAGATCCTTCAACATTCATCCAGGAATCACTTTCTCCTGCTAAAATACTGAAGATTGATCTAAATAACGAGGAAAAGAGAGCTGTAGTTCATGTTTCCGACGATCAACAGTCATTAGCAATCGGAAAAGGAGGTCAGAATGTTAGACTTGCTGCAAAACTCACAGGTTGGAAGATTGATATTCAATCAACAGGTACCGCATCTACACAAGCTAGTGTATAATTAACGTTAAGGTTCAAAACCTTTTAACAGTTAATTATATATAAATGAAATTAAAAATATCTAATATATTAGCATTGGCTTTGGCATTTACTGTCATTGCTAATTCTAATTTTGTGTTCGCAGAAGATGGAGACGATGATAGTACAACTGTCAAAACAGAATATAAACAAAAAATTGACAGGGGTCGAATGAAGATTGAATACAAGGTTGAAGACAAGAGACTCAAGGTAGAAGAGAAGATGGAAAAAAGAGATCTTGGTTCTAGTACGAGAATGATGGAAAGACAGGAGAGACGTGAAGAGAGACGTGAGATGGGATCATCTACAAGAATGATGGTAAGACGAGAAATCAAAGAAGCTTCATCAACTGAAATGTTCAAGAAGATGAAGGAGGCTCGTGAGGATATTATGAAGAAAATGAAGCAGGATGTTTTTGAGCTACGCAAAAAAGCACTCGCAAATCAATTAACAATCAGTCTTGAGAATATTGCAAATATCAGATTGAGATTATCTGAAAGAATAACTAGACTTGAATCAGAAGGCAAGAATATGACTGAGGCAAAGGCAGCTCTAGCGACAGCAGATGACAAAATTGCTAAGGCAAAAGTAGCAGTTAATGCTTTTGCAGCTCTGAATGTCACTGTAGGATCAACTGGATCTGCATCAAGTACAACAGAAGTTGAGCTAACAAAACCAAGACAATTAGGTGATGCTGCTATCAAAGCAGTTAAGGATGCTCGTGATGCTCTAAAGCTCGTTATAAAGTTCATCACTCCAGCTGGAGAAAACAAGATGAATTCTAATGCTTCAACTACATCTA
>CAYNAH010000002.1:0-22570 GCA_964395365.1 uncultured Candidatus Saccharibacteria bacterium | reverse complement strand
ATAGCCAGAAGATTTCCCCTGTCTTTTTCAGACATAAATTGCAGATTTTAGGATTTGAGACTTGAAATAAGTCTTGATATATTTCTCCCGGCAGATATCCACCTCTACGTTGAACCGCTTTTTAAACATATTTCTAATGCTTCAACGACATCTAATAAATAATATAAAACAATATGGAACCAAACATAAATTCAAGTGGTATGCTAAATAACATTCCTACACCTCCAAAGGAGAATCGAAAGATTGGACCGATCGTTGGTGTACTAGTCATTGTTCTATTAATCATTATTGCTGTCCTATTTTTCCTTGGTAGAGGATTAAATACCAATACACAGACAGATACAGGAACACAGGCAAGCGATATGATGAAGGATGAAGCAACAGCAGATGCTACAGATACAAATAGTTCAGCTGCAATCGAGGCTGATCTAGATGCGCAGTTAAAGGATATAGACTACAGTTTCTAATTTAAGGTAGAAATATAAATAAAAATAGCACCAAAATACATGGTGCTATTTTTATTTAAAAAACTTGCCAAAAATCGCTAATGAGGTAGACTGTCAAATAATGAAAAAACAAATAACAAACGAGGTAAAAATTAAGAAGCTAGACAAGTCTAGAGTTGAGATTACTGGATCAATACCAGCAAAGGATTTTTCTGCTTTCCGAAAGAATGCAATACAAAATATTAATGATGAAATAACTATAGACGGTTTCAGAAAAGGAAAAGTACCAGAGAATATATTAGTTTCAAAAGTTGGTGATATGGCAATCCTTGAAGAGATGGCTGAACTTGCATTGTCTAGTGCATATCCAGAAATCATAATTAATGAAAAAATTGATGCAATTGGAAGACCAGAAATTAGCATCACTAAGCTTGCATCAGACAATCCACTTGAATTTAAAATCATTACAACTGTCACTCCAGAGATTAAACTTGGTGACTATAAAAAATTAGCTAAGGAAATTAACAAGAAGCCTGAAGAAGTTTTTGAAGTTACAGACAAAGAGGTTGATGAAGCAATCGAAAGAATTAAAAAGTCTCACAGTGATCACGAAGGTCATGACCACGATTCACCTGAAGCGAAAGAAGAGATTAAGAAAATACTTCTTGAGAATAAAAAGATTAATGCGAAAGAAAAAAGAAGAATTGAAATATCTGATGCAATACTTGAAGCATCTGTATTTGAAGTACCAGATCTATTAATCAATAGTGAATTAAGAAGAATTGAAGCACAATTTGAAGATGATATATCAAGAATGAATGTAAAACTAGAAGACTATCTAAAGCACGCTAAAAAAACAATTGAGGAAGTTCGCAATGAATGGAAGCCTGCTGCAGAAAAGAAAGCTAGATTACAATTAATATTAAATGAGATAGTTAACATTGAAAAAATTGTAGTTGATAAGAATGAGATTGAAGAGGAAGTGAAACATATACTTGCACACTACAAGGATGCTAATAAGGAACATGCATATACATATGCTGAGACAGTACTAACTAACGATAAGGTGTATCAATTCCTTGAGTCTATAAAGTAATTAGAAAACTAATCTAGATATAACAGCGATAACAGCAGTTTCAGAACGAAGAACTTGTGGACCGAGTGATCTTGAATGAACACCATGCTTGTTGAATAACTCAATTTCAGATTGTGTCCATCCCCCTTCTGGACCTATATACGCTCCTAGAGTATCTGCAACATCTTGTGAAACGAACTTAGGTGATTGAGTATGCCATGCAATAGATTTGATGTGAGCATATTTTGTAAGTGCGGACTCTAAATCAGTAACCTCATAAAGTACAGGTAAAGTACCTCTACCTGATTGCTCTGCCGCCTCTACAATTATTTTCTTTACCCTTTCAAGATTCAAATCTTTTTTCTCAGTCCTGTCAGATATGATAGGAACTATATGTGAAACTCCTAATTCTGTTGCTTTCTCTAGTATCCATTCGAAGTTATCTTTCTTTACCAAAGATGCAAATAGATATGTTTCTCGTAAAGGTAGTACAACGTTTTCTGTAACAGAATTAATATCTAGTGTAACCACATCTTTATCATAACCACATATAGATGCATGGAAATCAAAGCCTGAATTATCAAATAGTATTATCTTGTCACCTGTTACGAACCGAAAAACATTTTTAAGTTGATTGACTAAAGTGTCGCGGGTGATGGATACTTTAGACTTTCCATTTAACTTTTCTTCACAAAAAAATCGTTGTAGTTTCATGACATGATTATATACCTTTAGAAACATGTCGCAATGTTGCCAAAAATGAAACTTAAGGTATCATGGAAATATTACTTAAATTTAAATTTGAAACATATGTTAATACCAACAGTAATTGAAAAGACAAATATGGGTGAACGAGCCTACGATATATATTCTAGGCTATTAAAAGAAAATATAATTTTCCTAGCTGGACCAATTGATGATCATGTAGCTAATATAGTCATAGCTCAGCTACTTTTCCTACAAGCAGAAGATCCAAAGAAAGATATCACTCTGTATGTGAATTCACCAGGTGGTATGGTAACAGCTGGACTAGCAATCATTGATACAATGAATAATATTAAAAATGACGTATCAACTGTTTGTGTTGGTGTTGCAGCTTCAATGGGAGCGTTGATTCTTTCATCAGGAAAGAAAGGTAAGAGATTTGCATTACCAAACTCTGAAGTTATGATCCATCAACCACTAGGTGGTGCTGAGGGTCAGGCATCTGATATTGAGATCAGTGCAAAGCATATCGTTAAAACTCGTGAGAATCTGAACAAGATGCTAGTTAAGAATACTGGTCAGACAATGGCTAAGATTGAGAAGGATGTTGATCGAAATTTCTTTATGGACGCTGAAGAAGCACGAAAATACGGTATTATCGACAAAATTCTGTAATCGTGATACAGTGAGCTCGTTATAAATTTAATTTTTTCGATTCCCTTTAAAGAAACTGAAACTGTGTGTCCCCCATTATTCCCTAACTACCATCAAATATTCTGAACACTTAAGTTAAGATCTAGAGAAGGCGAATTGATATTCGCATATGTCATTAAAATTAGTAGCGGTACTTTTGAGTATTGCAGGAGTCGCCGGTGTTGCAATCGGATACTACCTCAGACTCATCATCTCTTTGGGTAAGAAGGGATCGATGGAACTCGAAATCAAAGAAATGCTTCTAACCGCAAAAGAAGAAGCTAAGAGAATTACCACAGAAGCTGATACTAAATCAAAAAAGTTCATAGAGGAAGCCAAGAAAGAAGTTCGTGAGAAGGAGGAAAAGATACAGCAAACTGAATCCAGATTGATTAAAAAGGAAGATTTGCTTGATAAAAGGCAGGCTGATATTGATAAGGAGGTTGAATTGATAAAGGAAAAGGTAGCTGAAATTAAGACAATTAAAGAAAGAGCAGATAAACTCGAGCAAGAGAAGGCTCTTGCCCTGGAAAAAGTAGCTAAAATGTCTACAGATGAAGCACGAGAGACATTAATCAAGACGGTAGAAAAGAATTCTGAACAAGACCTATTAGTCAGAATTCAGAAGTTTGAGCAATCTGGCGAAGAAATACTAGAAAAGAAGGCTCAAGATATACTAGCTACATCAATACAACGTCTTGCTAACTCTGTTGCATCAGATGTAATGTCTACCTCAATCACAATAACTAGTGATGATATAAAGGGAAAGATAATTGGAAAGGAAGGGAGAAATATTAAAGCATTCGAGAGAATGACTGGTGTAGAGGTAATAGTAGATGATACCCCAGGAACAATCACCATTTCATCTTTTGATCCTGTTCGAAGACATGTAGCCAGGGTCGCTCTAGAGGAATTAATAAAGGATGGACGTATTCAACCAGCCAAAATTGAAAAGGTTGTACAGGAAGCCCAAGATAGTATAAATAAGACAATTAAAGAAAAGGGTGAACAGGCTGCATATGAATGTGGTGTTATTGGTCTAGATCCAAGAATTATCCTAATCCTTGGTCGTCTACACTTCAGAACCAGTTATGGTCAGAATGTACTTCAACACTCTATAGAAATGGCACATATAGCAGGTATGATCGCTGAGGAAATAGGAGCTAATGCAGCTGTAGCAAAGGCTGGTGCCCTTCTCCACGATCTAGGAAAGGCACTGGATCATGAAGTATCCGGTTCTCACGTAGAGATAGGAAGAAGAATATTACAGAAATTTGGAGCAAGTGAGGAAATTGTTAAGGCTATGCAGGCGCATCATGAAGAATATCCTTATGAAACAGTCGAGTCACGAATAGTTCAGACTGCAGACGCAATTTCTGGTGCTAGACCTGGCGCACGACACGACAGTATAGAAAACTATCTAAAGAGACTTGGAGACCTAGAAGCTATAGCTAATGGATTCCAAGGTGTTGAAAAGTCATATGCCCTAGCAGCAGGAAGAGAGATACGTATTTTTGTTACTCCTGAGAAAATTACTGATCTAGAAGCTAAAAATATGGCTAGAGATATAGCTCTAAAGATAGAAAGGGACTTAAAGTACCCTGGTGAAATTAAGGTAACAATCATTAGAGAAACTCGTGTAATTGACTTTGCTAGATAATAAACGTGTAGTTTTGGCTCTATTGCTTAAAAAGTCCGATATTATATAATAGTATCGAGGTTAGAAACATTATTATTTAATCGTTTTTCTAAATTATATGAATAAAGCAGCAATAGTTGATGCTATACATGCAGTCCTAGGAGGTACTAAAGTTCAAGCAGAACAAGCAGTAGACACAATGTTGAACTCAATCATCGACTCTCTAAAGAAAGGTGAGGAAGTTTCAATTGCAGGTCTAGGTATATTCTCTGTAAAGGAGAGAGCAGCTCGTGATGCACGAAACCCAAGAACTGGAGAGACTATCAAGGTTCCAGCTATGAAGGTTCCTAAGTTCAGAGCAGCAAAGGCTTTGAAGGATGCAGTAAAATAATCATAATAAGAACTCGCTCGAGCTTTTATTAATCAAAAGACCACCGTAAGGTGGTTTTTTGATTAACTTGATTAGAATTCGAGTTTCTGATAGTCTATTTGGGAATGCATAGCACCCCTAACCACAGACCGCAGGGTCCTATGACCCGCGGATTCGTGATGTTCCGGCGTCCATACCGACGTGCAGAACGGTTCCGCCCTGGCATCATTGACCACAGTCACCTGCCACAGATGGAGGGTGGGCCACAGACGACAGCGGTGAAACGCCGAACTGATCGGTAACAGGAGGAGACTCATTCTTCTCAACCCAACACAAGGAGCCTTCGGGCTCCTTTTTCGTTTATAAAAAACCACCCATTAAGAGTGGCGTTGATTAACTATCTTAGTACAACTCCATCACTTTCCTAGGAGTAAAGCTTGGATCAGTATAGTAATCCCCCTCGACAAACCCTGGCTTGATTCTATACTTTTCAAACTCATTGAATCCTGAATTAACCATATTTGTTTTTTCAACAACAAATCTAGCTAATTCATATGGATGTAACCAGAATATTTGATTTGCATCAGTATTTACAAACACAAACGGTCTTGTTATGACTTCATGCGGACACAATACTGATGAAATATTGAAGATAACCATAGAGAGATTAGGGTTATTTACCACCTCACCATTCATATATCCCTTAACCTTCTCAATTGTCTTCCACCATGATTGATGTACGGATGGGTGATATTTATCCGCAATTGAACCGAATATAATACACTTACTTGTACCTCTCCAGTTTTTTTGCAGACTCGAAGTAGCAGAAATAAAAGCATCGTATGTTAGCTTTGTCACATTATCGTTTATACCATCTCCATCTCTGTCGCATTCAACAGTAATATTCCCAACGTTATTGACTTCGAATGGATACAAGCCTAGTGCATGTATGTATATCACTTCATTAAAAGATCCGTAATCTATACGATCAAATAATGATGAGTAATCGTCTAAATCTCCGATTGAACATATAAGTGTTTTTTGAGGAAGTTTTCCTTCTCTCAAAAAATCACCGACGGGTCTAGCCTTACGGCTTATGCCATATATTACCGTACCTGGATCCTGACCATACTCAGCGAACAGTGCGCTTCCAATAGCACCTGTAACACCGGAAATAACCACTAATCTTTTTTTACTTGTATTCATACCATTACTCTATCAACGATATTTGACACTGTTAAATATTAGTGTCTTTATTTAGATAAAGTAAACAAATATTTTACTTTAGTATATAGTTATAGTCATATATGAGTATAATTAATCCTCAAAAGCTAGATGATTTGATAATCACATATTTAATAAATGGTGAGCAGAAAACTACTTCTTTATTAGAACTTGTACGTAAAATCCGTAAAAATACCACCAAACAAGGCTTCTACGCAGCTATACGTAAACTTAAAAAAGAGGAGGCGGTGCTTCTATACAAAGGCTATATCTCTCTGAATACTGTCTGGATAAATAAAATGCAGGATGTTTTCGAAAGAATATCTCAAACATATACAATTAATCAGAAATCATTTGATGTACTGAACCTAGAAGATAAAGAGAGTATTTCATATACCTTTTCAAACATAAAAAATTTAGACATATTTTGGGGACATGCTCAAAATATATTGATACATAACACTTCCCCGCAGCAGCCAATATATGGTTATGATCCACATTACTGGTTTTACTTAGCGCGAAGAGATACTGAAAAGGAGTTGCTTAAAGAGATTGAACAAAATAAAAGACAATTTCTAATAACAGTTGGTGGAATGACGAAATTTGATAAGATGATCAAACCAGACTTTAATAATAATTATTTACAATATAATTATGGGAAACTGTTTGCTAAAAATAACTACTATATAACTGTTATTGGAGATTATATAACTGAGGTCTTTTTAAATGAAGATATTAGTAATAAGATTGATTTAATTTATATGAATAGCAACAATAATCTGGATGCAATTAATTTACTCAAAACATTACTTATGGCTAAGGCTAAAAATAAGATTAAAATATCGAGAAATAAACTACGAGCAGAGAAATTAAAAAAGCGTATGGGTAAAGACTTCTATATAATTAAAAACAAACCTTAATCGGTGCGGGACGGGAGAATCGAACTCCCAACAAAAGTTTGGAAAACTTCTATTTTACCATTAAACTAGTCCCGCTTGTTTACGAACAAAGTCTATACTAGCAAAATTTAATATTTTTTGCTACTTTTTCTGATCGCTCTCTACCACATTCTTGATCTCATCTACTTCAGCCTTAATATCCTTAATTGCCTCCTTGATTTCTCCCAAAGTTGATTCTTCTTCTTTAACCTCCCTTTCAGTCTTTTCGTTTATTTTCTTTTGCTGTTTAAGACCAGATATTAGTATAGAATCACCGATGAAATACGATACGAAAAGACCGGTAGCTAAAAGTATAATAACTACAATAATTGCACTTATGGGTTCATAGAATATAAATCCTAGAATACCCCCCTTGTCTTGCAATAAGTCAGCAGTATGCCATACACCTCTCCAAAAAAGAACAATTGATACTGCCCCGATCAGGGTGTATATGATTGGAAATTTACTTAAGGAACCTCGAATATGATCTTCTAATTTATCAAAATAAGATATAACTTTCTTAAACATATTTTAATTATATCACCCTTTAGGATCGAAGATTGAAGGTCTCAACCTATCCCCTGCTATTATTTTTGAAATTCTTCTTGCGGCGTATATTGAAGGAATGATTCCGATACCATTACATCCGAGATTATATATGAGTGTTGGATTTTTTGGTTCTTCTCCAATCAGTCTCAATCTATTTGGTGTATAGCCCATAAGTCCGTGCCATGTAAAATCATAATCTATTTTATGATTTGGATCAGCATCATATTCTGCTTTAATAAACTGATCAATCTGGGCTGGTATATTATCCGGATAATCATAATCACTTAAATATTCTGCCCTATCACCTATCCTTATCTCAGGACCACCCATACATACAAGATTATGTTTTGTGTCACCATATTCATGCGGTCTTCTGGTAAGGTAGTAATATGCATTATCATATGCTGCAGGATCATAATCTTCTTTTAGATATGCAATTGCTGTTGGTGTCTTATTCATCTTTTCTAGATATCCTGACATATAACCAACAAAACCCTCTATGGAATGGTGTAGGTTTTTATCAATTGCCAATCCCCCATCATTAAAAATTTCAAAATTCTCAAAACCATTTGTGCATAACACAATCTTGCTTGCATCAATTGTATGTTTCCCCGCATCAATTAAAGCATTATTTTTTCTTAACACCACCTTATTCATTCTAGTATTTTCATACAGATTAAATCTATCTGGATACTTTTTAAGTAGATATGCAACAACCTCTTGGCAGAACAAGGCAGAGTTCATACATGCAGCACGATCTGTATATAGAGCGTGGAAACCCTTGTCTTCTGTCTCCATCTTTTTTAGAATTTCTGACTGAGGAACAAATTTATACAATTTCTCAAACACCTTAGGGATTGAATCCTTGAATGGCGCTGTATCACTAATCAAAAACTCACCATCTGTAATTCCAGATCTAATCTCAATTTCCATATCCTGTAATGCTAGGATGACCTGGTAAAGTGTTGAGAGACCGATGTTACCGTTAACCTCAGAGAAGATTATATTAAGCTTTGCATCCTCAAATATCTCATCAATCAATCCCCATGATGAATACAGCCCTTGAATAGCGTCTTTTGTTTTCTCAAATCCAAATTCTTTTTCTAGTTCTGATAGTGGTCGCTCAAAACGTGCCACTACTTGTCCAGCGTTATGCCCTGTTGCACCATGTGCCATTTTCCCTTGATCTAGAACGACTACTCTTTGATTTGTGTACTTGAGAACAAAGAAAGCCGTGGATATACCGGCTATACCAGCACCAATTATAGCTATATCAGTATCTATATCCTTAGAAAGGCTGACTACCCTTCTCGAGTGATCTAGTTGATGTATCCATGGTGATTTGTTTATCTTCATAGGTAAAAAGCGTTACTAGTAAATAATAACATCAATATCTAAAACATTAAAATGTCGGAGCGCCGGGATTCGAACCCGGAGTCGCCTGTTCCCAAAACAGGAATGTTAGCCGTTACACCACGCTCCGATATGTTGACTATACTAGCATAGGGTTAATAAAAACCAAAGAAATATGCTTGTCTAATACGATTGTCCGCAACTAATAAGTCAATGGTTGTATTTTATTATCATACAGACTTATATCAATAATCTGAATAATCAACGCTTTTCAACACTATTGTGGAATACCTAAAGAGACAAAAGACACGAATATAAGCCATATTTTCATTGTCTTATACCCATTGTCCCCAATGTTATCCACAGTTTTACACAGAATACTTCCCTATTTGTGCGGGTAAGGAGAATCGAACTCCTACCTCATCCTTGGCAAGGACGTGTCCTACCACTAAACGATACCCGCAATATTTCGATATTATATACTAAATTATCTTTTTACCAAACTCTAACCACTCTCTGTGCACCCGGTAGGACTCGAACCTACAACGTTTGATCCGAAGTCAAAAATGATATCCATTTCACCACGGGTGCAATTCTTGAATTTAATTGAATGCACTACCATAATACTGTATTAATAGCTTTTGCCAAGCCTTAATAAGCCTAAGGTTATAAATTCCACCAATTGATAGCCTCAGACAGCCTTTGTAATTAGGATTTTTCTTTATAGCATGATGAGTTGGTTTAAATATAGTTTTTTCAAAATCATTAGGCGTTATTCCCAAAAGATTAGACCAGAATATATCTATATTCTCATATCCAGGGATCCTATGTATAAAAAGTTGCTTTTTAATAGAGTTTTTATCAATTTTCATATACTTTTGAATCCATGAGTACATAAAGGTAATCATTTCTGGATCTGAGTTTATAAACTGAAACTCCCCTGTTCTCTTTGACCCCTCAGCCCAATACAAAGCTATTCCAACCAGAAATAGACTTTCAGTCTTATGTTTGTCGAATGAGTTCTTTGCATCCTCAAAAGCAACCATTTCCCGTTGTATCCTTCTATTTCTATTAGATATAGTTGAGGCTATCCTACCCTTATCACACCTCTCCTTAATTCTCGATTTGAGGAAATTCAACTCTTCTTCAGTCAAATCTAAATACTCAAACCAACCAGACAAAAGACTTTTAGATACCTTGACCTGTTGTTGAATCTCCTTATAACTCAGGCCCTTTTTCCTAAGTTCTATAGCTAATCGCTTGTCTTCTAACCTAGCTTTCATATTACATAACTATATCACATAGTTCTGATTTCACTAATAACAGGTTATGGTGTACAATTCTATCAATGAAAAATCAAGCAATACCTAAGGAAATAGTAGATATTGTTGAGAAACTCGAAAAAGCAGGTTTCGAAGCTTTTCTTGTTGGTGGTTGTACTAGGGATATACTTCTAGGGAAGGAACCTAAGGATTGGGATATTACAACAAATGCCACACCTGAGCAGATAATTCCATTGTTCACTAAGACTTTCTATGAAAATGATTACGGAACTGTTGGTATTGTTAACGAACAAACATTGGATGAGAGATTGAAGGTTGTAGAAGTCACTCCATATCGTCTTGAAAGCTCATATAGTGATCATAGACACCCTGATGAGGTTAGATTCAGTAAAAGTATCAATGACGATCTTAAACGTCGGGATTTCACGATTAACGCGATTGCAGTGAGTCTATCAAAAGGTGCAATTAAAGATATAGTTGACCTGTTCGATGGTTTAAAGGACATAAAGGACAAGACTCTCAGGGCAGTTGGTAATCCTAGCGATAGATTTGAGGAGGATGCTCTTAGAATGGTTAGGGCTGTAAGGCTAGCAACAGAACTAGGTTTCATGATTAACATCGATACAGAAAAGGCTATGATTAGCCATTCTAAACTTCTTAGTAAGATATCTGTAGAGAGAATACGTGATGAATTTAACAGAATTATTATGTCTAATAACCCAAAGCAGGGTATTGAACTACTCGACAAATACGGCTTTCTTGAATTCATAGTACCTGAACTACTAAAGGCAAAGAACGTAAAGCAACCACAGGCGCATGCCTATGACGTATGGGAGCACCTACTACGCACACTGCAACATGCTGCTGACAAAGAGTGGCCACTAGAAATACGTCTTTCAGCCCTCCTACACGATATATCTAAGCCTGAGACAAAGAGAATTTCACATGAAACAGGGAATATAACGTTCTACGGACATGAGGTAGTCGGTTCACGTGTAACAAAGAAGATACTTGAGAGACTAAAGTACCCATCAAAAACAGTAGAGAAGGTGTCTAAGATGGTTAGATGGCATATGTTCTTCTCCGATACAGAGACTATTACGCTATCTGCAGTTAGGAGAATGATAAATAACGTTGGAAGAGAGAATATTTGGGATCTTATGAATATCCGCATATGTGATCGCATAGGAACAGGAAGACCTAAGGAGAATCCGTACAGACTGAGAAAATACAAGGCAATGATAGAAGAAGCACTGGTGGATCCTGTCTCTGTTGCTATGCTCAAGATAGATGGGAAGAGGATAATGGAAGTTACACATGTAACACCAGGACCTAAAATAGGGTACACCCTCAGCGCTCTCCTAGAAGAAGTGCTAGATAATCCTAAACTCAATACCTCTGAATATCTTGAGAATAGGGCGGTCGAGCTCATTAGTTTACCTGAAAAAGAACTGGAATCTCTAGGTAAAAAGGGTATTGAAAAGAAAAAGGAGACAGAAAATGAGAATCTTGATGAGATTCGCAAGAAATACCACGTTTCATAAGTAACATTTTCATATGAAACAGGATAGAAATGGCTCTATATAGCCGTTTTTATTTTATACAAACAAAAACAGCCGCTTCTGTTCGATGCTTCCGAGGTTAGAATTGGAAGTATTGAACAAAATTGCGACTGTTGAGAGAGAACGTGAACTCGAAAATAATAAGGGGATCTATAGAATCCACAGATTCTGATCCTAGCGAGATTGACCACTGGCTCACCCAAAGGGAACTTATCGCGTACTCCAAAAAAAATTAACGTTGAGAAGTCGCTTAAATTCGGCTAAGGCTGAAAGAGGGTTTGTCTCTCCTTCGATTCGAGCTCAAAAAAAGAGCTGCTACCCCTGCAAACATTTTTTGAAAGAACAACTGTCTTGATCATCCTCGGTTGAGACCAGGACTGATCTGGGATTATTATAGCAAGCATAAAGGACATGTAAAGGACATACAGAACAAAATATGTGGATAACTTTGTCCTTTATAAAAGACAATTATTTTTATTTCAAAATCAACTCTATAGGACAATGATCAGAGCCCAAAACTGTGTTGAGAATATTGGCTTTTTTAACCTTTTCTAAAATTCCTGGACTAATGAAAAAATAATCTATTCTCCACCCAACATTTCTTTCTCTTGCATAAGTTTTCATATCCCAGTATGTATATGCACCTGTTTTATTTGGATTTTGTTGTCTAAAAATATCTATGTATCCAGACTGAATAACTTCATCTATCCACTCACGTTCTTGTGGAAGGAAACCTGTGTTCTCTTCATTTTCTTTCGGTCGTGCAAGATCAATTTCAGTATGTGCAGTATTTACATCTCCACAGAATATAACTTCATATCCTGCCTTTCTTTTATTGTTTATATATTTAAGAAACTCATCATAGAATTTCATTTTAAAGTCTAGTCTGTCTTGACCACCACCTCCGTTAGGGAAGTATGTGGTAATTAGAACAAACTTCTTACCAAGTAACTCTTTATTATCATAAAAAAGGGCTATAAATCTACCTTCTTGGTCAACTTCATGTATACCCAAACCATAATCAACCTTGTCAGGCATATGCTTTGTATATATAGCGACACCGCTATATCCCTTACGTAGCTTTGAATGATCAAAATATGAATGATATTCGGCTGGATTCCTGACTCCTTCTTCTAATTGTTCTGGATGTGCCTTAGTCTCTTGTATACAGAAAAAGTCTGGAGATTGTTGTAAAAACCAATCAAATCCACCTTTTTTGACGTTTGCTCTTATACCATTTACATTCCAACAGATTATTTTCATAACTGTATGATAACAGAAAACTTTCTTTTACTCACTCTTCCTATGAAACTTCTTGTGTATCTTCTTCAATTCGGTATCAGTTACATGAGTATATATCTGAGTCGTATTTATATTTGCATGACCTAATAGCATCTGTACCGAGCGTAGATCAGCACCATTTCTCAATAGATCAGTGGCGAATGAATGCCTAATAACATGAGGAGTTACTTTCTTAGATATTCCAGAGTTTATAGCATATTGTTTAATTATTCTCTCTACAGAACGTGATGTAATCCTCATTGAATCCTTATCCTTTGATAGTTTTTCTCCTTCTTTTATATGTATGAATAGGGCATCATCCATATCATCTCTTTTGTCTAGCCATTTTTTTACTGCATTTCTTGCATCATCAGATATAAATACAACTCTGACTTTCTCTCCCTTACCACGTACAGACATTTCATCCATCTTAAGATTAATTTCTCTTGGGAGTGCACATAGTTCAGAAACACGAAGCCCAGTAGAGAAGAGAAGCTCTAACATTGCTTTGTCTCTTAACCCTTTTAGAGTATTTGTATCTGGTGCTTTCAACAATCTATCTAATTCTTCAATAGTTATTAGATCCAGTGATCTTTCCGGTACTTTTGCTAGCTCAATACGGTCTGGTGACAGGGAAGTGATGTTTTGTCTAGCTAAATACTTAAGAAATGCACGTATAGCGATTAAATAGTAGTTTTGAGTACGCTTTTTTAAAGTAGTATTTGCTTTTCCTTTTTCTCCTCTAGTTTCCTGTCGGTTAAGCCATATACGAAAGTCTCGTACAACACCATCAGTTATATCCTTAGGATCCTTTAGCTTAGTGTAGTCGATAAAACGAGTGAGATATTGGTCATAATTTCTTACTGTATTTAAACTACGACCTTTTTCTATCTCAACATACTGTAGAAATTCAGTCTTTAGACTTGAAAGATTGTGCGACATGGTAAAAGTATATCAATTCGGAGACATATTAAATACACTTGACAATATAACTATATATGATATGCTGTTGCCAGAGTGATGAAAGTTCAATCTTCAATCTCGACTGTGCACTGATGGTGTACAAGTAAACTGAGACAAGAAAGAGCTAGAGATCACTGCTCCTCGAGAGGTATCAACATGAGCCCGCCACCTCGCCCCAACATTATTCACTTGAAGAAGAATGATTCCTGCACCGGCTTCGGCCACTGCACCGCCGCCCGGCACGGCCCGAGCGCCCTAGTCGGCGCCGATTGTCTGCCAAGGGTCCTGAACATTTGAGACCCGGCGACCTCGGCCGGCCCCACTACACTTCACTAATCGCCACGTCTGGCATTAAGGAAGAGGTAGTGGGGCCTTTTCTTTTACTTAATTTATATAAGTTATCCACAAATCACTTGCATCACCTATAATACAGGAGTATCATTTCTCTTGACGGTACAAAGTGTATGAAGACCCAAGTTCTGCGCAATACGCGCGCTATCGGTGCGGTTCACGGTGCCGACGCTGGCACCGGTCGTTTCGGTCTCGAAGCTGTTCAAGGCAATTCCGGCATCTTTGCTGGGTAGCGGGAGAAGCAGTTCCCACATCGCACTGGGGGCCTCAGAATGAGGCCCCCTTTTTAATTCTCCTTGCTTTTACACCCCATTCGTGCTACTATACTTCAATCATGTTAACAACACGACAGAAATCAAATATCATAAAAAATGTAGCAATACATGACAAGGACACTGGTTCTCCAGAAGTTCAAATTTCTATATTAACAAAGAGGATTGATGAATTAGCTTCACATTTGAAGAAGCATAAGAAGGACAATCACTCAAGACGTGGTCTTCTAGCTATGGTAGCTGACAGACAGTCTCATATGAACTATTTGAAGAAGAAGCATCCTAAGCGTCATGCAAGTATTGCAAAGAAGCTAGACATAAAGGCTAAATAGTCTTTTGGTGATATAATCTCTGTAGGGTTTTAATATGTATTAGTTTATTTTAATAATTTAGTTAGTAATTTTTTATATGTCAGTAATCAAACATAAGGAACAACGTGTAGGTGTATTTATCGATACACAAAATATTTATCATAGTGCAAAAAATCTATATCACTCCAAAGTTAATTTTGGTCAGATAGTTAAGGATGCTGTAGGGGAGAGATCTCTCATACGTGCAGTCGCATACGTAATAACAACAGAAGCTGGAGATGAGAAGGCATTCTTTGAAGCTTTAACGAAGATGGGTATAGAGACAAAGACCAAAGACCTACAGATATTTGGTAGTGGTGCAAAGAAAGCAGATTGGGATGTTGGTATGGCAATTGATGCTGTAAAACTAGCACCAAAGCTTGATGCAGTAATACTTTTAACTGGTGACGGTGACTTCGCTCCACTAGTTGAATATTTACAGGTAAATGAAGGTTGTCAGGTTGAAGTAGTATCTTTTGGTAAATCTACCTCTTCAAAGCTAAGAGAAGTTGTAGATGACTTCTTTGATCTAGATGAGAATGCAAAGAAATATCTAATCGGTCATCGTAATGGAAATATGAGACCTAATTTTAATAAGAGGAGAGGACCTAAAGATGCAACACTTGGTACAGTTGCAGATGATATAGCTGATCTATCAGGACAGGAATAGTTCATTGAATAATCAAATATTTGTTCGTGCTATAATTAACACCGATGAATGAGGATCAAAACAAATCTCAGGCCCTTCAGTCTGAAATAAAGTCAATTATAGGTAACTCAATACCTACAAATGATGATCATCCGCTACATATGTTGGATAATCAGACTGATCCAAGCACCAAACCTAAAAAACCTGATATTGGTCAGAAGCCAATTAGAACTTATGAGAGTGATCTCGCTGAAGCACTTTCTAGGCAGAAGTCATCCGTGGCAAGTATTGCTATAGCTGAAAGTAGGAAAAGGGAAGATGAAGAGAAAGTTGCATTACCTAGTCAATCTAGTAAGAAATTCTCACTAATTCTAACAAGTCTAATTTTAATTGTCCTAGGACTTGGTGGAGGGTACTATTTGTATCTACAAAGCCCATTGGCAACGGTAGTAGTTGATAGGCCAATAGAACAAATACCTAGTTTATTAAAAGCTGATACTCAAAAAGTAGTTAGAGTATCTCCAAACAACAAGATAACATTTAAAAAAGAGATCTCTAATCATTTTAATAATCAGGAGATAAAAGCAGGGAATATAACGGAAATAGTATTTGTCCAAACTATAGGTTCTACAACCTCGAAGATATCTGGAACACAATTCATAGATTCACTTGAATTTAATATTACTGACACACTCAAGAGAACTCTGGGTCAGGGCATAATGACGGGAGTATTCTCAACTAATGGAATGGAATCATCAACCAATGAGCCTTTTATAATTCTTAAAACAGATTTTTTCCAAAATGCCTTTGCAGGAATGCTTAAATGGGAGGGTGAAATGCCAGAAGAACTTGCAGATGTGCTGAATTTCAGAGATAAAGCTAGAGAGGGAGGTCAAATGGCAAGTACCACTGCATCTACTACAAATATTGTTAATCTATACAACCTAAGAGGTAGCTTTAAGGATAAGGTTATAAATAATCGTGATGTTAGGGAGTTTGTGTCACAAAATGGTAATATGCTGTTCCTCTACACCTTCCTAGACAAAGATACCATCTTAATAACAACATCAGAATCAGTAATACCTGCACTAATTGAACGCATTGAAAAACAAACATATGTACGTTAAAATACTGTACATATGAACAATAAAGATTTACAGCATTTCAAGGAAAAACTGATAAAAGAAAAAGCCCTATTAGAAGAGGAGCTTAACAGTATTGGTAAAGCTGATCCTGAACATCCAAATGATTGGAGTGCTTCTGCTGACGATATGGATACTGACAGCGCAGATGAGAATGAAACTGCTGATAAGTTTGAAGAACTTGAAGAAAATAAGGTTATACTAAATAAACTTGAACCTCAATTTATTGAAGTAAAAGATGCACTAGAGAGAATCGAGAACGGTAAATATGGAAAATGTGAAGAATGTGGCAAGGCAATAGAGAAGGAGAGACTTGAGGCTAATCCGTCTGCACGAACTTGTAAATTACATATGTAATCCTAGAAAGGATTCTTTGCTCCTCTTATCTCGAAGTGTACGTGAGGTCCTGTAGTCTTACCAGTCATACCTACCTTAGCAATCATTTCACCTTGCTCAACCTTGTCTCCTACACTCACAAAGTTCTTTTGTGTATGTGCGTAAAGTGTCTGTGAACCGTTATCGTGCGCAATAATCACATAGTTACCATAGCCTCCGTTCCATCCTCCGTTTGATATACTAGATATAACTTTTCCGGCAGCAGCTGCACGTATGATAGTACCTACTGGTGCAGCGAAGTCTATAGCATTATATCCATGCAATCCTTGAGATTTATAAGCTCCATCTACAGGTCTAGAATAATATCCAGGGTAGAATGGTCCATTTGTATCATGTGCCTTATTAGTTGTATTAATTTTCTTGGTCTGTGCAATTTTTGATACTTCAGAGTATGTAGGCTCTGCATCAGGTATAACTATAGTGTCTCCTGGCTTAAGAACAGTTGAAATAGTTAGATCATTGTATTGTAAAACTTCATCTAGATTAGTCTTGTATCTTAAAACAATACCCTTAATGGTATCACCTTTCTTTACTGTGTATCTGATACCTGAAATAGGGAGGATAACTAGCATTTGACCCTCTTTTAGAGTGGTATTTTTACCTAATTCATTTGCCCAAACTATAGTATTAACGGAAACATCAAACATTTGGGCAACTTTTGATATAGTATCTCCTTGTCTAACCGTATATAGACTGATTTCATTAGAAACCCTGTTCTCTACCTCCATAGCTGTACCTTGTGGTCCAATCTCAGCTGAAAGAGCATTACCATAAGCTAAAATGGCTTGATCAGTGTTTTTATGAGGATTAGGGTCTGAGTTAATAGCAGCCTCCAAAAGGATCATATTTTGTGAGTTTAGACTGTTAGTAGAGTCTAAAGTTTTAGCAGAAACCTTGTCGCTACTCATATCAGATATAAAAGAAAAAAGACCAGCATTAGCAGTCTTAGGGATGAATTGATATGAGGTGATTATGGCAACAACTAGAAAGATCGACAAAGTCGACTTATCGATAAACATCGTATTTAAAGCACCTATTTTTTTGTAACCTAAATTAGATTTAAATTGCATAACATAAATAGGCATTCGGCAAGGCTTTCGTTCGTCATAAATGACGCTTCATTCGTATCTGGATTTTCTGTAGATGGCTCTGTAGAGCCATTTTTATACCTCTATTCTTAAGGTACCTATAAAGCCTACGCTAGGCAAAATTTAAAGTCAACCGGGGGTGTGAATATGTGTTATGATGGTATTAATGTCAAAAAATGAATTAAATGTCAGGCAACAGGAAGCGGCGGAGTATCTCAATGGTCCTCTACTAATTATCGCTGGAGCTGGAGCAGGTAAGACGAAGACAATAACGCATAGAATACTCAATCTAATTAAGTCTGGAGTTAGACCTTCAGAGATTTTAGCTATAACTTTCACTAACAAAGCGGCTAAGGAGATGAGGGAGAGGGTATTTCATCTCATTGAGACAGATGAGTCACTAAATATACCAATTTCTTTTAATGAGAGACCTTTTGTTAGTACTTTCCATGCATTAGGGGTTCATATAATCAAAGAAAACCATTCAATACTGAATCTACCGAGACACTTTACCATATACGATAGAGGTGATTCTAAAAGAGCGGTAAAGGAAGCTTTGGAGGAAATGAATGTTGATACTAAACAATATGAACCTGGTGCCATACTTAATACCATATCTAGAGAAAAGGGAGACGGTGTGAGTCTTTCAAGCTATAAATCCCATCAGAAGGACTTTTTCCATAAACTAGTAGCTCAAGCCTGGGAGAAATATGAAAATATATTAGTTAAAGAAAAGTCACTAGACTTTGACGACCTTCTTCTGAAAACTGCTTTAATACTTAAAACATACCCTGAAATCAAGAAAAGGTATGCAAATACTTGGAAATATATTCACATTGATGAGTATCAGGATACAAATAGGGTACAGAATGAAATTGCTTCACTTTTAGCTGAAGAGAATGGAAATATATGTGTTGTGGGTGATATAGATCAAAATATTTACAGTTGGAGAGGAGCTGATATTCAAAATATGTTGAATTTTGAAAAGACATATCCTGATGTAAAGATTGTGACTCTCGAAGAGAACTATCGATCTACTCAAACCATCCTAGCTGCAGCTAATAATGTCATAAAGAAGAATGTAATGCGTCCAGATAAAAACCTGTTCACCAAGAATGGAGAGGGTGAAAAGATAGAATTACTGATCGCATATACAGAACAAGAAGAAGCACGGATGATTGCTGAGGAAGCTAGAAAGCTAATAAATGATGGTGTTGATCCTAGAGAAATTTCTGTACTGTATCGTGCAAACTTCCAGTCTCGTGTACTCGAAGAGGCTTTTTTGAATAAAAATATCCCATATCAAGTATTAGGAGTTAAGTTTTTTGAGAGGAAAGAAGTTAAAGATGTGCTTTCATTTATCAAAGCTTCAATGAATAGGGATAGTACTAACGATTTGGTAAGAATTGTAAACGTACCTCCGAGAGGAATTGGCAAGGCAACAATAATGAAGGTTGTAATAGGAGAGGAGAGCACTTTAAGTCCTGCACTGAGGAATAAAGTGGGTCAATTCCTTGATCTTTTGGAGAGAATAAAGAATGTTGCATTAAAGGAAAGTCCTTCAAATCTCATCAAATACATAATTCGTGAAAGTGGAATGGAATCTGTATACAAGAATGGTAGTGCAGAGGAGCAGGAGAAACTTGAGAACCTTAGAGAACTTGTAACGGTTGCGTCACAGTACGATGATCTACCACCTGGTGAAGCTATAGAAAAGCTGTTAGAAAATGCTGCGCTAGCAACAGATCAAGATGAACTTGAAAAGAATCACAATGCTGTTAAGCTTATGACTGTTCATGCTTCAAAGGGACTAGAATTTGATTATGTATTCATTGCAGGTATGGAGGAGGATCTTTTCCCTCATCAGAGAATGAATGAAAAGGAGATTAGCCAAGGAGAATCAGAGGAGGAAAGAAGATTGTTCTACGTAGCAATTACAAGAGCGAGAAAGAAGGTTTTTCTAAGTTATGCTCAACTAAGAACAATATATGGAGCTCAAAAAGTAAACTCTCCATCTAATTTCATATCAGATATAGGTGATGAACATATAACCTCAACTGGTGATGTAGAACCTCCAAGGGGAATAAAGGCGATATTTATAGATTTTTAATATGGATAACAACAATTTTACAGCAAAAAAATCATTGGGACAGAATTTTCTCCATGCTCCAAATGTAATATCAGCTATGATACATGAGGGGGAGGTCACAAATAACTCTTTAGTACTAGAAGTAGGCCCAGGTAAAGGAGCTTTAACCTTAAAACTACTTGAGACTGGTGCTAAGGTAGTAGCAATCGAAAAAGATGACCGTGCAATTCCTTTTTTAACTGAAAAGTTCAAAATGGAGGTTCAGAATGGACAACTTAAGATAATACATGGTGATGTATTAGATTTTGATGATAGTAAAATGGGCAAATATACCCTAATTGCTAATATTCCATATTACATAACAGGGGAATTTTTAAGAAAGTTCCTAGAATCAACTAATCCTCCTCTCAAAATCGTAGTTATGCTACAAAAAGAGGTGGCAAAACGTATTGTCGACACCAAGGAGAGCATACTATCCATATCAGTAAAGGTATATGGCGATGCAAAATACGTATGTACTGTACCAAGAAAGTTCTTCAGACCGATGCCAAATGTCGATTCTGCTGTGATTTCAATAGAAAACATATCTAAAAAGTTCTTTTCTGATACCAAAATAGATGAAAAAGTGTTTTTCGATATACTAAAAGCTGGTTTTGCACACAAAAGAAAGGTTGTCATAAGAAATTTGGAGGATAAAATTGAAAAACAAACACTAGAAAACACTTGGTTACGTGAGAAATGGGATAGGGGATTGAGAGCAGAAGAAATATCGCTAGAAATGTGGAAAAAAATCGTAGGAGATAGTTGTATATCTTGATATAATTTGTGCAGTATCTATGATACTACCCAAGTGAAGTATCTGAACAAAAATTTCCTGCTCATTTGTATAGCAATCCTTCTTGTTGGAGGTAGTTTTATCTATGCCGAATACTCAAACAAAGAGAAGGATAATGTATATAATGCAAAGGATTTGGCAGTTGTGAATAGCGACGAATCTGAACCACAAGATATTGATACTGACGGTGATGGCAGTAGAGACTGGGAAGAAATATTGGTAGGTACAGATCCAAACGACGCAAAGAGTAAACCAAGTGATAAAAAATCAGTAGTTACAGGTGATATTTCAAAGACAAACACCAACACTAAACTGGATCCTATGGATATAGTGAGTAGGGAATTCTTTGCAAGATATATGGAATTGAGACAATTAGGAAGTTCTAAAGACAAAGCTAGCCAATTAGAAATCGCGCAAGCAACAGCTGGAAATATAGTGCTATCTAAACCTGCAACATATACCGAAAAAGAAATTTTAGTAAAACAAGATCAGAGCATTGAAGCAGTTAGACAGTATGGACTTGAGGTAGGGAATATATTCAAAAAATATTTAGTTAAATCTAGAAATGAAGGTGTAATAGTTAGAGACTCAATAGAACAAGAAGATCCAGAGATACTAAAAGAACTAGATCCTGTGATTGCGAGTAATAAGAACATAATTAATTCACTTGTTAAATTAAATGTCCCTGCATCACTCACAACTATACATCTAGACCTACTTAATGCAATGAATGGAAGTCTCTTCGTTGCTCAATCATTTAAGGACTCTGGTGTAAGCCCTGTAGAGGGGATACAGGCAATACAGTACTACACTGTAGTACAGAAAAATCTTTTTGATGCTGTAAATGCCCTAAAGAGTTATTTAAAATATTTAGGAATCAATGAAAACATATTTTAATAAAACTAAATATCAAAATATATTTCTTGGAATACTAATTCTCTCTATCTGTTTTTCTTTCTTTTCATATCCAAGAAAAACTAATGCTCAATTAGCAACAATTGATGCCGGTAATATAGCTCAATCTACCATCACAGCTGCAAACACAACGGCATCAAACGTTTCCACATATTCACTTTGGTTAAAGGAGTATGTGCTCGATGGACTCGGTACAATGATTGTTAAACAAATAGTGCGCCAAATAACTAGTAGCGTTGTATCATGGATTAACTCTGGTTTTGAAGGTAGTCCTTCTTTCCTACAAAATCCTGGATCATTCTTCTTGGATGTAGCTGATCAAATAACAGGGGATTTCATTGCAAAAGCAGGTGGTCCACTACAAGATCTTTGTTCACCATTCAGTATTGATATACGTATTGC
>CAYNAH010000001.1:22842-37140 GCA_964395365.1 uncultured Candidatus Saccharibacteria bacterium | reverse complement strand
GATTATTTACTTTACCAAAATAATATGAAAAAAATATACATTAAATCAATTATCGGTCTACTAGCAATTTCACCAAGTCTTGCTCTGGCAGATGGAAAAGATTTGAAATATTTGGCTAGATTGGTAACTGAATATTTGAACATAGGACTCTCCTTAATTATCGGATTAGCAGTACTTACTTTTGTATGGAATATATACAGATACTTCTTTACTGAAAAGGAGAGAACAGAGGCAGGATATTACGTTATGTACAGTATTATTGGTTTCTTTCTAATACTTTCATTCTGGGGACTTGTTGCTGTTGTTCGAAATTCACTAAAGCTAGATGATCAGGCGCCTGTATTTAGATTCGGAACGTTTAATAATGGAGGATCTGCTGGTACCCAGACACCTACAAACTTTAATACAAATACGAATACAAATACCACTCCGACAAATACTGCACCTGGTAATAATACAGGACCAGTCAATTTCGCCCCTGGTAACAATAGTACACCTACTAACGTAGCACCTGGAAATAATCAGGGTGGAACAAATATAGCACCTGGAAATAATACTGGTGGTAATAATGTCGCACCAGGTAATAATCAAAACACTTACGGAGGAGGATTCTAATATATAAATATGAAAAAAACACTAATCACACTTTCAGTAGCATTAACACCATTTATTACTTTCGCTGAACAGCTGAGGGATATCAATAGCGTTGCAAAGAGGGCGGTTGATCTCGGTAATCTAGCAATATACGTAATGATTACTCTATCTGTAATCTGGATAATTTACAGTACAGTCAGATATATAGTTATGGGAGGTGCAGGTGGAGAGGAAAGAGCTAAGGGGGGAATGAATATTCTTTATGGAGTGATTGGCCTCTTTCTAATCCTATCTATCTGGGGAATAGTTAATATTTTTGTTAAAACATTTGTCTTTGAGCGAAATACTAGACCTAGTTTTGAGAATATAAGTATTCCGGATCCTGTATCAGGTGGAAGTAGTGCTACGAAGCTTAAATAATATCCACATATAGGTTTGTATTATCCGGTGCAATTGATATAATTCAGTTGTTATTATTTAATAATTATTATTTCAATGAAAAAACTTATTGCTTTTGTTCTCGCTTCATCACCTGTACTTGCCTTCGCTCAAACACTTACAGACATTAACTCTGTATCACAGAAGGCAGTTAACATAGGAGACCTAGTTATTAAGCTAGCTATCTCTTTTGCAGTTATCTGGATTATTATCAATGTAGTTCGATACCTAATTGCTGGCGGTGAGGATGATCGAAAGAAGGGAGGTTTTGCTATTCTTTACGGAGTGGTTGGCCTATTCGTTATCCTATCTATCTGGGGTCTAGTATACCTACTAACTAATTCATTCAAGTTCGGACGAAATACAGCTCCAACAGGTTCAGAACAAAATATTAAGCTTCCAAGACCACCAGTAGTTCCTAACTAATACAATGTTTGATTGGCTTCCAACTGCACATGCTCAGGTTGCAACACGGGTACTTAATCAGAACCCTACAGTTGGAACGTTGTTAAGTAAGATTTACGATAATATTATATTTCCCATAATCAGTGTATTGTTCCTGTTCTCATTCCTAGTCTTCGTATACGGTATGTTTGAGATGATATCAGGTGGGGGTGATTCTGAAAAAAGAAAAAATGGTCAAAATACTATACTGTGGAGTGTCGTGGGAATGGTTATAATGTTATCAGTATATGGAATCATTAGACTAATCTCTAATACTCTTGGAGTAGAGGATCCGTTTAGTTAAAAAGATATATATAAAAAAAAGAAGCCGGCTGTCCCGAAAGGGGAGCCGGCTTCGTCGTGTCTGCTATCGTATACCTGTACACCGAAGTACAGCGATATCGATGTGTGAATCTGCTGGAATCTCAAAGCTTACAGACATGAGCTTTGAGGGATAGTCTTTCGCCCTCCAGTTTGGTGGGCGTGACCGTCTTGACGGTATGACATCTAGCCATCCGCCGTTACCGTCATTCTGGTTGAAGTGGCAGACATACGTGACATCGTCACGAACTGCTTTAACCGAGAAATCCGACACTATGTCGTAGACTCTGGTTCGTGATTTGGTCACCGTGACATCAGTGGTGTTGTCGTGTCTGCTATTAGTACCGCTTACACCAGTGCTGACATCGTCACGTTTGATTGCCATCCCGATGAGGAACATGACAATGATGACGATTGCTCCGATTATGCGTCCAACTACTTTAGCCTTCATCTTGTACCTTTCACAGTAACGTTATCAGTGCGAATACTGTTCTTGCCTCTCAGGATGGTGTTCAGTACAATCTGCTTTGAGGCAGAATCATCACCGAGAGCATCGTTGACCTGTTTGACCACCGTAATCAACTTGTCCGCAGTGCGGGCAATTTCATCCACTTCTTGCGCTGTGTTCTCTTTTTCCGCTGAGGCAATCGCCATACTTTTGAGGTGATATCCAAAGACCCTCTCTCTTTCAGGATCAATTGCATCTCCATTAAGAACATTTTTGAGTTTTGCTTTGTTGAATGCCGGTAGATCCTTCCTGATATTATCTACATGTTCACTTGACACCGCCTTCTCGATCTCAGGTTCAATGATTGATATGTACCATTCAGCTAGTTGAGTCTCGTTCTTTACAGTGAGGGCTAGTGGCAGATTCTCATCAACTGTTGGTCTAATAGCAAACTGAACCCTTAGTTTTACATTAATTCCGCCAAGGTCCTGTTTGGTCATCGGGATTTCATAGATTGTTGTTATGAGCTTAACTTCGCCGATAACCTGTTGCCAGGGCCAAAGTGGGCTGAAACGCACGATTGCGAACTGTCCTTCAGGTATGACACCTAATGGACTAACGCTATCGACCGTGCCAGTCACCGCTTTTGGCTTCATAAGGTAGTCCTGCACGATCAGTGCAGTCTTCTCATTTGGTATGACCCAGAAGTATTCGAACAGGAAGAAGAAGTACAGAGCCGACCACAATACGAAACTCAAGAAAGCAGTCTGTTGTATGCCTGAACCGGATATTACAGATGCGGCAATGTTGAATATCATTCCTCCGCAGAGGTAGAAGCACACCGCCTTCAATAGGCTTGGTGGTTCAGATTTTCGAGTTTCCATATTAATTCGTATTCAATTGTCGAGGCCCAGTCTCTTTTCCAAACGTACAAAGCACGCAAGAATCGAGTTTTTGGGTTGACAAGTTATTGTAGTATAATATCATGTTTTACTACTAAAGTCAAGTTATTTTGTACAAAAAAGAGACCCGGCATAAAGCGCGGGTCTCTGTGCCATCCTTTCCACCTTATCTAGTGGGGGATGGTGTGAAACGAAGAACAATTGTGAACTCACCCGAGTCCAATTTCGATTTAATCCAGTACGACTCGTACCGGATGGGAACATCCCGCTGGCTCGCATCCTCTGCGATTTTCCAGTTCGGAACATTTACCCCGACGTTCACCCAAACGTCGAACTGATCCTTGTTGGCCCACACACTGAGGAAACTGCCCCAGTTGTGCGGGGTGTGAATCCGGAGACCATCTCCGGGAGAGATGGTTCTCTCTATCGTGATGGAGTTCGTCGGATTCCGACTTTCCGCATCCAGGTTTATCGTGTCCTCCATGGCTGGCCTTTCAGGCATGCCGGGGAGACGTACACCGACGACACTGTTGGTCGCGGTGGTGATTGGAGCAGATGGAGTGCGAGTCGCAGGGCTCCTGTCTGGAGCACTGAGACTTGCTGCCCAGGCCCGAGCCCTTCCGGGACCCAGATCCTTCATCGTATTGAACACCCTGCCCGACCCGAAGATCAGACAGAAGACGTAGAACACGAGCGCAATGCTCGCAAGTCCGAATACCACCCATCCCCAAACTTTCATCCTTGTTTGTTTAACAGGTGCCGCTGTTGCGGTAGTTGTTTGTGCTTGAGCGGTAGCCGACCCCGATTGCTGAGCCGGAGCAGATTGCGCTGGCTGCGGGGTAGGCGTTGGTTGTGGTACGACTGGTACATAGTTGTACGTGTACTCAGTAGGTGTACCTGTTTCCAACCTTCCGCCCATCTTCTGCTTCACGGCGATCTTGAGCGTATAGCTCGATCGTCCGCACCTCGTAATCCTTGGCCAGACGGCCAGGGTTTTGAGGTCGAATGATGGATCAGTTGGGGTTTGCACCTCCAACTCGTTTCCTAATGTATCCACCATCCGAACCTCGAAGGAGGTCGCGGATGGCACGTCATTCCAGCTCACCACGTTATCCGATGTGACTCGGATGTTGGTGATGGTAGGAATAGTCGCAGCGTGTGGCTGTGTAGTCACCGGTGCTGACGTGGCCACAGGTGCTACCTGTTGCTGAACCGGTGCAGCCTGTGTCGGTATGTAGTCGAACAGAGTTTCAGAGGGCAGGGCCTCTTCTGTATTCCGTCCAACCTTTTGGCGAGTGATAACACTCACCTCATAGGTTGCTCGACCACACCTCTCAATCCTTGGCCAGATGGTCAAGGTGGAGAGGTCGATTGAGTTATTCGCCACCTGCTTTGTAGCCAGGATATTTCCGCTGAGGTCCTTGAGGACTACTCTGTAACCGCATGAGACGAGGATATCGTCCCAGCTGACGACAGTTCCGCTGATTTGAATGTTTTCAACAGGTTGCACGTTGGTCGACTGCGTAGACGTCGCTGCTGCAGGCGCTGGCTGTGGAGCCAGCGGTGTAGGTGTTTGAGCTGGTGCCGGTTGTAAAATCGGCGGAGCAGCTTGCGGCTGTTGCGGGGCAACCGGTATCTGACCAGGCCCCGGTATTCTTATCCGCGGCCGGTACTCGAAAGGCGCATTGGTCCAAGGACTTGCTCCTGGAACGCCACGGATTATTCCACGAACTCGGAAAAAATATGTACCGGGCCCAAAGTTCTGGATTGCCCGCCACATTGGCTGCTCCCTTGGTATACTGAACGAGGGAACATCACCATCGACTGGTCCATAGACTGGATGACTGGTGGTTGTGGTAACTTCGACCTGAAATCGGTCATAGTTTCCACGATCCCACGTGGCGACCAAGTGGTTGTCAATTGCCAGTCCTGTCGGCTCTAACAATACCACAGGTTGTGGTGGTTGAACTGGTGCTGCAGGCGCTGGCTGTGGAGCCGGCGGTGTAACAGGAGGCGCAGCTGGTACGGGCTGTACTGGGGGTGTCATATTTTGTAATGCCGCAGCTCTTGCTGCAGCCTTCCGGCCTCTACTTTTTTTGGCCATGATTTCTTTCTAGTTGTCAAAGTTCATTTCCTCCCATGCGTACACACGTACGTAGATCGGAATTTAATTGGCAACTTCTAATATATATAATAGCATAAAATATGGGTAAAGTCAAGCATAAAGCATGAATAAAACGATCAAGTCAAATATGACTAAAATAGCGAGAAATAAGGCAAAAAAATGCATTTTCTGCTATTATTTACCTCACAAGACAAAAGTTTCAAAATAATCACAATGAATGAGAAATTTCTAAAGCCATACAGTCATAAGGAGGTTGAGTCACAGATATACGATGAGTGGCTTAAAAGTGGGTATTTTAGTCCTGATAATTTACCTAAGGAGTTAGTAAAAAAGAACGGTAAACCCTTTACCATCATCATGCCACCAGCGAATGCAAATGGCTCTCTTCATGCAGGACACGGTCTCGTTATGTCCATTCAGGACATACTGATTAGATACAAGAGAATGAGAGGATACAGATCTCTTTGGTTACCAGGACTTGATCATGCTGGTTTTGAAACTCAGGTTGTATATGAAAAACAATTGGAAAAGGAAGGGCGTTCAAGATTTGATATGGAACCAAAGAAGCTATATGAAGAAATATTAAACTTCACATTAGAAAATTCTGCTAAGATTAAATCACAAATTAAAAGTACAGGCGCTTCCTGTGATTGGGACAGGATAAGATTTACATTAGATGATAGTGTGGTTAAGACTGTGTATGGTACATTCAAGAAACTTTCTGATGATAACCTTTTGTATAGAGGGAAGAAAATAATTAGTTGGTGTCCAAAACATCAAACATCATTTTCTGATCTAGAGATTAAAGATGAAGAAAAAGTGGAACCATTTTACTATCTAAAGTACGGTCCTTTTACCATCGGTACTTCACGCCCTGAAACAAAGTTTGGTGACAAGTATGTTGTAATGCATCCAGATGATAAGAGATATGAGAAGTATAAGAATGGAGAAACTTTTGAAGCAGAATGGATAAATGGAAAGGTTATAGCAACAGTTATTAAAGATAGTGCTATAGATATGGAATTTGGTACTGGTGTTATGACTATTACTCCATGGCATGATCCTGTAGACTTTGAAATTGCAGAGAGACATAATCTTTCAAAGGAACAAGTTATAGATGAAAGAGGAAAACTTCTACCCATCGCTCAAGAATTTGCTGGTATGAGTATCAGCAAGGCACGTCCATTGATTATAGAAAAATTAAAATCAAAGGGTCTGGTTGAAAAGGTTGAAGAGAACTACAAGCATAACATTAAGACTTGCTATAAATGTGGTACGACAATCGAACCTCAGATTAAAACTCAATGGTTTATTAAGATGAAACCACTGGCTGAAAAAGCATTGGAGAAAATTAAATCAGGTGAGATTAAGTATATACCTGATCAATATGAAAAGATCACTACTCATTGGTTAAATAATATTATCGATTGGAATATTTCAAGACAAATTGTTTGGGGTATACCAATACCTGCAAAGATCTGTGATAAATGTGATATGGGTATTGTTGATTTGGATAATAAAGTAAATAAATGTAATAAGTGTGGTGGCGAAATGAGAAAGGATACAGATACGTTTGATACATGGTTCTCATCTGGCCAATGGCCGTATGCAACACTCGGATATCCTAATGGAGAAGACTATAAAAATTTCTATCCAACTGATGTGATGGAAACCGGTGGGGATATAATATTTTTCTGGGTGTCTAGAATGATTATGTTGGGTCTATACGTTACCGGAAAAGTTCCTTTTAAGACTGTGTATCTACATGGTCTCGTACTTGATGCTAAAGGTAAGAAAATGAGTAAGAGTAAGGGTAATGTGATAAATCCACTAGACTTGTGTGATAAGTTTGGTACTGATGCATTCCGTATGGGTATGATTATAGGTAATACACCTGGTACGTCCATAGCGCTTTCTGAAGATAAAATAAAGGGATATAAACACTTTGCTAATAAGTTATGGAATATTACTCGTTTTGTACTAACTTCAGTAGAAGGAGAAGAATTAAATAAAGATTTTAAAGATTGGAGCACGGAAGATTCTAAATTAAATGAGGAATTTAATGCCATCCTAAAAGATATTACTGATGATCTAGATAACTATCGTCTTTATCTTGCTGGAGAAAAGATGTATCACTATGCATGGCATAGGTTTGCAGATGTCATTTTAGAGGATAGTAAAAAAATCTTAAAAGAGGGAAGCGAGAGTGAGAGAAAGTCTAGAAAACAGTTTCTACTAAATACATTGGCAAAAATATTAATATCTCTTCACCCATTCATTCCTTTTGTTACAGAAGAAATCTGGAAAGATATGCCGATTAAGGATAAGAGAATGTTGATTGTAGAAGATTGGGTCATTTAGTCAGAAATAATACAAAACAAAATTAAAATAAAATCAAAAAGCGCTATAAATAAGCGTCTTTTTGTTTATTAAAAATGTTTATCCACATCACATGTACGTTTTTATCTCTTTTTTATTATTTTTTTACTTTAATTTCATATCACTTTGATATTCTTTCTGCATGCAAGAAAAAGTATATGAAATATTAAACAATGATCATATGTTGCATGATATACAATCAATTGTAGAGCTGGTCGATTCATTGATTGTTTATGCATGTCACAGAAATTCATCAGACATCCATATTGATCCAATGGATGATGCTGTGGTGATTAAATACAGAATTGATGGTGTGTTGACATACATTGATTCAATATCTAAATCATCTCACTCTGAGTTAATAGCTCGTATAAAAGTTCTTGCAGGACTTAGAACTGATATCCATTTTGTTCCTCAAGACGGGCGCTTCAGATTTATGAATTCTACATATGGATGTGATGTACGTGTTTCCATCGTACCTACACATTATGGAGAAAATGCAGTTTTGAGAATATTGAAGAACAATAGCGATATACCAAATTTGGGAAAGTTAGGGTTCTCAAATCATGACATAAATAGAATTGTTGAGAGACTATCACATCATCAAGGAATGGTTCTTGTCACTGGTCCAACTGGTTCAGGAAAGACATCTACTCTGTATACTCTCATATCTTCACTGGCCACAGAGAGTCATTCGATAATAACACTAGAGGATCCAATAGAATATGCGATATCAGGTGTTAGACAGATACAAATCCAAACAAGACACGGAATCACTTTTGCTAATGGTCTGCGTTCGATTGTAAGACAGGATCCAGACATTATTATGGTTGGAGAGATTCGTGATTTAGAAACAGCGCAGATTGCAACCAATATATCTCTCACTGGTCATTTGCTATTGTCTACACTACACACAAATTCTGCAATTGGTTCCATACCTAGATTGATCGATATGGGCATAGATCCATATTTAGTCGCATCAACTCTCTCACTTGTCATTGCCCAAAGATTAGTGAGAAAGATCTGTGAATGTTGTAATGGGGCTGGTTGCGGATGCTCAATGTGCGGAAACACTGGATATAGAGGACGTGTGGTGGTGGCAGAAACTCTGGTGGTAGATGATGAAGTCAGAAAATATATTATGTCTAGAACACCGCTTGAAGATTTATCCAGATATCTAAAAAATAAAGGTATGAGGACAATGCAAGAGGATGGTTTGGCAAAGATTGAAATGGGTCTAACTAGTCATGATGAAGTATCAAGAATATTACATGAATAATTCAAAGATCAAAACTAATTGTTTTAAGTTACAGGATCAAGCATTCTTCGCTCAAAGATTATCCCTTCTCCTGGATTCCGGTGTATCAATAGTTGAATCATTAAAAATGATGAGTAATATCGATAATTCGAAGTATAGAAAAGATATCTATCAAATTATCATTAAAGATATAGAAGAAGGGCTAACTTTAAGTAATAGCATCAGTAGAACAAGACTTAAACTAAATAGTTTCCTTCTAATTCTAATTAAAAATGGTGAAGAGACTGGTGATCTATCACACTCACTGTTACAAGCTCATGAATATATTGAAAAAAGAATTGAAATGTCTAAGAAGATAGTTGGCTCACTGATTTATCCTTGCTTCATAATATTTGCAACTATCGCAATGACTCTATTTCTGGTTATGTACATATTTCCAAAGATACTTCCATTGTTAAGTAGCCTAAATATTAAGTTGCCATTAATAACTGTGATTGTGCAGTCTATGTACTACTTCTTAGAATCAAAAGGATTACTGCTCGCTTTAATAATTATTATCCTAGTGTTTTCCGCTAGAATTATAATAATTAAAAGTTACAGGATTAGATATTGCCTACACAAAGTAATTCTCAAATTACCAATTATAAAAGGATATTTAAAGATATACCTAATGTCTACTATATGTAGTATCGCAAATACATTTCTTGGCTCAGGTAAGGGACTTGTTGATGTCATTTCATTTTCCAGAGATTCCTCTTCTAATCTAATATACAAAGAGGCATTCTCTGAAATTCATAGTGAATTGTTAAAAGGAGTATCACTGTATGACGCTATGCTAGATCGTTCAAATCTCTTTCCGTCGATGATGGTCGATATGTGCTCTTTAGGAGAGAGAAGTGGTAATCTAGGTTTAATGTTCAAACACTGTTCAAGGTTGTTTGACCAAGATATTGAGAACCTACTTAAAAGGTTTTCATCTCTCATCGAACCAGTGCTTATGGTGTTTATGGGTATTATCGTAGGAGGTGTGGCTCTGTCCATTATATTACCTGTATATGAAATCACGAATCATCTATCTAAGTAGCGGGTTTATGATGATGGAGATCATGTTGGCATTCTCTATATTCACGTTATTTATCATATCAACCATATATCTAAACATATCTATGCAGAAGTTAAAGATATGGTCGGTAAATGAATTAACGAGGATGGCTAGTTCAACTATTGAAATGGATATAGGAGTAAACCTAATGTATAGACAATTTGGAAATCACACAAAGATATGGTCAAATGAAATATTCAGCAAGGCTGTTTCAGATTATCAAAGTGCGTGGGGACAAGATAGTTGCTATCTGGCAAGAGAAATTAAGAATACAGTATTGTTTAAAGAGGGGGTGAATATAGGAAGTAATAATCCTAGTACAGACATTGAAGTTAGGAATGGCATAGTCTATCTGAGTACAGATTCAACAAATTCTTCAGTTCCCGACATATATATTCTTGATTCAACGATACCATCAAACATCTCAATAATATCTTCAATTAATACTGGTCCAGGAATTTCAGCATTAGAAGTTGCGGGACCCTACATATTTGCTGCGCAGGCGAGTACAGTATCTCAACTTCAAATTATCGATATACACAATCGACAATCCCCAAAGTTATTAAGTCAGCTTAAATTGCCTCTCCCAACTCCAACAACTACTGCACCATTTGCAGCATCGATTACATATTCAAGAGGTTATGTATATCTTGGAACAATGAAATGGGAAGGAGCTGAAATATCAATTATTGATGTTAAAGATGTAACAAACCCTAAGGTTGTAGGTTCTATTGAAACAAATACGTTGATCAATGACATGGCAGTAATTGGTGATGTGGTGTACGCAGCTAGTTCAGATGAAAAGCAGATCAGAATAATTGATATAACAAATAAAACTCAACCAGCTTTGGTCGGCTACTACTCACCATCTGGTTGGCAAACGCAGGAAGGAAAGGTTGTTGATTACTATGAAGGAAGGATAGGTTTCGGTAGAACGGTAGGAGGTTTCAACGTAATTGCAAATCATGAGATCTTTATGATATCGACTACATCAACTATTAAATCAAAAGATATACCAGGAGGGGTATATGGACTCATTATTAGACCGAAATATATCGTACTGCTCACACATAGTATTGGAAAGGAATTACAGATCTTAGATGCTAATCTTGATCATTCTCTTCGAGATGTTTCTTTAGATGTACTACCGAATAGAATGGCATGCGATAGCGATTATATCTATTTTGCCACTGGTGATAAATCAGGCGTATATGTATTAAAGATTGAATAATATGCAAAAAGGCTTTTCTCTAATCGAAATAATTGTGTATTTGAGCCTTCTATCCATACTCGTGGTAGGTGTATTCTCATCAGTAATGGGGTATGTATATAATCAACACAGCAGATCTGTTATTAGTGATTATGATTATGAAATGCTATTAAAAAACTTCCATGTTCAGAATTAAAAAGAAAGGTTTTGTGGCTCTAACTCTCGTGATTAGTATTTCCAGTATTCTTTTGGCCATATATGCATATCAATCTATTGAAATCGCACACCTATTCGATCAAACAAAAGCAAAAGAGTATAGGATTATGAATTACTATTTTGCAGCTAGTTGCATTGATTATGCAATCCTCAATCTTTCCTACGACTATTTCTTCAGTCTAAAAACACCTAAAGAAGTATCTGATTTAAACTGTGTGATTCAGTCTATTGATTCTGTAGGTAACAAAAGAGATATAACGGTTTACGGTAACTATATGAATATGAAGGTATATAGGAAAGCGCGAGTGTCAGTTAATGATAATCAAGTCGTCATTGATTATATCGAATAATTAATTAAAAATTATGTTCAAAAATAAAAAAAATAATAAGAGAGGTTTTACTCTAATAGAAATACTCGTTGTAATAGGAATCATAGCTGTCCTATCAGCTGTTGTACTTGTTGCCATAAATCCTGCAAGGCAGTTTAAATTAGCTAGAGACTCTCAGCGAGTTAGTAATATTACAGCAATATTAAATGCAATCGGTCAGAATATGGCGGAGCATAAGGGAGTATTTAGTTGCCCAATATCGATAACTAATACGCCTAAAAATATCTCAAGTATAGTTGCTGCGGAAAATATAGATATTGCTGGTTGTCTCGTACCAACATATATCTCTTCTCTACCATATGATCCAAACAAGTCTGGCGCAAAGTACACAAGTACAACAGATTACGATACACAATATTCAGTGTCACAAGATACAGATGGTAGAATCAAGGTATCTTCAGTGGGTGAGATTACTGCCGATATATCCATGGTGAGATAGATGAGGTATAATATTATGGATGAATCGAATAAAATATCTCCTAGCTTTTTGCACACTAGTCGTGATCGTAGCTGCATCCATAAGTGACATTGGTATTAGATTTAATACAACCAACCAACAGGCCCAGGCTATATATGGGTCTGTTGATGTTACAGAAATACCTACTGTTGAGGATATTGATCCCGCTATTCTAATTGATGATCATCAGGAACAAATACTGAATAAACCTAAGGATGTGGTAATTCGACCATATATCAGTGCTGAATCATATCTTGTCGCAAACCTGCAGACTGGTGAAAGATATATTGAGCATAATACTGGTAAGGTTTTCCCAATAGCCTCAGTTAGTAAGCTATACACCTCACTCGTAGTCCACCACCTATTCAAGGACGATCAAGTAATTGCAATTACTCAATCAATGCTAGATTCATATGGTGATGCGGGTAAACTAGTACTAAATGAAAAGTTCACACCTGATGAACTTCTGCACGCTTTGTTACTGGAATCTAGTAATGATGCAGCGGTAGCATTTGCTGAGTCATTCGGGTACAAAGATTTCATAAAAGAGATGAATGGTTTTGCTGATGAAATAGGAATGCACCATACAAGCTTCAATGATCCTTCAGGTTTAAGTCCACTTAATTCATCAAGTGTTGATGATTTATTCACTCTTTCAAAGTACCTCTATGAATCAGAGAGTGGTCTACTTAAAATCTCTCGTACCGATACATATGATCTAGCTTCATCAACTGATCATGGTAAACATCACTTTAATAATATTAATCCTTTCTCTAGAAATGCTGAATTTGTGGGCGGGAAAACTGGAAGAACTAATGAAGCTAAGGAGGCAATGGTCTCAATATTTGATCATGTGGTTAATGGTAAGAAGTATCCTATAGTTGTAATACTTCTAAGATCAGAGTTCGGTGAGAGGGAGGAGAATACAGTTAAATTACTTAATATGTTTAACAATATCGTAGGTGGGTCTATATAGTTTATCAATATATTCTTCAAGCATACGTTCAGTACTATATTGTTTTAGTATGAGATTACGAGCATTCTTCATTCTCTTTTTCCAACTATCCTTATTCTCGTAAAATTCAGGAATGATATCCTTCTCAAGGATATTCATTAAACTATTAGTTATATCTTCGTTATCTGCCACCCATCCTATATCCTTTAAATCAGTCTCAAATATCCATCCATCATTTGTTGTCAGAGGTAATACACCATTTAAACACGCCTTCATTCCACTAGTTCCACATGCTTCTTGTCCTACAATTGGAGTGTTAAGCCAAATATCACACCCTGCAGTCATTAATTTTGAAATCTCTACGCTGTAGTCTGGTATAAATATCAAAATATCTTTTAAATCACCTTCTACTAAACTATTAATTTTTCTGAGATATTCGTTCTCAGCTAGATGATACTTATTAACAGAAGCAGAAAATATTAGAACTATCTTGCGATTCTCTCTTAAAGCGAGATCTTTCAGTCTTCGAATGTCACCAAGTATAGCTAGAGGCCTTTTGTACTCAACCAGCCTTCTTGCCCATCCGATTATTAATGTATCTTCACTAATACTATACTCTAATTTATTCTTAATATATTCAATTAATTTCAGCTTAAGTTCTTTGTGGCTGTAGTATTCTAGTGAGTCCCAGTTCTTTATGTTAATACCATTTGTTACCCATTCAACATTACCAATATTCCATGCAGAACCAGCTTTTTCTTTGTGTAATTTGCTGACTGCATTAACTTTCGAAGACATTTTAAGTGCTAAGTCTGTCATTGAAAACATATTACTTGCACTATCTATTCCTAGATTTACAAATTCTTCACCAAAGATATTCTTAACAGCATCTATATCAAACAGTTCATGTCCAGCACCCACAAGAGTGTGATTTGTAAAAACGATCGTTTGCTTAACTCTTTCAATTGCTGTTTTAAAATCTACTTTATTCAGATTCATTTCATCTCTAATCAATTCAAATGTCATAAATGCCGAATGACCTTCATTTAGATGGTATACA
>CAYNAH010000001.1:0-22832 GCA_964395365.1 uncultured Candidatus Saccharibacteria bacterium | reverse complement strand
AGATGGAGTTATATTAAGCTTCTTGAGCATTTTAACTCCACCAACACCAAGTACCACTTCTTGTAGTAGTCTCAAGTGTCTATCGTTCGTATACAGGGTGTCGCATATTGTCCACAATTCAGGACTATTTTCAGATATTTGAGTATCCAAGAGAATTAGAGTCAATTCTGCCTTTTTGTATATCCAAGCCTGTACAAGCACTTTTTGTTTATCTATCTCTAATTCGATCTGGGCTATACTACCATCATTCATACGAGCTAATGATAGTCCAAGGTCAACGGGAGTAGTTCTTTCTCTGCTTAATTCCATTCCGAATTCATGTTCGTGGTGATAGAACAAACCTACTGCAACAGCAGGGAACTTCTGTTCAATTATTTCACTTACATAATCACCAGAAAGTATACCTAACCCACCTGCATAGAGTGGTGTGTGGTTAAACAGGGCATATTCTGCACAAAAATATGCAACAGGATTGTTTTTGAATTCTCTATATTTATTCCAAATCATTGTATTAAGAACCTCTGTGCTCCGGCTGACCACCTCGTATCTCGTAATATTTTGCTTTATACTTTTCTATCGTCTCTTCAACTTCCTTGTGTGGTATTTCAATCCTCAAAAGATCTATGGCATTAATCGTATCATATATATCAAGTTTATTTTCTAGTTTGTATACAGCATCACGCCATAGTATTGCTTTTTCATATTCACGATTTTTAACCGCCTTATCCTCCAACTCTTTCATCATATCTATGAATGCGTGATATACCCCTTCCTCAGCTCCTCCTTTTCCTACTGTCCTGTCTTTAAATGGTATACGCATTATTGACCCTTGCTCCACCATCATATGTCTGATCTTTCCAGTTCGTTGCCAATTAAAAGCCGTGCCAATTATATGTTCATAGTAGTCACGTCCTTTCTCAAGGGTTTCCTTTGGAATATTTGGCATATATCGAAGCGTATCTAGTAGTCTAAATGCACCATCTTCAATCATCTCTAGACTCCACCATGGTTTTGCTGATGCCCACCAGAAATGATCTGAAGCAAGGGCTATATCCATCTTCCTTCTAACTTCATTGAATCGAATATGCTTCCTATCCATGCTATATACCTCATCTAGTACTAGTTTTGTAAAAGCATGTTGCCACTTGTGGATACTATTCTCTGGATCAGACCAAGAAAGAAATTGATTACCTTGATCTATATCTTGTTTACTAGATGCCCACGTTGCTTTAGCGGGGGATATGTCCATTTCAGATTTATAGTATTTCTTAACATCAGATATCTGTATCAAATCAACTTCCTGAGTTTCAAATATTTGGAAAAGCATCTTCTCAAGACCTGGTCTATGATGTCCAAATGTTTCAATATCCATCGCCGTTACAACATATTTTTCTGTATTCAAATCATCTCGCATAGCCTCAAGTAATGTTTCCTTTGATCTGACCACGGAACTCATAATTAAATTACTTAACCTTCTTTCTCGGAAGAAGACATTAAGATTTGAATCGTTGATTTTATATACTTTGCTATGGTCGATTTTACCGACTTCACCGCCACAAGATATTTCATCAAGTATTATCCATTCAAAACCTAACTTAGATAGTATTGGAACGACTCGTGTATCAAAGGCCATCTCAGGAGCAAAAAAACCTTTAATTTTCATCTTGCTACCAAGATATTTTTCAAGTGTTTCATTATTTAATTTAATCTGTCTTGTGATTTCTGCTTCATTTAAAAAGGGTATTAGGGAATGATATTTTGTTGAAGAAGTAAACTCAATACGTCCTTCATCCGCAAGGATCTTCAAATTATTTAAAATATCTTTGTGATTATGCTTATCAAAAAGTTCTAGAAGTGCGCCGTTAATATTTAGCGTTAGTCGTACTCTTTTATTATCAATTAATCCTTGTATAACTGGTCGATAGCATTGTGCTGTTATAGCCTCTAAAATATCAGGCTGCTGCTCTGCAGGTTGATACATATGAAGAAAGTTTGCCCATCTCATAATATTATTCTTTAGGTTCCTTATTAAAATTTATTGCTTTTTTGAATAGCTCAACGTACTCGATTGCTGAGTTTTCCCAAGAAAAGTTTTGTTGCATAGCTCGTTTCTGCAGATTCTTCCAATTGTCTTTGTATTTAAATGTTTCGATTGCCTCAACCATAGCACCAAAAAATGCATATTTATCATACTTCTCAAATACAAATCCAGTACCAGTTTTAGTTATCGGTGAATACTTCTCAACACTATCTGCTAATCCACCAGTTTTACGTACTAATGGTATTGCACCATATCTCATTGCTTCCATTTGAGTTAGACCTGAAGGCTCAAATCTGGAGGGTATAAGTATTATATCTGCACCAGCATATATACTGTGGGGTAGAGCCCGATCAAAAGAAAGGTGGGTTGCAATCTGATCATATTTTTTCTCTAGTTCCCCAAAGAAAGACAGATATCTTGATTCACCACTACCCAATACTATTAATTGGAATTTATAGTTATTCAAAAGTGGTTCTAGGGTGTCGATCATAAGGTCAAGACCTTTTTGTTCACTTAATCTTGATACAATTGCAAATATTGGTACATCTAAATCTTCTTCAAGATTGAATTTCTTTTGAAGAAAGATCTTGTTTTTTGATCTTTCCTTTAAATTTTTAACTGAATACTTAAATTCAACATGTGGATTGGTCATTGGGTCATTTGATACGTAATCAATACCATTCAATATACCAAATACACGTGCTCTGCGTTCTTGAAGTATCCCATCCAAACGCTCTCCGTACTCTGGAGTTGTGATTTCTCTTGCATAGTTAGGTGATACCGTATTTACTACATCTGCATATCTAATACCTCTTCTCATGAAATGAGTTTTAAAGAGTCTCGGATCACCTATTGCAGGTATTGTAGATTGTCCATCATCATAATCAAGTTCATTAATATGATGATGATCAAACATTCCTTGGTAGTGAAGGTTGTGTATAGAAAAGGCAACAGCAATTTTAGATATAACTGGATCGGAAGCATATTCTGTTTTAACAAGATTAGGTATTAACCCTCCTTGCCAATCTGATGCAACGATTACATCGGGTGTCCAATCGTTGGTATTTAGTCTTATGAATTCAATTGCTGATCTACATAGAACTGCCCATCTAGCCGCATCATCATCATATCCGTATACATTACCTCTTTGTTCAAAATATTCCTGATTTTCTAGGAAATAGCAGGTAGGGCAGCCTTCAATATTATTTTCGAGCACCTTAATATTGGAAATGATATTTTTCTCACCATTCTCGTTCTTACCAACAATATTAATGCCATTGATATGATCTTTGAATTTAAACTTATCAGCAGGAATACTTGCATATTTAGGAGTGAATACGCGTGCATCATGTCCTAACCGATTTAGAGCTCTAGGAAGGGCATACATAACCTCGCCAAGACCACCAACTTTAATATATGGAGAAGCCTCTGTCGCAACAAAAAGAATCTTAAGTTCTTTATTCTTTTTAATAAACCTCATGAGTGGTAACTTTGAAGTCATTTGCAATATTATATCATATTAACTCAACCTCAGGTACGTTTTTGTACAGTGGATTTTTAACGAAATTGGGTTTACCGTCTTTTTTTGCAATGTAGTATGCAAAGCCTCGCATTCTCTTAACTGATTCATAGTCTGCATGCCCAGGTAGGCTAACTGGATCCGCATCACTAAAGTTAACAGGACTGTCGTCTGAGGTTACAAACCAAGTATCTCCAGTATTTATTGCCATATGGCCGATATTTTTTGGTATATGAACAATATCACCAGCTTTAACCCTAATTGCCTTAAAGCTCTGCACACTGTCGTTCACGATTGGGCTTTGTAATACTATAATTCCTGTACCTTCAAGAACAGTATAGTCTTCTTCAAGGTCACCAATATGGTAATGACCATATGTTTTAATATATTCTCCACCCACAGTTCCTGATTCCCATACAGTAATATTTCTTTTATCTACACCACCTCGTATCATGTAGTAGTGAATGTCGGGACCGCTTGCTCTTGGATCCATAAGTACGTCCTTCATCTTCTCATGTGTTCTTTCAGCAAATGCTTTAATCATATTTATTTATTATTTACAATTTCACTTATTATTTTAACTGTTTCTTCAGGATTCTTTACAGAAATCGTTTTAATTCCAGTTGATATTACAGGATTATCGTTTCCGCCTGCGAATAGGGCGTCACCGATAAATACCATCTTGTCTTCTGGAACTTTAATATATTCTACCATTTTTTTGATTCCATATGCTTTATCCCTACCTTTTGATGTTACATCAATTGATGTGGTACCAGCTATTGTTATTTCAAATTCAGGTATTTCTTTTTCTAATGCTGATTTAATCTTTTTTCTGATCTCTGTATCCGGATCCCATTTTTCTTTCTCATTGAGATCAGCACTCTGTCCCAGGGCAGAGAAGGTAATTGAAGAATCTCTATCCTCAATCTGTTTACCATCTGTTTTATTAGATTTAATACCTAAATCACCAATGACTTTCATGATGGCATTTTCGATCTTAATCTTGTTTTTTTCTGACAGTGATTCCTGATATACCTTATTCCACCTTCCTTCTTTTGTATCCCATACATAATATGCAGTTCCATCATTAGGGAAGAGGTGGAGGTTCGTTAAATTAGAATACATACTAAGGCCATATAGTAGTTCTTTTTCAAATTGTTTAAAACTACCACCAGAAATTACGGCCACCTTTTTAATTTCAAGTAGTTTTGTTAGTAAGGCAGACATATCCTCATTAATCGCAACCTTACTTTTTGCTAGGGTATTGTCTAAATCAAATACTATTAATTCATATTGATTCATTATATTTGTTTTAAGAATTCCTTTGTATCTGCCGATGTTTTAAGTGGTAGTGATATATAGAATGTTGTACCTATACCTTCCTTTGACTCGAATCTAATTTTACCATGATGAGCAGCAACATATTGAGCACACATATGAAGACCAATTCCACTACCACTACTTAGTTTATCTCTCGCATTACTAGCCCTGTAGAATTCTTTGAATATTTCGCCCTGCTCTGATTGAGGTATGCCTATACCGTTATCCGCAATTACAATATTGAGATCAGTAGGGGTATTACTTACATCTACCTTAATCCACCCACTACCTTTGGTAGTATACTGAAGAGCGTTTTCTAGGAGATTTTCAATGATAATTCTTAATCTGAGATTATCAACCTCAACCTTCTTCTCATTATCAAGATTAATCTGGGTAATCAAATTTATCCCATCTTTTTTTGCTCCAATCTCATATTTTTTAAGAACTTCTTTGACCATCTGATCAATTTTATCAAGTTCAGTCCATTGAAGTGAAATAGACAGTTTACCTATATCAAGCAAACTAACATCCAGAAGATTCACTGTATGCATAACTGTTGTATGAATGGATTCAACGATATCATTTAGAGATTTTTTATCCTCAGCTGAAATGACAGATTCATAGTTATTTAATATATACGAAACTGCCCAACTTGTTGATGTGAGGGAAGTCCTCATCTCATGAGTAATTAATGCCACAGTCTCACTGCGTAGCTTCTCTTCTTTTACTGATAGCACATATCTTCTCCAAAAGATGAATATAACAGCTAGAAGTACACCGATAGAGCACAAGTATACAGTATCAATGAAATTGACGCGTAATGTAATTGACACTACAAAACCAATCATTCCTCCTAAAACTATGAATACAATCTTTTCAAAAACAGAACTCATTTATTATTGTTTGCTTCTTGATATAAGTAATGAACCTAGTATTAGTACTGGAGCAAGGAAACCAAAGAATGCACTAGTTAGAAAAGCACCACCGATCATAGCTCCATTTGAAACTACACAGCAACTAATGACACCAGTACTTCCTCCAATTGCCTTTACCTTTAGCCACTTCTCACTTGTCTTAAGTGCAAGGATTAGCATAAAGCCTCCAACAAGTATTCCATTTGCTACCAAGTCATACCAAAGTGTAAACTGCATCAGTACCATTTGTGAATCCTCACTTCTCATAAACCAAGCGAATAGAGCTAATAGAGCAATTAAACTAATGAAAAATACTGAATTTCTAACTCCTTTTGAGAAAGAACTAAATGGAAACTTAAGCATATAGGCAGATCCGATAAATACTGAAATGGCAGCCAAGTTACTGTATATCATTTCCATAGTATGAATCTCCATACCCATAAGGAGCATGTTGAATGATTGATATACAAGGAAAGCTAATAGAGCACCTACAAGTTCGTTTCGATCTTTCTTGTATGACCTCCATACAACTATTGCGCAAAGTATATAAAATACTCCGGCAGCGATCATTAAAAAAGCATCTAAACTAAAACCAAGTATTATCGGGCCTGTAGGCTCTGTCATCATATGTTCCATATTTTTAAAATTATTCTAATATGGGATCATTATAATACATGGGAAAAACAGTGGATAGCTTGTTTATACACATGACTGAAATATTGCTATAATATACACATGAATATAAACATAAAAACAACTACAATCAGTATGACACCCGCTATATCTGAGTATGTTGAAAAACATTTAGATGTAGTTAAGAGATTTACACAAGATGACCCTACAGCAAAATGTGATCTTGAACTTGCAAAAACAACTAACCATCACAAGCACGGTGATATATTTAAAGCTGAAATACATATTGTTGCAAAAGGACAGAATATATATGCAAGTGTTGAAAAGGAAGATCTATACATGGCAATTGATGTTTTAAAAGATGAAGTTTTAAGACAACTTACAACATCAAAGGATAAGAAACAGTCAATGTTAAGAAGAGGAGGTGCTAAGGTAAAGAATATTATCAAAGGAATGTGGAGTAAAAACTAAATCATATGCCAGAGTTCTTTAAACAAAAAATAAATCAGTGGTTATGTATAGCATTGATTGCTCTAATGTGTTTTTGGACAGTCCTTTACTATTTTACTAATAAGGCAATAGCAATAGGGAATGATTTGGTTATAGACGAAACTATTTTTTCTGGTAATTGACTTCAGATTTTCCTTCAGGTATAACTTTTTCAATTCTTAATTCACCGTTCTTAAAAGAAGCTTGAGTAATCTTCATTCTTTTTCCGTTTTCGAAGAAAAAAGCCGAAGGCCAATCGTGATATGCCTGTATCTTTAGAAAGTTTTGGTACGGATCATTATTGAGATCAATTTCACCATCTTCCTTTTTAATTTTTTTTGTAAAAGTGGCTTTAGAATGATCTTGTTCAGTAGCTACGATTTCATTTCTAATCCATTTTGGGAGTACTTCTATTAATAGATCAGCACCTTGATTTACAAGTATATTACCTAATATATCCGCTCTAACTGGCCAGTTTTCTATTTCAACCTTCATTTGCGCAACAATTGGACCATGATCCATTTCAGCATCCATTTTGATTATAGTTACGCCATTTTCCTTTTCGTCATTAAGTATTGCTGATTCAATTGGAGATGAACCTCTAAGTTTAGGAAGAAGAGAGGGGTGGATATTCAATGATTCATACTTTGGTATTTTAAGAATACTATCTGGAATTATTTTTCCATATGCCATAACAACAAAAACATCGCAGTTGTGTTTCTTGAGTTCATCTTCAATATTTCCATTTCTAAGTGTATCTGGTTGATATACCGGAATATTATTTTTAATTGCCCATTCTTTTGCTGGAGGTGCAGTAATTATCATCTTCCTACCTTTTGGCATATCAGGCATAGTTACAACAAAGGCGATTTCAATATTTGCCTCCACCATCTTTTCAAGGACAGTGACAGCATATTGTGGTGTGCCAAAAAAACCAATTTTAATTCTATTATTCATATTATATATTTTCAGGTGGCATATCTTCTACATCCGTAGCTTTGTCTATGAACAAAACACCTTCTAGGTGGTCAGTTTCATGTTGGAATATTTGTGCAAGTAATCCACTAGCACCTCTTTCTACAACTTCACCAAATTCATTATATGCTTTAATTGTTGCCTTAATCGATCTTCTAACTTTTCCATACTTCCATCTAACTGAAAGACATCCTTCCTCAACATCGTGTTTATCTCTAGATAGCTTACTTATAACGGGGTTTATGAAAACTAGATCACGACCATTACTTTTAAAAGTTTTATCAGCTTCAGAAAGAATCCTATCGGAAACTACGAAGATTCTAAGTGGAATGCCAATCTGTGGAGCAGCTATAGCTACACCATCTTTCTGACCCGCCATAGCAATCTTCATGTCTTCTATAATCTTTTGAATTTTATCAGAACTTATCTCATCGATATTAACTAGCTTAGCTTTGTCTCTAAGTACCTGATTACCTATCTGTACTATACTATTAGCGGTCTTGTCCATATATAAAATGTACTACAAAAGTGTCTCCGGGTCTACCTTTATGGTAACTGATTGTGGTAGCTCATTAAGTTTATTAAGTAGGTCAATATCCGGCCATTTTTTAGTCTGAAGTCGTATTAGGCCATGTAAAATATAATTTCCTTTGATGGTGTGGGTAAAAGCAGGGAAGACTTCAACTTCATACGGATCCAGAATGTCTTGAACCATCTCCATCTCTTTTACAATTACTTCCTTTTTACCTTCAAGAGTTAGTTTGATGAGTGTGGTGAATGGGGGATAATTAAATTTCTTTCTTTCCTCGATCTCATTTCTATAGAAATCAATTAGATTTCCTTTCAAACTATATTCAAATATTTTCTCATCAGATTTTCTTGTTTGAATGACTATCTCCTTCATACTTATCGATCTCATTTTTATAATTATTCCTGCAATTCTTTCTTGTATACGGAAATCTGGCATTGAGAAAAGAGAATCTAGTGATACGATAGCGGAGTTTTCAATTTTTTCATGAATATATTGTAGCATCATTTCCGTCCCAACTAAGACACTGCCAGGTTTAGATCTAAACTTCTGGATTATATTATGAGCTGAGCTTTTTGATGTGGTGCTGTCTGAATCGATTTTAAAAACATCAATTTCTGGTAGTGATTCTTTGATTGTATTTAAAACAAGGTCGATACCAATACCAATTGCTTCAAGCTTCCAACTTCCACATGTTTTACAATATTCTTCAGCTGATCTGCGTTCACCGCATCTATGACACATGAAGAACTTTTTATTATCCATGCTGTGTAGTACTACAGGTGAAGAACAGTTATTACATAGGACTATATTTTGGCAATCTCGACATATGGTGGTAGGAGAAACACCCTTTCTGGTTGTGAGGATAACCATATGTTCGCTATTAGCTTTGTTGCTCCTAATTAAATTGATTAATTCACTTGATAGCACTTCAAATTTCTTTACAGATCTCATATCTATGAGTCGATCGGCTACGGTACTTAAAAATCTAAATTTAAAAGGTGGAGTTTGTACAAGTTCACCAATACTTTCTCTGTACAGAGTTTCAATTCTAAGGAGGTTGTCAGCAAAATATATATTCACACCTCTCTTTTGTGCAAGTATTTCACATGCATTTCTTATATCTAAATATGGTCTCTTTAGAACCTTATATGCACGATCACTTTCATTTTCTACAATAATCGTTTCAATATCTTGTCTAGGTAGAGAAAGAAAACCGCCGGTAGCCACTACAACTACCGGGTGTTTTTCTTCCATTATCCTGTTCCACTCCTTCACAATTTCCTTGGGTGTCATTGATCCGTGAAGGAGAAATATATATCCCTCAATACCTTTTTTAAATTTCTCACATATACTAATTGCATCCTCAATTGTTGGCATGATGAAAAGTATTGATTTTTTCCTTGCAAATTCTTGTCTAATTAATCCTTTCCATGTACTAAAGCGTTCATCGCTATCACCCTGTATTACATATTTCTCTCCAATATGAGTCACCTTATCCTGCTTGAAGTCTCCTTTTTCAATTTTATCAATATTATCAAGTATGTATTTTGGAACTAGTGTATTAATTACTGAACCAGGTGCTGTCGCATAGTATGCTGCCAATTCAGAAACCATTTCCATGAAATGAGGTGTAAAGCATCTTGTGCTCTTAATCTTATCAACTTTTTTTAGAGAAAAATCAGCATTTTTGATATCCGCCTTCATTTCTGAGGCATTTCTAATGCCGATAACTATTCCATGGATCATCTTTTTTCGTAGAGGCACGGTTACTATACAGCCAGGATCAATTTCTTTGGTAGTGAAATATGTCAGACTGCTATTCGGCACTCCTTTGCTTATGGGGATAATCTCGATGACATACATGGATAAAGTATATCAGAAATATATAGTTATCCCCAGAATTTAAAACTGTATTGTCTGGTATAATTAACCAATGAAATTTAAGTTGTTTCTTCTCTATGCTGCTGTAATATTTCTACCAAGTGTAGGCTACGGCCACAATGGTGGATCACTTCTAGCATCAGTGTACTGCTCAACTCTTGGATCATGGATTAGAGATGTTGCCTGTATGCCAAATCAAGTTAGCACGATTAAAGCGGATACAGTTCCGAATCAGGAAATTAACTACATTACGAATCCGACTACATACATTACTAAACCAACAACAAAGATAACTGAAAGGGTGGTATCCAACACTCCATTTTTCGATCTCTCAAACTTTGTTACAAAAGATTTTCTTAAACAACAGGCTTGGGCTATAGGGGATGCACATAGTAATTCAACATCTAACATACTAGATACTATATCCTCTCTAACAACATCAAATATTTCTGAAGGAACAAATCTATACTATACAGACGCTAGGGTAGCAGCGTATATATCCGCTTCATCTACTATTGGTGCCGCAGCAAACTACTGGACAAAAACCGGTAACGATTTAACGTATACGGCGGGGAATGTTGGAGTTGGTATTGCTGCACCAACATATGCACTGGAAGTTAAGGCTAGTGATAGCAGTAGTAGTTTATTCAAAATTCAGAATTCAGACTATAATAGTATAGATACAGGCACTGCACTAACTATGATAACCGGTACTGCGTCGGGAAATTCGTACGTCAGACTTCAAGTGTTTAATAGCGGCGGAACATCTACTGGTAACATTGCTTTAAATAGTTCTGGTGGAAATGTGGGTGTTGGTACGACTTCTCCCTACGCAAAACTTTCGGTTACTGGATCAGTTACGGCATCTACAACCCTCGCTATTCGTCCTGTTTCTGCCCAGACAGCTAATATTGTTGATATATATAGTACAACAGGAACTCTAACATCAGTTGTTAAGTCTTCCGGTAACTGGGGAATTGGAACATCGAGTCCAACGGCAAAATTAAGTGTGGCGGGTGATATATCAACTATGGCTACAAGTTCAAGTGTAAGTATTGTTTGGGCTGTAAAAAACTTAAACTTTGCTGATCGTGTTTGGTGGTTGTATGATTCAGCTAATGTAGATTTTAAACTAAATTATCCATTAACAAATACTGACCTACTAACATTTGATATGAACGGGGGCTTAGCAGGTTTCGGAACTTCAACACCATACGCTGCACTTTCAGTAACAAATACTACTCAAGGTCCTTCATTTGTTGTAGAAGATCAAACCTCACCTGATCCAACACCATTTATGGTAGATTCCAATGGTAAGGTTGGTGTCGGTACCACCACTCCAGCAGGTAAGCTCTCAATCACACAGGGTGCAAACACCCCAGCAGGAGGTCTGTGGATAGCAGAAACAGGTAATACAGACTTCAGATCTATATACATCTCTGACACCTCCGGCACACTATCCTTCTTCGGAGGAGATACAGCGGGATCTCTAAACACAGCTACTCTAAACAGTGCAGGAGCATGGACTAATGCTTCAGATAGGTCATACAAGGAGAATATAGTAGACCTAAACACTAAATACAACCTAGATACTCTACTATCTATACAACCCCGCTTCTATACCATGAAAGGTACAGGTAAACCACAGATTGGATTCATAGCTCAAGAACTCAAACTAGTCCTACCTGAAGTAGTAGAAGGTCAAGAGGGAACTATGGGTATATCATATGGAAATATGGTAGCTCTCCTTGTTACCGCTATTAAAGACCTTAATGGAAAGGTGGAGAAGATTGCTACTTGGTTTAAGGATGATAAGTTGAATATACAGAGTGATGTTTGCGTAGATAATGTTTGTATTACTAAAGAACAGTTTAAGGAAATGCTATTAAACTCCGGTGCAGAGGTAAAAAATACACAAAAAGTTAAGGAGGAGAACAATAACTCCAATGCAACCTCAACTGAGGAAAGCCATGATCAAGCAACAACTACTCCGGAAATTGTAATTGATAATGCTAGTTCAACACCAAGTACATTACCCGATGGGTCAGATAATATCGTAGTCCCAGAATTAGAGGTAACAGATCCTGTTACTGAAACCACACTTGAACCAGAGTTACCATCAGGAACTAACTTAGAAGCTACTTCTACAAATCTCTAAATGTTTCAATCTTTGCTCCAATTGAGTTCAATCTTTCTGCAAAGTCTTCATAACCACGATTGATATTGTATACATTTCTTAATATAGAAGTACCTTCTGCAGCAAGCATAGCTATCAATATAATTACAGATGGTCTAAGCGCAGGTGGGCACATAATCTCAGCCGCCTTAAACTTTGTTGGTCCTGTTATGTAGAATCTATGTGGATCTGCGAGTATTGTTTCAGCTCTTAGTTTGGCCAATTCTTTGTAGTAGATAGCTCTTTCTTCATAAGTCCAATCGTGAATAAATGTCTGTCCTTCAGCTACCGCACCTATTACAGCAAAGAATGGAAGGTTATCCATATTAATTCCAGGATATGGTTGAGCGTGTATCTTTTCTTCAAGTGCCTTAAGATTAGATTCGTATGTTGTTATGTCTACAAGATTAGTTTTTCCATTCTCAGCCTTGTAGTGTTTCAGGATCTTGTATTTGAATCCCATTTTTTCCAGTTTTAATAGTTCAAGCTCTAGGAAGTCGATAGGGCAACGCTCGATAGTTATAGATGACTTTGTAACAATGGCTGTAGCTAGAAGTGACATTGCCTCAATCGGATCTTCACTTAGATAGTATTCTACATCCATATTTATATCCTTCTTTCCGTGTACAGTAAGTGTTGATGTGCCAATACCCTCAACTTTAACTCCTAGAAGTTCTAGATAGAAACAGACATCTTGCACTTGATAGTTTGCAGAAGCAAATTTAATTTTTGTAATGCCTGGTATCTTGGCAGCTGCCATTAAAACAGTTTCTGTTACCGTATCTCCAGCCTCATACAACACAATATCGGATGGGTGTAGACCCTTATGACTAATCTCAAAAAAGTCTGATCTAGTTTCGATCTTGATACCCAAGTTTTCTAGGGCATAAAAATACGGCTTAACAGTTCTTGATCCAAGCCTACATCCTCCATCTTGTGGTAGCTTGAAATTCTTAAACTGATGGGCAAGAGGTGCCATTATCATCATCGCACTTCTTGTTTTTGCAGCACTTTTAACATCAATTTTATCAATAGCTATACTTTTAGGTGGGGTAATTACAAGGTCACTATCCTTTCCATTCTTTTTCCATTCCGTCTTTACTCCAATACTCTCAAGTACTTCAATTATTCTAAAAACTTCCTCAATCCTAGGTGCTTTTTTAATAGTTGTTTTGCCACTATTCAAAAGAGACGCACAAAGTATACCCACCGCACCATTCTTTGATGTTCTTACTTGTATCTTACCTGATAGTTTACGTCCACCTTCAATACGAAAATTAATTGTACCTTTTGGTGCCAAGGTTACGATTTCTTGATTGAGTGCCTTACTAATCTTTGCAAGAGTTTCGGTACTAAGATTTTGTTCACCTTTTTCAATTCTGGCTATAACACTCTGGGTTGTACCAATCTTATCAGCTAAATCAGATTGTGTTATTTTCCTTCCTTCTCTTACCTCACTTATCATTTTTCCAATATGTTGTAGGGGGTTATCTTTAATTTTCTTCATGTTTTGTATTATAGCATATACGCTATATACTGCAATACATTGAAAATGTGGATAATTAAGGGTATTATTGTTGTCACATATGAATCTTTTTTCTCAAAAACTCGGAATTGATTTGGGTACAGCTAATACCCTCGTATTCCTACCTGGAAAAGGAATCGTTCTAAATGAACCCTCTGTTGTTGCTGTGTCTGAACAGGACAAGAAAGTATTGGCTGTTGGTTTTGAAGCTAAAGAAATGATTGGAAGGACACCTGATAATATTATTGCCTACAGACCTATGCGCGATGGAGTTATAGCTGACTATAGGGTAACTGAAGCAATGCTCCGGTATTTTATCAACAAAGCTTTGGGAAGATGGAATGTGTTTAAACCTGAAGTAATGGTCTCTGTTCCGGCAGGTATTACATCTACAGAAAGACGTGCTGTGATTGAGGCAACGTTAAGAGCTGGAGCACGTAATGCATATGTTGTTAAGGAACCAATTCTTGCAGCAATTGGTGCTGGTATTTCAATTCAGGAAGCAAAAGGACATATGGTTGTTGATATTGGTGGCGGAACAACAGATGTTGCTGTGATCTCACTCGGTGGAATTGTATCTTCTACATCAGTAAAGTGTGCAGGTAACCGAATTGATGCTGCAATTGCTGACTATATTAAAAAAACATTTAATCTAGCAATTGGTGACAAAATGGCAGAGGATGTAAAGATTCAAATTGGTTCAGCAATACCACTTGATGATGAGCTTGTAATGCAGGTAAGAGGTAGAGATTTCATTTCTGGTCTACCGCGATCAACCGAAATAAAGACAAATGAAATTGTTAAGGCTATTAGCAAGGAGCTTAAGGATATGATTAAAGCGATAAAGGATGTATTGCAAGAGACACCTCCAGAATTGGCATCTGACATAATCGATCAAGGAATTATCATGACTGGGGGATCATCAATGTTAAGAAATTTTCCAGAATTGGTATATAGAAGAACGGGGGTTAAAGCTAGATTAGCAGATGATGCGCTATACTGTGTTGTAAAGGGTACTGGTATAGCTCTTGATCATTTGGACACATACAAGAAGAGTATTATAAGTAAGAGGTAGTATCTTAATATTATTACAATGAATCCATTGCAATACATTCATGCTCTAGAACATCACGCGTATTTCATCCACTCATTTAAGGATGCTGCTCAACATCTAAAAGAGTTTCTGAAGGAAAAATTTAAAATCGGACATGATAGAAATCCAGACTTTTTCCATGAAAAGTTTGAGTCGTTGGGCATTGAAGACAGTAGGAGGATAAAAGAACTACATCTATCAAAAAGTTTCTCTAAAGATGGTAAAAAGATATTCATAATCGAAGCTTCAAACATTACAAATGAAGCTCAAAACGCACTACTAAAGATTTTTGAAGAACCAAATGAGAATAGTCATTTCTTTCTTGTTATGCCTTCGTCTCACGCACTTTTACCAACTCTCAAATCAAGACTATATATACTTAAATCTCAGAATCATGAAGTGTTAGACCAAGATTTGTTTAATGAAGTTGAGAAATTTCTCAAGTTAAGCAAAAAAGACAAGATTGCCTATGTAGATGATATTGCTAAAGATATTTCTGATGAAAAACTAGATAAAAGTAATGCGCAAGAGTTTTTGGCTGCTCTTGAAGTTGTCCTGTATAAACAAAAGGGGATTGAGACTGCCAATACACTAAAAGCTATCCTAAAAGCACGTGACTATTTAAATGATCGATCTGCATCTGTAAAACAACTTTTGGAATATGTAGCTTTGAGTCTATAGAACGCTACTTTTTAAATTATCTCTTTATGATATACTACAAATATGGCATACGATTTCACCAAATTTAAAAAATCATTATCAAACACCGAAGAATGGGTAAAGAAAGAATTTTCTGCAATTAGAACTGGTCAAGCAAATCCAGTCCTTCTTGATGGTGTAAAGGTAGAATCATACGGAGTACTATCACCACTTAGTCAGGTTGGATCTATAACCATAGAAGGTAGTAGAACATTGAGGATAATACCTTGGGATATGGCTCAGTCTAAAGAAATTGAAAAGGCATTAACAGTATCCAATCTCGGAGTATCTGTTTCTGTTGATGATAAGGGTCTAAGAGTTAATTTTCCTGAACTTACATCTGAAAGTAGAGCATCTATAGTTAAAATTGCTAAAGAAAAATTAGAGGAGGGTAGAAAGCAGATCAGACTACATAGAGATGATGCTATGAAGGATCTAAAAGCTAAAGTAAAAGCTGGTGGCATAGGTGAAGATGAGATGTTCAGACATGAGAAAGAGATACAGAAGTTTGTTGATGATACAAACAAGAAACTAGATGATTTGTATTCAAAGAAGGAGAAAGAAATAATTGCATAATGACTATAATTATTTTTCTAATTGTTCTAGCTATCCTAATCTTCGTCCACGAACTCGGACACTTCATTGCTGCTAGAACTTTTGGTATACGAGTAGATGCATTTGCATTAGGCTTTGGTCCTAAGATCTTCAGAAAGACAGTTGGAGAGACAACATATTCCCTAAATCTCATACCTTTCGGAGGTTACGTAAAGATTTTTGGTGAAAATCCAGACGATGAATCGATAAATGGTGCAGATAAAGCCAGAAGTTTTGTACATATGGCTAGGTGGAAGCAAGCCACTGTGCTTTTTGCTGGTATATTTTTCAATTTTGTATTTGCATCTATGCTAGTTGCTACCGCCTTTTCATTTGGTGTATCTGCTCCTGTAAGTAGTTTTAGTGAATACAAGGATAATATGTATGATCAACATATTGTTATTACTCTCGTAAATAGGGGATCACCAGCTGACAAGGCGGGTCTAAAAGCAGGAGATGTTTTAAATGTTTCTTCAGCTGAGACTTTTCAAAAAGAAATAAATGACAGCACATCAAATGGAGTAAATGTTAAATATACAAGAGGGGGCAAGGAATATGCAGTAAACGTAATTGCTGAAAAGGGTATTGTTCAAGACAGATATGCTATTGGAGTAGCAATGGATAATGTTGGAACATTAAAACTACCTTTCTTCACTGCAGTTATAGAATCTATTAGATTCACTCTACATTCAATTACTGCAATGATAGCTGGACTATACCAATTAATAGTAGGTATATTTGATGGCAAATCAACTCTCGCATCCATCTCTGGTCCTGTTGGTATAGCGGGAATGGTTGGTGATGCAGCTAAAATTGGTTTTACATATCTACTAATGTTTACTGCAATTATTTCAATAAATCTTGGAGTTTTAAATCTAATACCATTCCCAGCACTTGATGGAGGAAGGATATTGTTTGTTGTAATAGAAGCTGTAATTAGGAGACCAATTAAGCCAGTAATTGCTAATACGGTAAATGCTTTAGGTTTTGGATTGTTAATTCTTCTTATGATTGTTGTAACTTACAAGGATATTGCTAATTTGTTTGTGAAGTAACCTGCTTTACTCTTACCAAAATTTTAGATAATGTACAGTAAGAGTCGATTCGATCGACACAGGCTATAACGCTGCCTTAAAGCGTATCGTTGAACATTCAAAAACTATGAAGCTAATCACTCCACTTCCAGGAGAAGATCTCTTGGAACTCGGAAAACGCTGCGATGCAGTGTACGTATGTCCGAAAGTCGGCTTAGTGCGCAAGGGACCTCTGGTCGCCTACGCGGGAAAAGATGGTCAAGGACGTAACCTCGTCGGAGACATCTACTTCAACTTCCGAAAAATTGAGCCTCATTTGGAAGCTGTCGGAGCTTTTGCTGATACAGTCTTCGGTAAGATATTCGAACAAGGTCTGCTTAATTCGTTTGACACTGTCTGTGGTATTCCCAATGGTGGTCGAACGTTTGGCCAGGAACTTGCACGTCTTGCCCGAAAAAGATTTGTCTACCCGGACAAAGTGCCAAAGCCTACGGAAAAGGGTAAGAAACAGGAATACTTCTGGGACCTGTCGCAGTTTAATTTCGAGCCTGGTGAATGTGTCGCTGTTGCTGAAGATGTTTTCAACAACTTCCAAAACACCGGCAGCACCTTGGCCGAGATCTCAGCCACTGGAGCGAAGGTTGTGCTCCTCGTCGGGGCGCTCAATCGTTCTCCGATTTACGACACGAACTACAAGGGTCTGCCGGTGATTGCTTCAATTCGTGAAGCGTATCCGGAATATGAACAGGATGATCCTGCGGTTACCGCCGACATCGCTGCTGGCAAACTCGAACTGGAAGTAAAGAAAAACTGGGCGCGCCTCGTGGCCGCCATGCAACAGTAATTCTCAAACCAAACAAAAGGAAAACAGCACATGCAAAGAACACTGACACCGGCGGAACGATTGATCGTTGCTGCCGACTTCAAACCTACCATTCCGAATGGGCACGAGTGGGTAAAGACCCAAGTCCTAGCTCTGGCTGACAGTCTCCAGGGAACCGGCGTCTATATCAAGGTTAACTCCGCGCTTCGTGCGTGTGGTTACGACCTCATCGGCGAAATCCAGTCGCGCGGCTTACGGGTCTTCGCTGACCTCAAGCTCTATGACATCGGCGAGACACTGTCCACGGACGGCGTCCTGCTGAAGGAAGCGAAGCCTGAATTGCTTACCACTGTCTGTGTCGCAGGAGTTACCGCAATGCAGGCTTTGAAAGCCGAACTACCGGACACGGAAGTGCTCGGTGTGACGGTTCTCACGAGTCTCAAGTTGGCTGATACGGAAGAAATGTTCCGTGCAACTGTGGAGGCTTCGGTGATGAAGTTCGCTCTTCTCGCTGAAACTGCGGGTCTGGACGGACTGATCTGCGCTCCGACGGACATCGGGTTCATTCAGAGCGTGGTCAAACGAGTAATGACTCTCAACACTCCGGCTATTCGACCGACGTGGGCAATCGTTTCGGGTGACGATCAGAATCCGGAGCGCATTATGACCCCCGCAAAGGCAATCAAAGCTGGCGCTGATCGTATTGTAGTCGGACGTCCGATCGTAAAGGCCGAAAAGCCCTACGACGCGGTCATGCGGACAATCGAGGAAATCGCTTCAGCCACGGCTTAGCCAGATGGCTGTTCAAAATCAACACAAGCCCCGGAACGTAATTGTACCGGGGCTGATTTTATTTGTGAAATAATTATTTTTACGCTATTATAGCGGTATGAAGCAATCACTACTATTCACAAAAACACGTAAAGACGCTCCAAAAGACGAGGTTTCAAAGAATGCACAGTTACTAATACGAGCAGGGTATATTCATAAGGAAATGGCTGGGGTGTATTCATATCTTCCACTAGGTTTAAAAGTAATGAACAAGATAGTTTCAATAATTAGAGAAGAGATGAATGGTATCGGGGGTCAGGAGCTAACTCTAACAGCATTACAGGACAAAAGTGTATGGGAAAAGACAGGACGTTGGGATGATGCAGTTATTGATGTTTGGTTCAAGACAAAACTTAAAAATGAAACTGAACTTGGATTAGGAACAACTCATGAGGAACAGTTAACAAATTTGATGAAGGATTATGTTCGTTCATATAGAGATCTTCCAGTATATCCATATCAATTCCAAACAAAGTTTAGAAATGAAACTCGTGCAAAATCTGGTGTAATGAGATGTAGAGAGTTTGTTATGAAGGACCTGTACTCTTTCTCAAAGGATGAAAAAGAGCATAATGAATTCTATCGCAAAGCTACACAGGCATATGAAAGAATCTTTGAAAGAGTTGGTCTAGGAGACAAAACATATATGACATTTGCTTCAGGCGGTTCATTTTCTAAGTATTCTCATGAATTCCAGACAGTTACTGATGCTGGTGAGGATGTGATATATGTGTATGTGGATGAAAAGAAGAAGCTTGCAGTGAACAAGGAGGTTCTAAATGATACTACTCTCCTTAAAGAAATGGGTATAGATAAAGATGGTCTTATTGAGAAAAAGGCAGTAGAGGTTGGAAATATATTCTCACTTGGTACAAGGTTTTCAGATGCTTTGGAGTTAAATTACCTAGATGAAAAAGGTGAGAAGAGACCAGTAGTAATGGGTTCATACGGTATTGGCCCGGGTAGACTCATGGGCACTATCGCAGAAGTACTCTCTGACGACAAAGGTCTAGTGTGGCCTAAGAGTATTGCTCCTTTCGATATCCACCTAATCTCAATTGAAGACAAGGAAGGAAAAGTAAAGAAAGAGGCAGATATGTTGTATGAAAGACTGACAAAAGAAGGTAAAGAGGTGCTATATGACGATCGTGATATGCGTGCAGGAGAAAAGTTTGCTGATAGTGATTTAATGGGAATACCTATGAGAGTAGTGATAAGTGAAAAGACGATAGAGCAGGGATCAGTTGAGGTAAAAGACCGTATGACTGGAAAGGTTGAAATGATCAAAAATGAAAGAATTTAAAGAGAAAATATTTAAATATCTATCCAACGATATAGGGATTGATTTGGGTACAGCTAATACTCTCGTATATCTAAAAGGATTTGGAATAGTGGTTAATGAACCATCTGTTGTTGCTGTAAATCAAAAGACAGGACGTGTGGTTGCTGTTGGTAATGCAGCAAAAGACATGTTGGGTAGAACTCCTCCACACATTGTAGCGGTACGTCCACTTGTAGATGGAGTTATATCTGACTTCGAGATAACAGAAGAGATGATTTCATATTTAGTAAAGAGAGCTGAGCAATATTCAAAAAAGATACTAGGACCACGTGTTGTTGTTGGTGTACCATCTGGCGTAACAAATGTGGAGATAAGGGCGGTCCGTGATGCGACTCGTAATGCAGGTGCTAGAGAAGTATATATTGTTGAAGAACCAATGGCTGGAGCTATAGGTATTAGATTACCAATACACGAGCCAGTCGGAAGTATGATTATAGATATAGGTGGAGGAACAACTGACATAGCAATTATCTCTCTTGGTGGAATAGTTAGATCAAGAAATTTGAAAGTTGCTGGTGATAAGTTGAATAATGATATAATTTCATATATTAGAAATGAATTTAAGATTTTAGTTGGAGAAAAAACTGCAGAATTTATAAAAATAACTGTTGGTAATGTGTTGGCTAAAGGACCGATTGAAACTACTGTAAGGGGAAGGGACTTGATTACAGGTTTACCAAGAGAAGTGGTGATAACAGACTCAGATATTAGAGAAGCCATATCATCCTCAATCGAAACTCTTGTTGAGTCTGCTAAAGAAGTTTTAGAAACCACACCACCTGAAATCCTCGCTGATGTAATGCATAGAGGAATACACTTGGTTGGGGGCGGTGCTTTGATTAAGGGTCTAGATGAACTATTAGCAACATCACTTAAACTTCCTGTATACATAGCCGAAGATCCACTAACAGCCATTGCAAGGGGTACGGGTATAGTTCTCGAGGATTTAGAAGGTTTTAAAGACGTCTTAATTCAAAATGAGGATGAATTACGAACACAGAAGTAGTATTAGACGTGGTAATGTACCAACAAGCCTAAAGATAATAGGGGTCTTTGCTATTATACTCACAATAATATACACATTTGCTCCAAAGTTTTTTCCAAATTTTATGACAATTATCGCCATACCATTTTGGGGAATTGAGGAGAATATACGAAAAGATCATATTATAATTTCTACAGAATTAAGAGATGCTGTAGTGAACGAACTCCTTAAAGAAAATCATGAATTAAAAGCTACTATGCATCGAAATTCTTCATCAACTGTTCCATCATTTGCTTTTATAGTTAAAAAGCCTCCGTTCACTGTTTTCGATAGTTATATTATTAATGTAGATGATATAGGTGTAAAAGTAGGGGACAAGGTCTACGTTTCTGGTAATGTTCTAGTTGGAGAGATTGTGGAAAAAAATGGTTCATATGCTAAAGTTAAGCTATACTCATCATACGGAGAGAAATTCGATGTTCTTATCGGTAAAAACAATATTCAAGCTAGTGCTATAGGTAGAGGGGGTGGATCATTTGAAGCAGTACTACCAAAAGATGTTAAGATACAGATAGGTGATACAGTACTCATCCCTGATCTAACACCTTCAGTATTTGGTATAGTTAAAGATGTAGCTATTGATTCTGGTCGTGCTTTCTCTACAATACTCTTTACCCAACCAGTTAATATATATGAACAGAAATGGGTTCAGATATATAATAAATAATTATGAAAATTGATTCTAAAAAAGTAATAATAATAAGAATAGTAACTGCAATATTGATGTTCTGCTGCATCATGTGGGGATATTGGTGGCTTACCTGGTGTCTAGCTATTGCTCTCTTGTTCTACTTCCCATCATATTATGAAATCATACTCTGGGGTGTAATTTATGATGCTTTGTATGCATCAGCTCTACCTGAATTTTGGGATATTAGATATATATTTACAATATCAAGTATTATACTTTTCTGTATTTCATATGTATTAAAAAAGAAATTGATTGCCTATGATCATAAGGATTAGAAAAAACAAAAGAAAAAATGTTGAGATCGATCCAGATGAAATTTTTATAGATTCCCACAATATACCGCAATATGATAATCAACAATTTGAGGGTAGATTGGAGAAACCAATATCCAAACTAAGCTTAAATATTATTCTACTTGTATTTCTGTTAATAATCGCCACTTTTACAGTAAAAACATGGTCACTACAGATTGCAAATGGTGAATATTACAAACAGAAGAGTGAGAATAACAGATTGAGGCATACGCCAGTCTTTGCGGTTAGAGGAGTTATTTATGATAGGAATGGTGTGGAGCTTGCATGGAATGAACCAAGTGATGATCCTGATTTCTATCTAAGGAAATACAGTAAATTACCTGGAATTGCCCATGTCGTTGGTTACGTTCAGTATCCTTCG